>NZ_UGHR01000001.1:302084-604169 GCF_900451195.1 Iodobacter fluviatilis
CTTCAAACTTGCCAGGCGCTGGTTTTGCTTACTTCGCGGTTGTGGCAGGTGTGTTTGTAACGGCCTTCTACTCTTTCCGTATGTACTTCTTGGTGTTCCACGGTGAAGAGCGTTTTGGTAAGGCGCATGATCACCACGGCCACGACGCGCATGCACATGATGATGCTCATTCAGATGACCATGCTGATGAGCACCATCATGGCTTAGCCCCGGGGCAAAAGCCGCATGAAACACCTTGGGTAGTCACTTTGCCGCTGGTGATGCTTGCGATCCCGTCGCTGGTGATTGGTTACTTTGCGATCGATCCAATGCTTTACGGTGATTTCTTTAAGGGTGTGATTTTTGTAAATCATGAAGCTCACCCTGCCATGGAAGTGATGAAAGAAGAATTCCATGGTGCAATCGGCATGGGTATTCACTCTCTGACCAGCTTGCCATTCTGGCTGGCCTTAGCAGGTGTGGCGGTATCCTGGTATTTCTATCTGGTAAAACCAAGTATTCCTGCTGCTCTGGAACGCTTCTTTACATCGATTGGGATCAAGAAACTGCTGGATGAAAAGTACTATATGGATCACCTGTATATCAATGGTTTTGCAGCGGGTGGCCGTGTACTGGGTACTTTGTTCTGGAAAGTAGGGGATACCTTCATCATCGACGGCTTGCTTGTTAATGGCACGGCTAAGCTGGTGGGGCTGTTTTCAGCGTTGTCGCGTAAATTGCAATCTGGTTATATCTACCACTACGCTTTTGCCATGATTATCGGTGCTATTGGCCTGATGACATGGTGGATTGCTGGCCTGCTGGCCTAAAGCCGGCATCTTGCCGGGGATCGGGGGGGAAGGTCTTGAATAGATCGAATCCCCCTTACGAATTAAATTAACAAGTAGGTTGACTATGACGGGTAATCTTCTAAGCCTCGCGATCTGGCTGCCGATCGTGGCAGGCCTTGCAGTACTCGCGACAGGCGGGGACAAAAACGCTAAAGCGGCGCGCTGGTTGGCGCTGGCTGGCGCTTTGCTGAGTTTCTTGGTAACCATTCCGCTGTATACGCAGTTTGAATCTTTGCACGGCGGCATGCAGTTTGAAGAAATGATGCCTTGGATCGCTTCATTTAATATCAACTACCATCTTGGGGTTGATGGTATTTCAATGCTGTTTGTGATTTTAAATAGCTTTGTCACCCTGATGGTTGTACTGGCAGGCTGGCAGGTTATTGAAAAACGTACCGCGCAATATATGGCTGCATTCCTGATTATGTCGGGCCTGATCAATGGCGCATTTGCAGCGCTTGATGCGATCTTGTTCTACGTGTTCTTTGAGGCCATGCTGATTCCTATGTACCTGATTATTGGTATCTGGGGTGGCCCGCGCCGCGTGTATGCATCGATTAAATTCTTTCTTTACACCCTGCTCGGTTCTTTGCTGACACTGGTTGGTTTTATCTACCTGTATCAGCAAACGGGCGGTAGTTTTGAAATTGCCGATTTCCAGCGCCTGCCGCTGGGAATGACCGCGCAGACTTTAGTCCTGATTGCCTTCTTCTTTGCCTTTGCCGTGAAAGTGCCGATGTGGCCGGTTCACACATGGTTGCCGGATGCTCACGTTGAAGCCCCTACCGGTGGTTCAATGGTTCTGGCGGCTATTACCCTGAAACTGGGTGCTTATGGCTTCTTGCGGTTTGCTCTGCCAATTGCTCCTGATGCGGCGCGTGAATATGCTTGGGTGTTTGTGGCCTTGTCTCTGGTGGCAGTGATTTACATCGGTTTAGTGGCGCTGGTACAAACCGATATGAAAAAGCTGGTGGCTTATTCTTCAATCTCGCATATGGGTTTTGTGACGCTGGGTTTCTTTATGTTTGCCGGTGGCACACAAATGAACCAGTACGCAGTTGAAGGTGCATTGCTGCAAATGATCTCGCACGGTTTTGTGTCTGCGGCGATGTTTTTCTGTATTGGTGTGATGTACGACCGTGTACATAGCCGCAAGATCGCCGATTACGGTGGCGTGGCGAATAAGATGCCCATTTTCGCCAGCTTTATGATGCTGTTTGCAATGGCTAACTCCGGTCTGCCGGGTACTTCTGGTTTTGCCGGTGAATTTATGGTGATTCTGGGGGCTGTTCAAGTGAACTTCTGGTACGCCTTTGCGGGTGCTACAACGCTGATCTTTGGTGCTGCTTATACCCTGTGGATGTACAAGCGGGTGTTATTCGGTGAAGTTGCCAATGATCATGTTGAGCATCTGAAAGACGTAAATTCACGCGAATTCCTAATCCTTGCTGTATTAGCTGTAGCGGTATTGGGCATGGGCCTGTATCCGAAGCCATTTGCTGATGTGATGCATGTGTCTGTCAATGATTTGATCTGGCATGTATCACAAAGCAAATTGCACTGATTCGCGATAGTCGGGCATTCATTTTAATGAATACCCGACTTTATCCAGAGGTAGAAACATACCTTCGGACCACCATACTATTATTTGATAGGGTTGAATAATGACCTGGACCAGCCTGAATGCTTGGGTGGCAATGCCGGAAATTTTCCTGCTGCTTGCCAGCTGTGCGGTACTACTGATTGATTTGTTTGTGTCGGATGCCAAGCGACACATTACTTATGTGTTAACGCTGCTAGTGTTGGCGGTAACCGCTTTTCTCGTTGTGAATGGCTATCAGGCCACTCCGCGTCTGGCATTTAATGGTTTGTTTATTAGTGATCCAATCGCTGATTTCGCCAAAATGGGCATGATCCTAGGCGTGGCACTGGTCCTGATTTATGGCCGTGACTACAGCATGGTGCGCGGTCTATTTCGTGGTGAGCTGTTTACGCTGACGCTGTTTGCTCTGGCGGGCATGATGATTATGGCCTCCAGCGTTAATTTCTTAACGCTGTATATGGGCCTTGAGTTGCTTTCTTTGTCCTTGTACGCCTTGGTGGCATTGCAGCGTGATTCAGTGCAATCCACAGAAGCTGCGATGAAGTACTTTATTCTGGGTGCTTTGGCGTCTGGTATGTTGCTTTACGGTATGTCGATGATTTATGGTGCGACCGCTTCGCTGGATGTATTTGTCATTGCCCATAAGATTGCCAGTGGTGAAGCAAACCGTATGCTGGCTGCTTTTGGTCTGGTCTTCCTTGTAACAGGTATTGGCTTTAAATTGGGTGCAGTACCGTTTCATATGTGGGTACCTGATGTTTACGAAGGCGCACCAACGCCAGTCACTCAGTTGATTGGTTCTGCTCCTAAGTTAGCGGCCTTTGTATTTGTGATTCGCTTGCTGGCGCAAGGTATGGAAGGCTACGCCTTTGATTGGCGCGGTATGTTGGTGGTGTTGTCGGTACTCTCGATGGGTATTGGTAATCTGACTGCGATTGCTCAAACCAGCATGAAACGCATGATGGCGTACTCCACCATCTCGCACATGGGCTTCTTGCTATTGGGTATTTTGGTTGCCAGCCCGATTGGTTACGCCGCATCGTTTTTCTATGCCATGGTTTATGTACTGACGGCTGCGGCCGGTTTCGGTATGGTGATGCTGTTGTCCCGTGAAGGTTTTGAAGCCGATAAGATTGATGATTTCAAAGGCTTGGCTGCTCGCAGCCCATGGTTTGCCTGCATGATGATGTTTGTCATGTTCTCTATGGCAGGTATTCCGGTCTTTGTTGGCTTCTTTGCTAAGCTGTCGGTATTACAGGCTGTGGTTAATCTGGGTTATGTATGGCTGGCAGTGATTGCGGTGATGTTTTCACTGGTGGGTGCTTTCTACTACCTGCGTATCGTTAAGATTATGTATTTTGACGAAGCAACAGATACCGCACCGATTGAGGCTGGCTTTGATACTAAGTTAGTACTATCTGTTAACTGTGTATTGTTGCTTGTGATGGGCTTGATGCCTGATCGCTTGATGTCTGTGCTCTCGCAAGCCGTTACTTCATCTCTTGTGCCAATGTAATGAATAATGTGTATCTGCTCTGTGGATTGGCGCTGATTGCTGCCAATCTGCCCTTTTTCTTTGAGCGTATTATTTTCTGCATTCCGGCCAAAAAGGTGAAGGGTTTTCACTGGCGCATGTTAGAGCTGATTTTGCTCTATCTTGCGCTGGGCTTGCTGGCAAGGGTACTGGAGGGAAGACTTTCTCCGGTGCACGCGCAAAACTGGCCTTTCTTTGCCACAACCTTTGCGATGTTTATCGTGTTTGCATGGCCTGGATTTGTCTGGCGCTATTTCTGGCGTAAACCTGGAATCTGATAAAAAAAGCCCAACATTGTTTGGGCTTTTTTGTGTTTAATAGTAAGTGTATGTCTGTGTTTTGCTGCCCGATAATGGAGCCACAATGATTGCTAAATGGTCTGCTTTGCTTTTGTGCCTGAGTGTTTCTTCTTCTTTTGCGGATGAGACATTGCATAGTTTAAGGGCAGAAATTGGCAGCGCTCGGTGCGTGCAAGATTCGCAGTGCCGAACCGTGGCTATTGGGGCTCAGTCTTGCGGTGGCCCAGAGCGGTATCTGCCATGGTCTGTTGCAGAAGGGCAGGGTGAAAAAATAGCTTTGCTTGCCAGAAAATATAGCCAGCAAAGGGTGTTAGATATTAAAAAAAGCGGTGAGTTATCTGCATGCCAGTTTGTGGCCGACCCAGGCGCAGTATGCAGGCAAAAGCAGTGTGTTTTACAAAGTGCGGGTGTTATGAACTAGGCATATTTGATTTTTAGGCATAAAAAAACGGCGAACCAAACTGGCTCGCCGTTTTGCATTAAAGATCTCAAGTCACGTAGTTAAATACCAGCACTAACCGCGCGTGAAGTTGAAGTAGCGCTTGGGACAGGGTCATTGGTTTCAACAAGTAGTGATGTATTACTTTGTGCTGCCCCGTCAATCAGGTAAGACACATTAGCAAGGTAGCGTTTACCTGCTGGCAGATCTTTCCAGCTAAAGCCTACAGAAGCGGTACCGCCTACATAGATTTTGCCTGGAGCAAGCGCTTTAAACGAGCCACCTGTATCACCAGCGTTCACAATCCAACTGGATAATGTGTAATCTGTGGTGCCACCTTTGACTGCATAACCCACAACGCACGCTTTGTAATTGCCTGCAGGCAGGTTAAAGAGCTGAACCATTTCGTTAGAACCATCGCTTCCACTGCTACCCACTTTCACACCTGCAGCGTTCATAACCAGTAAATCAAGGTCATCCTCGCCACCGTGTGTGGTGTCTGAGTTGTAAAGTGCAAAGCGAGTTGCCAGATTGCCAGCAGGGACACTAAATGAATGAACGATCACACCCGCAGTGCTTGTACCTGCTGTGCATTCACGTACACCATCTTTTGCTGCCGAATCCGTTGCAACAGTTGCTTTGTTCAGCGTCGCTTCTTTCAAGCCACCCTTCACTAAAGTAAGTTTTCCATCGCTGCCCGTCGCAATCGTTACCACTTTATTGCCTGTGGTTTCTTCGCTGTTTAACTGCGAAACTGCTGCAAGCAGGCTGGCTTTTGCCGTTAAAGGTGACCGAACCGTGTGAGTGCCATCAGACCAGACCAACGAGCCGTATTGGTAAACACTCTTGGGTGCGGTGGTACGGCTTAAAGTCACGGTGAATGATTTACTTTCGCCCGGGTTTAAGCTCAGAGTGGCAGGAGAAACAGCGGTATCAAAGCCACTGATTGACGCTTGAGCCGTATATGTTGCAACACGGTCACTGACATTCGTTACTGTGCGGTTGAATGTAAATTTACCTAGTACGTTCGCTGCCGTTAGCGATGGCACGTTTAAGTTATAAGGCTGAATGCTGCCGATTACACTGCATTTGCTTGGGCTAAGCTGATTTTGCCCGCACAGATAACGGTCGTAATCCAGTGGGCTTACATCGTAAACGAGGCCCGGGTCAGCAGCCGTATTCGGGTTAACATGGCCAGCGCCCTGTGCCCATGGCAGCAAACCATTTTGTAAACCCGGCTGACCGTCGTTGAGTGTTGAATAAGCGCTGGTCATGAGGGCTGATTTAATTGCCGCAGGTGACCATGTGGGGTGCAGCTGATGCAGTAGCGCACCCAGCCCGGCCACATGCGGGCTGGACATGGATGTGCCTTGCATCGATTGCCATTCGGCAGGGGCTGCCGCGCCATTTGCAACTTGGTTACGCTGTTCTTCTGTCAATTCAGGGCGTGAAGCGGCTAGAATATCCACACCAGGCGCGGTTAAATCTGGCTTGAGCACATTGGCATCTGCCCGGTTTGGCCCGCGTGATGAAAAATCAGCCATCACAGGTGCATTGCCGGCTGAGGTCGTGACCGATGCGCTAAACAGAGCTTGAGCCGCATTACCCGCTGACGCGACGTAAGCTTTAGCCGCTGTACCATCTGCTGCACTGATATGGACCGTTGGAATCACATGTGAAAACGCGGTAATCGTTGCCGCTCCGCCAGCAACATTGGTCAGCAGCATGCCTGCACCGCCCACTTCTTTAACTGCTATGCTTTTATTGAGCAAAGCAGATGAGCCGCGATCGCACAGCACAATTTTTCCGGCTACTTTGGCTGGATCAAGTTTTGCATCTGCGGGGACGCTATCTGCATCGCCATAGCAACGATCCAGTGCTGTTTTGCTCGCTGGAGAAAGGCTTTCATAGTTTGAAATACCGGCATTTTTGGCCACAATCAGATTGCCTGACAGCGGAGCAGGGTTTACTGACCCACCTTTATATACGCGGCTGCCAAGGGTGACGGTGCTTTCCTGTACGCGATCATGAGTGGATGCTGCAACAGTGGTCAGCCATGGGCCAATATGCGCCACCATATTCGCTGGGCCGCTGTTTCCTGCGGATGCAGAGACAAATACCCCGGCATTTGTTGCTGCCAGAAAGGCAAGATCAACCGGATCATTGAGCTGCTCACCGCCGCTGATAGAGTAATTCAGTACATTGACGCCATCGCTAACTGCCGCCTCAATGGCTTTAATGCTGTCACCGCCATAGCAATTGTTTTTGCCTGCTGCAACAACTGGGTCATTCGATGTCCAGCATACTTTGTAAGTTGCAAGGCGTGCTCTGGGTGCAATGCCAGAAATATAACCAATTGATGCGCCACCAATCGCCGCCGCTACTTTGCCATTGCCACCGGCCGTAGATGCGGTATGTGAGCCATGGCTATCGCTGTCACGCGGGGAGTTATAGTCGCTCCAGTGCGGTACTTTTGCCCCGCTTGCAACCAGTGCATCATATTGAGCTCTGAATTTTCTGGCACCAATCAGCTTGTTATTACAATTGGCAATGGAAAACCCTTCGCCGTTATCGCAAGAGCCTTTCCATGCCGCTGGAGGCGCGCCATAGACTTGGGTACCGGTTGCATCATGTGTCGCTTCGCCATTCGCATTGACGCGATCAGCAAAAGAAGGATCTTCAGGCCATACACCTGTATCAATCACACCAATAACAATGTTTTCACCGGCGCTGGCCGCACCATTTAATTGTGACCAAAGACCAACGCCTGGTTTATCTAGGCCTAAAAATTTAGGTGTGTAATTGGTTTGGATGGTCCGTGGCACATCAAGCGTAATGGCAACAACATCTGCGTTATTTTTGAGTTTTCTTACTTCAGCATCCGTCAGCATGGCCGAGAAGCCATTAAAAACGACTTGGTAGTTATGCACGACAGGTGCGTTGCCAATGCTGGCAATTACGTTGTTTTGCTTGCGCTCAATGTAATTAATATAGGTTTGAACATCATAAGCATTGATATCCAGCATCTGACCATTGACTGGTTTTGTTGCTTTTAAGCCACTGATTGCACCGGTATAAGAAGCGGCAGGCTGGTCAGCCAGCTGAATAATATAAGGCAGGCGGGCCTCATCTGCAGATGCAAAGCCTGCAGCACCCGCAGTTAGTAATGCTGTAATGGCCAGATTAATAATGCTGCGTTTCATCATGATGCAATCCCTGCGGAGTTGTTTTGAGCTTTGTTCTTACGACGCATCATCATGGTGATGCTTGCCAGGCCCAATGCCATCAGCAGCCATTCAGCCGGTTCCGGCACGGCTGCTACATTAATATTGTCGATTGCAAATTGCGCTTGGTTATTGCCAAAAGCTACGCATGCACCAGCCTCAGTTGTCAGGCAAGAAGCAAAACTGATTTCTGTAAACACACGATTATTTGCTGTGTATTGAAAATCGCTGAAAGACCATTGCCCATTTGAGTTTTGTCCTGGCAAAGTGAAGCTATCAATAAAGCTTTCGCCTCCGATGCCTTTACCCAGAACAATTAAATTAGCCACGCTGAAAGGGATATTGGCCAGAAGAGGGGATGTGAAACTGCTTGAGAAGCTGCTTAGTGTGAAGCCAGTATCGTTTGAGATACGCAGGCCACCATCGTTTAAGCCAAGGTAGTAAGGGGTGTTGTTGCCACCTGGGCAATCAATAATTGAGCAAGTGTCGGCTGAGGCAATTGCACCCGCCATTCCTTCGCCCAGCACAGATAATTTAAAAGAGGGATCTGCCTGTACAACGTCTCCCCCTTCATAAATCTCGCCTTTTAATGAGTCAAAGTTAATAATCGAAGCCTGTGCAGCAGGCATAGAAAAACCAATGGCTGCAGTCAGCAGTGCCATCTTGAGTGATTGCTTCATATAACTCCCTGTGTCTTGGATTTGAATGAACAACGGGTGTGCTCAAGGCTCAGGCATAAAGTGCCTCTACTGACTTAATCTGACTCTTTTGCCTGATTATTTTTTTATGTGACTTATTAGTTGATGTACTGATTGCCTTTCATATTTATGAAGTTGGCGTGTGAATAATAACAAAATATGCCAAGCCGTCTATATTTCACCGTCATAAATCATTTATTTGTATCTGTTATGTAGCAGTATTGAGAAAACAGCGTTTGTTGACGAGCTACCTTTCGTTTTTTGAAAGTATGACTGGGTTTGGCAAATACTGATTTATTGCAGCTAAAGACCTTATTTTCTCGGGGGTTTAAATAAATGACTTTTAATTCAAATATTTAATGTATTTCTCCTCGTTTCTTGGGTTTGATGGGTAGAAATTTTTTATTTCTGGCTTGTGCCGGCGGGAAATCTCGTTTAGAATGCGTTCTCTCTGATCTTGTTGTTCAGTATCAAGTCAGTTAAATCGCTAGGGTTGTAGCTCAGTTGGTTAGAGCGTTTGGTCGACATCCAAGAGGTCGTGAGTTCGAATCTCACCAACCCTACCAAAAAAAATATCGGTTATGATGAGCAAAAAAATCATAACCGTACTTCAGGAGTTAAGCCCCATGAATCAAACGAGCACCACCACAGAGTAAATCTGGCGGCGTGTGCGCGGGGCTTGATTTATAAAAAGTGCGGCGTAAGCCGCACTTTTTTTTCGTTCATTTTTTACAGCATCTGTTACTGTTTGTTTTCTTTTTGAAAGCCTTCTAACCTTATCTAAAACGCGCAGCACAGGATAAAACATGCCTATCGTGACCCTGCCAGACGGCTCTGAACGACAATTCGACGCCCCGCTTACCGTGGGCGATGTAGCAGCCAGTATCGGTGCGGGCCTTGCTCGTGCCGCACTGGCGGGTAAGGTTAATGGTCAGCTGGTTGATACCAGCTATCTCATTGATCGTGATATTCAGTTGGCGATTATTACGGAGAAGGATGCAGAGGGTTTAGAGATTATCCGTCACTCTGCGGCTCACTTATTGGCGTATGCAGTAAAACAACTCTTTCCTGATGCGCAAGCCACAATTGGTCCTGTGATCGAAAACGGTTTTTACTACGATTTCGCCTATAAGCGCCCGTTTACGCCGGAAGATTTGCTGGCCATCGAAAAGAAAATGGTCGAACTGGCAAAAAAAGATATTCCTGTGGAGCGTTACGAGCAGTCTCGTGATGAAGCGGTTGCATACTTTAAATCAATCGGTGAGGCCTATAAGGCCGAGATTATCGAATCGATTCCTGCGGATCAGGTATTAAGCCTGTACCGCGAAGGTGAGTTTACTGATCTTTGCCGTGGCCCTCATGTGCCATCTACCGGTAAGTTGAAAGTATTCAAGCTGATGAAAGTTGCTGGTGCTTACTGGCGCGGTGATAGCAAAAATGAAATGCTGACACGTATTTACGGTACCGCTTGGGCAAAGAAAGATGAGCTTGAGCAGTACTTGCATATGCTGGAAGAATCGGAAAAGCGCGATCACCGCAAAATCGGTAAGCAGCTCGATTTATTCCATATGCAGGAAGAGGCGCCAGGCATGGTGTTCTGGCACCCTAAGGGTTGGGCGTTATGGCAATCGATCGAGCAATATATGCGTAAAAAGCTCGATCAGCATGGCTATCAGGAAATCCGTACGCCGATGGTGATGGATCGCTCTTTGTGGGAGAAGTCGGGTCATTGGGAAAATTACCATGATGCGATGTTTACTACCGAGTCGGAAAAACGTGATTACGCCGTGAAGCCGATGAATTGCCCTGGGCATATTCAAGTCTTTAATCAGGGTTTACGTTCCTATCGTGATTTACCGTTGCGCTTTTCCGAGTTCGGTTCTTGCCACCGCAATGAGCCTTCAGGTTCTTTGCACGGCATAATGCGGGTTCGTGGTTTTGTGCAGGATGATGCACATATTTTCTGTACAGAAGAGCAGGTTCAATCTGAAGCTGCTGCGTTTATCGATTTACTGCAAGAGGTTTATGCAGACTTTGGTTTTAATGAAATTCTGGTAAAGCTCTCCACTCGTCCGGAAAAACGTGTTGGGACAGAAGAAAGCTGGGATCATGCCGAGGCTTCGCTGGCTGCTGCTCTGGATTCCAAAGGTTTGGCCTTTGAGTATCAGCCGGGTGAAGGTGCGTTTTACGGCCCGAAAATTGAGTTTTCTTTAAAAGATTGTCTGGGCCGTGTGTGGCAATGTGGTACTTTACAGATCGACCCTAATTTGCCGGAGCGTTTAGGCGCGGAGTATGTTGGGATCGATAATGCAAAACATCGTCCTTTAATGCTGCATCGTGCGGTATTGGGCTCGATGGAGCGTTTTATTGGTATTCTGATTGAAAATCATGCCGGTGCATTTCCTGTTTGGCTTGCGCCAACACAGCTTGTGGTCTTGAATATTTCAGACGCACAGCGTGAATATGCCGTAGAAGTGTGCGAAAAACTCAAGTCATTGGGCTTTAGGGCTCAGGCGGACTTGAGAAATGAGAAGATTACCTATAAAATCCGCGAGCATAGTCTGCAACGTCTTCCTTATCAGCTCATTGTGGGCGATAAAGAAAAAGAAGCAGGCCTAGTGGCCGTGCGGAGCCGCACAGGTGAAGACTTGGGGCAATTAACGATTGAGGCGCTGGTTGAGCGCTTGCAGTCGGAAATGCCAAAAGTTTAATCGTGGGCTATAGCGCGGTTTTGATTTTGAATGACTTGGAGAATCACAATAGCTTCTCAGGATAAAGAACCACGGATTAACGGTGAAATCACCGCCCGTGAGTTACGTTTGCAGGGTGTGGATGGCGAGCAGCTTGGTATCGTCAGCCTTTCTGAAGCTTTGGCTCTGGCCGAAGAGGCCAATGTTGATCTGGTGGAAATCGCACCGACAGCACAGCCGCCTGTTTGCCGTATTATGGATTACGGTAAATTTAAGTATCAGGACGCGAAAAAGAAACACGCCGCCAAGCAGAACCAGAAGCAGGTCCAGGTCAAGGAAATCAAGTTCCGCCCGGGTACGGACGAGAACGATTACCAGATCAAACTGCGTAATCTGACCCGCTTCCTCGCCGATGGCGATAAGGCAAAAATTACTTTGCGTTTCCGTGGTCGCGAAATGGCTCACCAAGAAATCGGTATGGCTCAGCTGAAACGTGTTGAAGCTGATCTGGGCGATTTGGTTGTGGTTGAGCAGTATCCGCGTCTGGAAGGGCGTCAAATGGTTATGATGCTGGCTCCTAAAAAGAAAGCCGCTTAATTTCCTTTTGTAAAAACGACCGGGCTAGCGGCTGCGCCTGGTAAGGCTGGTTGTTTGTTTGAAACCAGCTAGCAGCCGTAATAAAAGCGTGGTGGCAGGTATTAAGTGCAGAGCGGGTAACCGCTATGGCGCCTGTCGCCCTATCTAACTCAGTAGTAGGAGTTCATCATGCCTAAGATGAAGACCAAGAGCAGCGCTAAAAAGCGCTTCAAGGTTCTCGGTGGTGGTGGCGTTAAGCGTAGTCACGCTTTCAAGCGTCACATCTTGACCAAGAAAACCACTAAGACTAAACGCCAGCTGCGCGGTACAAGCATGGTCGATGCGTCGAACATGCCTTCTGTACGTGCAATGTTGCCCTACGCATAACTAAAGGAAAAGAACCATGCCTCGCGTTAAACGTGGTGTTACAGCTCGCGCTCGTCATAAAAAGATCCTCGCTCTGGCCAAAGGCTACCGTGGTCGTCGTAAAAATGTCTATCGTGTAGCCAAACAGGCTGTCATGAAGGCAGGTCAATACGCCTACCGTGATCGTCGTCAGAAAAAACGTCAGTTCCGTCGCCTATGGATTGCGCGTATCAACGCAGCTTCCCGTGAGTGCGGCCTGGCTTACAGCCGTTTCATGAACGGTCTGAAGAAAGCGGGTATTGAAGTTGACCGTAAGGTTCTCGCTGATATGGCTATTTTTGACAAACCGGCTTTTGCTCAGTTTGTTGAAGTAGCTAAGGCGAAACTAGCCGCCTAATCGGCTGGTCGACAAGAGGGGGAGGCTTCTGGCCTCCCTTTTTTATTCCTTTGGTTTATCCGAAGGGGTGCTTTTGCTGGTTTTCTTTATTGAAATGTCAGTTTAAGCAAAACAATTTGCCTGAGATTGCCGCAAGATCATGGTTGATAACGTACAAGCGATTCTGGAAAAAGGCCTGGCTGCATTAAATGCAACCAATGACCCGAACGAACTTGAAAATGCCAAGGCGCAATTTATTGGCAAGCAGGGCGAGATTTCTGCGCTCTTAAAACAGTTAGCCACCTTGCCGCCCGAAGAAAAAAAATCTTTTGGTGCAATTGTTAATCAGGCTAAACAAGCTTTTGAAGCCTCGCTGAATGCGCGCCGTGAAGCGCTTGCCAATGAAAAGTTGGCAAAGCAGCTGGCCGCTGAAGCGCTGGATGTCACTTTGCCGGGCCGTGGGCTTGCCGCAGGTGGTTTGCATCCGGTGACCAAGGTGCGTGAGCGCATTGAAGCATTGTTTCACTCTATGGGTTTCGCAGTGGCCGATGGCCCCGAAATCGAAACAGATTTTTATAATTTTGAAGCCTTGAATCTGCCGCCTGATCATCCTGCCCGCGGCATGCAAGACACCTTTTATGTAGAAGGTGGCGAAGTGTTGCGCACGCATACTTCCCCGATTCAAGCGCGTTATATGGAAAGCCATGAGCCGCCGATTAAGATTATCGCGCCGGGCCGTGTTTACCGTGTTGATTCTGACGCCACACATTCGCCGATGTTCCATCAGATGGAAGGCCTGTGGGTTGATCAGGATGTGTCATTTGCCGATTTAAAAAGTGTGATTGTCAGCTTTTTGCGCCAGTTCTTTGAGCGTGATGATCTGGAAGTGCGCTTTCGCCCCTCATTCTTCCCATTTACCGAGCCTTCGGCTGAGATCGACGTAAAGTGGTCCAAGGGCTGGATGGAAGTTGGCGGTTGCGGCATGGTGCACCCCAATGTGCTGAAGAATGTAGGTATTGATAGCGAAAAATTCACCGGCTTTGCTTTCGGCATTGGTCTGGATCGTTTCGCGATGCTGTATTACGGCGTAAATGATTTACGCCTCTTCTTCGAGAACGATATTTCCTTCCTCGAACAGTTCAAGTAATAAGTTGAAAAGTGGCGCAGCTAAAGTAGCTCTTTAAGAGATCTGTTTTGGCTGGCTTTCTACAGCGGATGTTGTATCGTCCGCGCATCTGTAGGTGCGAGTGATGAAATTTTCTGAACAATGGTTGCGTAGCTGGGTAAATCCAGCCCTAAATTCTGAGCAGCTGGCCCATTTGTTAACAATGGCCGGTTTAGAAGTAGAAGAAAATGACCCTGCTGCCCCTGAGTTTACTCAAGTGTTTGTGGCAGAGGTATTGTCTGTTACCAAGCATGAAAACGCCGATAAGCTGAATGTTTGCAGCGTAAATGTGGGCGAGGCTGAGCCACTGCAAATTGTGTGTGGCGCGCCTAATGTCGCTCCTGGCATTAAAGTGCCATGCGCTCGCGTCGGTGCCGCTTTACCTGGCGATTTTAATATCAAAAAAGCTAAGGTTCGTGGGGTTGAATCCTTTGGGATGCTGTGTTCTGGCGACGAATTAGGTATGCCAAGCGATGTTGACGGGCTGATGATTTTGCCAAGCGATGCGCCAGTTGGTATGCCAATTCGCGAATACCTGCAGCTTGATGATCGCTTGCTGACTTTAAAGCTCACTCCAAACCGTACTGATTGCTTGTCGATTAAAGGCATTGCGCGCGAAGTGGCTGCTCTAACGGATGCCGTGCTTAATCCGGTTGAAATTAACGCTGTCGTGCCTGCGTGTGATGATGTGATTGCCGTAGCCCTGAATGCAGGCGCTGCGTGCCCACGTTATGCGGGTCGTGTGATCAAAAATGTAAATCAAGCGGCTGATACTCCAGATTGGATGAAGCAACGCTTAGAGCGTTCAGGCTTACGCTCTATCTCGGCGATTGTTGACGTTACAAACTACGTCTTGCTAGAGCTTGGTCAGCCAATGCACGCCTTTGATGCGGATAAGCTGCAAGGTGGCATTCAGGCACGTTTTGCTCAGCAGGGCGAAAAAATTACCCTACTCAATGAAAAAGAGCTGACGCTTGACGCCGATATGCTGGTGATTGCCGATGAGGCACAGCCCTTAGCGCTCGCTGGTATTATGGGTGGCTTGGCATCGTCTGTCGTCGCTGGCACACAAAATATCTTTTTAGAATCCGCCTTCTTTGCGCCTGCCACGATTGCGGGCCGCTCACGTCGCGTGGGTTTTAGCTCAGACAGCTCGCATCGCTTCGAGCGCGGTATCGACTTTGCCAATGTAGTGAATGCGCTTGAGCGCGCTACGCAGTTGATTCTGGAGATCTGTGGCGGTGAAGCCGGCCCGGTTACCGAAGCAAAGGCTGAGCTGCCAGCACGCCCAGCCGTCACGCTGCGTGTATCGCGTGTGGCTAAAGTTTTAGGTATTCAGTTATCCGCAGATGAAATTCTCGCATTGTTGGCGCGCCTAGCTCTGCCAACATCGCTGGCGGGTGATGTGATCACCGTCACGCCACCTTCATTTCGCTTTGACATCGAAATCGAAGAAGACTTAATCGAAGAAATTGCCCGCTTATTTGGCTACGACAATATTCCTGTTGCACCGTCTGCATCACGCCAAGTGATGCTGCCGCAGCAGGGCGATCGTCGTGAAAAGGCCGCACTGAAATCAATTATGGTGGCTCGCGATTATTTCGAAGCCATCAGCTACGCCTTTGTTGAAGAAAAATGGGAAGCCGATTTTGCGGGTAACATCAGCCCAGTTAAATTGTTGAACCCTATCGCCAGCCAGATGAGCGTGATGCGCTCCAGTCTATTTGGTGGTTTGATCTCAGCTCTGCAAGGTAATCAAAAACGCAAGCAAGAGCGTGTGCGCTTATTTGAGCTGGCCCGCGTATTTAATGGCACGGCAGCAGATGCCCAGCCAGAGAAAATCGCGGGCTTGGCTTGGGGCCACCGCAGTGCAGAGCAATGGGGCGTAGCCAAGCAATATGTTGATTTTTATGATGTAAAAGCCGATGTGGAAGCCTTGCTTGCTCCGCGCAAAGCAGATTTCCGTCGTGTTGATCATCCAGCCCTACATCCTGGCCGCGCTGCCGAGGTTTTACTCAATGGTATCGTGGTTGGAGTGATTGGCGAGCTGCATCCTAAATGGGTGCAATCGTACGATTTAGGCACAGCGCCTGTCTTGTTTGAATTGGATGTGGAAGCGCTTGTAAGTGTTGAAACACTTACAGCTAAGCCAGTATCCAAGCTGCAAGTTGTTCGCCGTGACCTTGCCTTACTGGCAGATGAAAGCTTGTCTGTGGCAACACTGCAAGCAGCATTCGCCAAGCTGAAAAACCCGCTCCTAATAGCATCAGAAGTGTTTGATGTCTACCGTGGAAAGGGCGTTCCAGAAGGTAAAAAAAGCCTTGCTTTCAAGATGTTAATGCAAGATACTCACAAAACTCTTACTGATGAGGAAGTCGACGCTGTAGTCGCGGATATGATCCGTGCTGCCGAAGCAAGCGGTGCGACGCTGAGAGTCTAATGCTAATGCAGTATACCCCCACTACAATGATGACGCTTACTAAAGCTGACTTAGCCGATATGTTGTTCGATAAGGTTGGTTTAAATAAGCGTGAAGCCAAAGACATGGTCGAAGCCTTCTTTGAGGAGATCCGTACGTCCCTTTCCGAGGGCGATTCGGTAAAACTCTCCGGCTTTGGCAATTTTCAGCTCAGAGACAAGCCGCAACGTCCTGGGCGTAATCCTAAAACAGGCGAAGAAATCCCAATCTCCGCCCGGCGCGTGGTGACATTTCACGCCAGTCAAAAGCTGAAGGGAATGGTCGAAAGTCACTATGCAAAGCACCAACCTCGTCATACCGACCAGTGAACTGCCTTCAATCCCTGCGAAACGCTACTTCACCATTGGTGAGGTTAGCGAGCTATGCGGTGTAAAACCGCATGTGCTGCGTTACTGGGAGCAGGAATTCACGCAATTAAAGCCGGTAAAGCGGCGCGGAAACCGACGCTACTATCAGCACCATGAAGTACTGTTGGTGCGGCGGATCCGCTCACTGCTTTACGAGCAAGGCTTTACCATAAGCGGTGCCCGCAACCAATTATCAGCGCTTCGAGGAGAAGCTGATGGTGTGGAAGAGGGCGCAACAGTGACAGAATTACGTCATGAATTAGAAGCACTACTTGCTTGGTTAGATGACTAGCCAGGCAAGGGGGCGTAAGGTATAATACGCCCTGAGTTCGGAATGTGGCGCAGCCCGGTAGCGCACTTGCATGGGGTGCAAGGGGTCGGAGGTTCGAATCCTCTCATTCCGACCAACTTAAGTCTTTGATTAAAGGTCACTTTTTAAGTGGCCTTTTTTCTTTTTGTGCTTCTGATTAAGGTAAGTGCGGGAGTTTTGCGGGACAGGTCTTCTGTCACCTTGTTTGCGGCATCGATCAGTTGGCTTAATTCAGCCGCAGAATAGTGTGTGGTGACGTTTCCATTTGTATGGCCTAGCAACACCTGCCGGTCTTCATGGCTTACACCCGCTGCCCGTAAGCGACGGCCAAAGGTGTGCTTTAAGTCGTGCACCCTCACATTGGCGAGTCCTTCGCAGAAAGGCCGCTTAGTTTCTTCGGCCATCCGCTCTGCTGCCCTGTTTCTTGCTTTACGCCAGGCGTGATCATTCATTCTTGCAAGACACCGGCCTTCATATGGGAATACCCATTCCTCATCAATTCCGCGCTGATTGCTTATAACCTGTTTTGCCATCTCATTTAAAATGATTACTCGGTCATCTCCATTTTTTACACCGCGTGCGCCATCTCTTCCGCCAAAATTCCAAGGCACTACAAAAACGCTGGTATTTAATTCTGGGATTTTTACTTCCCATTCCCAGCGCAATTTGCACACCTCTTGTTCCCGTACTCCAACATTCACTTTAAACAATGCCATTCTCTTTAAATGCTCTGGCAGTTCGATCATTAAATATCGCTGCTCATCAAAATTAAGAGGGTATGGCTCGCGGGCGGTTTCTTTTTCATTTAGCTTGGCAATCATCGGGGGGGAATCAAGCCACGTCATCCCGTGCTCATCGCGCCAACTGCGAGCGGCTAGATTTAATACCCGGATTACTTTCTCTAAAGCCATATTGACGGTGCGATGGCTAACCCCCTGCAATAGACGAGCCTCAATAAATGCGGCTAATGTTCCATCGTGTAATTTATTTAATGGGCAATTACCAATATACGGATCCAGCTGAGAAAAAATGAGGGCCGTTAATTTAATAGAAGGCTGCTCTAAATTATCCCGCAAGTATTTCGTTGCGGCCTCTCGCCAGATCCGCTCTGGCCGAATGCCATAAACCGTGGCATTACGGATAGCCTCTAGCCGGTGGATTAAGTAGCTTTCTGCTTCTTCCCTGTCGCCTGTGCCAGTGCTTTCGCAAAGTCGTCCGTACCCCTTAATTTGTTTGTCGATGTGCCAGGCACCTGACCGGAGCGTAAGACCGGTGATATTCTTTCTTGCCATGTTGAGATCTCTTTAAGTTGTCTTTCTACGGGGCCTGTTTTCGGAATATTGGCGGCTGGTACTCTGCAGCCATTGATACGCTGAAAGCCGACGTCTTGTTTGTATTGCGTGACCCATTCATCCAAGTCGAGCCGGTCAAATGCGACGCCTTGAATGCCGATAGGAACGGCGACGACATTAGGCTCGACTGTCTTTGTAAACTCGTTTTTATTCATGCCCAGATAGGCAGGGGCATCGCTTTTACGGATAAGCCTTGGGAGGATTTGCATAGGAGTGTCCTTTTATCGGCCTGCGATGCGCTGGGCTTTCTGTTTCGTGGCGTTATGCCCTTGCCAGTCTTTCGCGCACTCTTCGCAGCAGAACACCGCATCATTGACGGCCACCGCGCTGCACCAGCGGCATTCCCCGCTGGGCTGAGGGGTTTTATCTTTGCTTAGCTTTGCGCTGGCGTAGTGGGCTGCGATGGCGTTGCAGCGCATCAGCTCGGATACGTCGCTGGCTTGGTCTATCTTGTCGCTCATGGTTCAGATTCCTGTTTAGATCGATGAATGATTCAGCTGCATACGTCGGGCTGGATGCGGCAGGCGTAGCAGGGCCTTGGTCATGCTTTAAATTTGATTTTTTGCGTCCAGATAAGCCTGAGCACCGTACTTCTGAGCATTGATTCTTGCTCGTTCACTCAGATCCGGCGGGGCTTTCTCTTTTCTTATGCCTTTATCATTAAGTGCCTGATCCAAAGTGCAGGAAACAGTTAATGCCACATGTCCTAGGGTCGAAGGCTTCGCCCTCTCCCGACGCTTGCGCTTCGCTTCAGCGGCAAAGGCCACCCCTAAAAACACGGCTTCTTGTTTCTGCTTTTGGGCGCGTTTCATTTCGGCCACTTCGTGCGAGCTGTATTCGATATGCGATGCGCCCTTAAACGGTCCTTTTTGCGCCTGGCAAGTTTTACCCAGCCGGGCTTTGCCTTTGGCTCCCCATTGCACCTTCCAGCCTTCCTTATGGGTGAGCACCTGGCCACGCTGGCTTTTTACGCCGCAAATCACCGCAACCACTTCGCCATAGCCGTTGATCTGTTCACGTTTCACCAGCTCCAGCGGGTCGTTTTCCATCGCGACCATATAGGCACGAAAGTCGCCCTTGTCGGCGGCGTCCCATGCGCTGCCTAAAATGCGGGTAGGGCAAACGATCTGGCCATCAAGATGTAAATCACGCAAAGCAGTGAGCGGGGCCAGTACATCGGCACGGCCTGACCGCATGGCCTTCATGGCCTCAGTAATACAGGGCTGCAAATTGCCGTCGATTAATCCCTTGGCGGCTTCAGCAATGGCCGGCTCTTTATCCCCTGCAATCAGTTGCTCTAACAGGGTTTCAGCATCTTTGCGCACGCGGCGGGATTCGCGGTAAGGCGTGACTGGCGCTGTGCCAAACATCTGAAATTGACGGCGGCCTAAAATACGCGCCCAGACCGTTGCACGCTGTGCGCCGCTGATGGCATCCATACCCGCTTCGCTATCGCCGTCTACCTTGTAGCCGTCGATATTTTTAGCGATGTAGGCAATGGCATAGGCCACGGCGGCGTAAACCATATCCTGGCCTTTGCGGGGTTTGATGGGGTCTATTTTTACGCGGACTTTTTGGGCGTTTTTTTCATTCGGTTCGGCTTGCAGATACTTATCGCGGATGATCTTCAGGGCTTCGCTGGCGTGCTGTGGTTTCACAAAAAAGATTAAGTGCCAGTGCGGGGTGCCGTCTTTGTGAGGCTCTAAAGTGCGTAAGCCCATAAAATCAATTTCGGCTTTACTAAATTGGGTACGGCATTGCGCCCAGCATTGGGTCAAATAGCTGGCGGTTTGTTGCTGGCTAAAGCCATTCCATTTTTTATTGAGGATCAGCTTTAAGTGCGGTTTTTCGCCGACGCTGGTGCAGCGGTGGTAGCAGCCTGGCGCCGTCAGCGTGATGGCATAAGCGCGGTAGCCCATTTCTTGCGCCCGTTCGGCCATGCCCTTGGTGCGGACAATCAACTCGGTACGCTTGTTCTTGCCGTTGGCCATGCTGCCTGCCAGTACATCGGCCATATCGATCACTTCACCATCGGGCGAAATAGCCACCGCTTCGGCCATGGCCACCGCGCCTTGCTGGGCGCGGATCACCATCCGTTCTAAATTCCATGGGCTAACATAAGCCTGATCTTTGCCCATGCCGATACCGTAGGAATAAGCACGGGCTTCGGCGGCGCGGATGGCGAGGGTACGTAAGCGCTTGCTCCACCATTTATCGGACTTGATCCGGGCGGCCAGCTCCAGCACATAACGGCGCTGGGCGGGTTTCATTTTTTGGTAATCAAGATGCTTCACGCCGTGCTCGGGTAACACAATCCAGCCGCGAGCCACCACCATTTCCAGTAGCTCCAGCGGCGCTTCAATATTTGAGCAACGGACGGCAAATTCTTTGGCCTTGGCGCGGCACTCGCTGTCTGTGGCGGTTTCCAGCCATGCTTGTAAATTGAATTTAGGATTCATTGCGCGGTGGCCTTGGCATACCAAGCGTTTTGCAGCGTGGTTTCACCTTCTGCGATGACGCTACCCAGCAAGCCGCGTATCTGTTTCAGCTTGGCGGATTCACGGGGCAGATCAAATTGATTCAGGCGGGCCATGCGGGCATGGATGGCCGCATCGGCTTTTTGTGCCCAGGCCAATAAATCAGCCAGCTCTTGGTTTTCTGCCTGATTTAATACCGGCAAAGGCTTGCGCTGTGGTTTCAGTGTGGCGAGGACTTCTTCACCGTCATCCGCATAGATAAAGGCAGGGCGTTCTTGTTTTACTTCTGGCAAAGGCATGGCCGGGGAGTTTCTGACCATGGCTAAAACCCGGCTTCGCGCATCCACATTGATCTTTGTTGCCACACAGCGCTTAGGCTCTAAGGCACTGACAGGTGGATCAATCCTTGCTTGTAACTGCTTTGCGAGAGCGGCCATGTTTTATCCAGACGTGACAAAGCCCCTGCGGCTGTTAAACAGGCGCGGGAAGGCTCAGATAAAAGGGGGATTACTTCGGGTTAAAGCGCGAGGGGGAGCTGGTCTTTCTTAAACTTATCGTCATTGGCGGGCGGGAATTCCGTCCATTTAAAGACTTCAAAATCTTCGTTGTACTTAGGCATCCAAGCTTCGGTGATCTGGAAGCCGACTTTTAATCTAGCGCCGCAACTTCTGCAGCCGATTTGGGCGGTAGTGGCTGTTGGAGTAATCCGGACGCTGGTTCGCGTATGCGTTTTAGAATTACAGTATGGGCAATGAATCTCTACGGCCATGATGATTACTCCAAAGCTAACAAAAATTACAAAAGCAAAAGGCAGAGCCACAAACGACTACCATTCGTCGGGTAAAGCGCTTATATTTCTCTACGAAACTTAATCGCGCCTTAAGCAGCAGCGGCTTGTTCTATCTCGGTAAGTGCAATGTCTTCGATGTCTTTAAGTTCTTCTGCTGGGATTTCAATCCCACGAAAAGCCAAGCCTTCTAAGATCAGCAACCGGCACATAGAAGCAACAGATCTTGATTCTTGTTTTGCGATTGAACCCACAACGGGGTGCTCAATTGTTGTTAATCGTAAATTGATGCCCCGGCGGCTGAGCAGGCCGCGCGGCGCTCTGGGCATCGTCTGATCACCTGCCTCGTTTTCTATCATTGTTTAAGTTACCATTAAGGTTATTTAGAGTGTCACTAAGCGACTTGCCTGAATCTATGAATCGATTATCCGTAACATCATCGGAGTTGTCAAACATCAAGCAGAGAATGCTCGGAGTTTCGGAGCGACTTAAAGAGGAAAGAAAGCGCCTTGGTTTGTCCCAAGAAATGGCTGCAAACGCGCTTGGCATCTCAGTTGATTCGCTTTATGGTTACGAAAAGAATAAAACGAATCCTCCTGTTTCGGTACTTTTGCCATTTTCTGATTTAGGTGCTGATGTTCAGTACATTGTCACGGGTGTGCGTAGCTCTGCTAACTTACCCGACACAGAACAAAAGTTAATTTCTGCTTTCCGTGCGGCTCCAGAGCCGGTGCAAACTGGCATTTTGGCCATGCTTCAAGTTGTCCCTGTTGCCGATGCGTCTGCCTCAGATCAGTCGCAAGACGTAAAACCAAAATTTATGGGTAAGGTAGGACAGGTTATTGAAGGTGATGTGAAGATAAAAGGTAAGCAAACTTTTAAATTCTAAATGTGAATGGCTGAATGAATGGTCGCCACTTATCGTAAGTGCTGCCGTTGAAGTGATCAAACCCGCAATTTTGCGGGTTTTTTTATGGTTTAAATAAAGTGAAAGATCAATCATTTTTGGGTGAAGTGGGTATGGTGGCATTTAAAAACATAAAGATTGAGCACAAGCATTTTCACTATGCGGCCTCACCCCGGTTACTCTTGGCCGCCTGCATATTGCTGTCTTTTGCGCTGGGTGTGGTGACGGGCAGGGACTATTTGCCTGTACGGTATTCTTCGGTGGATCAGCCCGCCATGACAGAGCAAAAGGATGACTCTCTGGTACTGACAATCAATGCGAGTTCGGCGGTATAAATAGCAGGCAAACAAAAGCCCCTCGATAAAAAGGGGCTTGGTTTGTTTTGCCGACGTGCGGACGCTCAGCATAGGACACTGTGCGGCAGCTTCCGAACCAAAGCGGAATTGTATCCTCGAAGCGCAAAGTTATTGAACATGCCCCTTCATTGCTAGTTCAGCATATGATTCAAGGCTAGGTGGTATAAAAACTTTGCTTTTAAGTTTGGATGCAATCAGACTTTCGATTCTGTCCTTGCTTACACCATACAAATGCCCAAGTCCATGAAGTGCACTTTCCACACAAGCAGGATTAGCCAAGCTCAGGCATTCTTCAAGAACATCAATCATTGCATCGTATAGCTGCTCCTTGTTTTTTCTGTCACCTAAATATGCAATTGGGGTGACATCCCACAACATATAACAGACTTGGTTTAAAGGATTGTCCGTCGTTTCACTTAGGTGACCCAAGACTTCTGCACACCGTGCATCAAAGCAATCGCAGTAAAGGCAATAAATAGATTTAATCAAGCGCATGCGACTCTCCAATGGAACGGAGTCACTTATAAGGTTGAAAGCAATGTCAGAATAGGAATTGTTGAAAACGAAGTCCAAAGCTGAATTTATTTTTTCATTTGAATAGCTGGCAAACTCCCGGCCACAATTTTCAAGCATGTATGTAGTCAAATCCACCAACTCTGTATCTGTGGCGTCAAATGTTGAGATTTCGGATTCGGCATCTAAGCTCCAAAACGAACTGGCTGAAAAAGAAAAGATATAGTTAATCCATTCTTGATAACGAGCGGGCGGTTCTTTGGATTCTATAGATGCTCTTTTTTTTCTTCTCACGTTAAATCTCTCTAGCACCTAAACAATACGAATCAGTGTCTGCTGTTGGCCGACTGCCGCCAGTGACCTATATCATGCATCGAAATGCACACGTAGTTGCAACCACTGGCAGCTCCCGACCCAAAGCGGAAGTTGCCGACTTATTAAAGCAGACTCTCAGGAATGCTAAAGGTATATGGCAGAACGGTTTTAACTCTAATTTAGAATTGAAAATATCGAGACCCGTGTGGAAGCTTTGAACTGACCTCAACTTGCCAAGCGGAAAATTCTTTAGATTCAAAGCTATAGCGCTCTTGAAACGAAACCGTTTCGCTTGATAAAAGTGCGGCATAGGTTTGCATGAGTGTTACAGCTTGTACAAAGTGCGACTGAGACAAGTATTGATGTATGGCGGTGAGCAGCAACGGATAGTCAGTATTTTCTTTTGTGCCACCATAAACCAATTTGAGCTTGTTTCGGATTTGCCAGATTGGGTCATCTTCGACGAAGAGGGTTTCTTGCTGAGAGCAGAGCCAGCGCAATGCTTTGTGAGGCCTCGCGCCAAAACATGGCGGTGAAATAATTGCTTGTATGGCAATCGAGGTCGCTTCTGCTGTTCTGCCAACACGAACATATTGCGCCCACAAGAGAGACTGAGCATCGGTGTACTCAGGCAATACAGTGGTCGCTTTCTCAAGGAGCATAATAGCTGAATCAACGTTTTGATTTCTTACGCTTTCTTTTGCAGCGTAAAACAGTGCTCGGGGCGAGGCAGGGTCTTCATCAATAGATGGCGATTTAGGATACTCCTCTTCTGCTTTTTGTGATGCCGCAAGAAAGGAGCTTAGCGTTGAGTACGTGGGTTGGACTTGCCAAGAGTCATGCCAAGTTTCAGCAACTATTGGTTCGATGTTTTCTCGCCCAATGGGCCAATACAAACCAAAAGTATCACCATTGCCTAGTTCATTTTCGAAGAACGGAACAAACCCAAGTGGAGGAAATGCAGCTTGGTATTTCCAACTGTTATGGATACTGACTTCTAGAAGATTGACTGGTAATTGCACTGGCTAGAACTCTAAAAAAGTTGTAGAAGAGGCATCTTTATAACAACATCGTGCAGTGAAGTAATCGGAATATACACGATTGAGCGGCAGCTTTAGCGAACGGCGATTACCGTCTGCTGCTGGCCGATAGCCGCCTGCCGCTCAGTCTAACCCAGTCGTTTCAACCGAGCATTAACTCTCGTTTGATGGTGGCGAAATTGGTAAGTGGGCTGGCGACGTTCGATGAGTTCGGGCGGATAAATTGAGTAAGATTCCGCAATATTTGGCGCGCTTCAAAAGCTACTGCAGCTTTTACTTAAACTTTAAGTATGGGGGCTGGATACTGGGCAATAGAGCTATCTGCCGTAATGAGTGTGATTCCTTCGACCGTTGCTTGGGCAATGTGGATGTGATCAAACGGATCTTTGTGAATGGCAGGCAAGTTATCTACAGAAACGGCATGCTCGCTGTAAATGGGTAATTCTTGATAGCCATTATCAAGCAGGCCACGGCGTAAAACGCGCGCGTTTACTCTAAAGTCTTCCCTACCTAATCCATTTTTGATGATCATTTCTCATAATGACGCGGCACTAAAGAAGAGTTGGTTTTTTTCATCACTTAATAGGGCGTGTGCGCTCTCAGGCAGTTTCTCGGAAGCTCAGGCCGCCCATAGCAGGGTATGTGTATCCAAAAAAAACTTCACTCGTCAGCCACACCGAATAAAAGCTCAATTTCTTTTGCAGCCATCGTGTCGAAGTCATCCGGCACCAAAAACTGCCCAGATATAAACCCTAGCTCTGCAATAAGCTGCTCCTTGAGCATTAAGTTAGTATCAATTTGTTTTTTTGATTCGGCGTGATAGCGCTGTGCTTCTTCCGGCGCAAAGCCAAGCTCAGCAAACAAGTTGCCACCCGCCGGGGTGATATGCTGGATTGTGGTATCAATATTATTCATGACTCTGTTTTCATTGATTGAATGATGGCCTGATAACGTGCTTCGGCAATGCCCTTATCTTTTTTTGCGGTCGCTTCAGTTATCCATTGATCAACTTCCCTTGCTGTTTTGTATCCAATTGAATACACTTAATTGATGAACACATTTTACAGCTCTGATGAATTCAATAAGTGGCTGGATTCTTTGAAAGACAAGCTAGGTAAGGCCAAAATATTACAACGTATTCGCCGTGCTACGAATGGCAACTTTGGTGACTGTGAGCCGGTTGGGGGTGGGGTCTCCGAGATGAAGGTCGATTACGGCCCTGGCTACCGTGTTTACTTTACTCGGCGTGGTGCAGTCATTTATTTATTGCTGCTGGGTGGAGATAAGTCCACACAACCACGTGACATTGAGCGTGCCAAGGTAATGGCCGCAAGCCTTGAGGAATAAATCATGACTATTTTTACCCCCTTTGATGTTGTAGATCATCTTGATGATGAAGAAACTATCAGCGCTTATTTATCTGAAGCACTTGCTGATCCTGATCCTGCTATGTTTTTACTTGCCATCAAAGACGTAGCTCGCGCCCGTGGCATGACGCAACTTGCTAAAGATTCCGGATTAGGTAGAGAGAGCTTATACAAAGCACTTGCTCCGGGAAGCAAGCCCCGCTATGAAACGATCATGAAACTTTTACATGGTTTGGGTATTAAATTAAATGCTACACCTGCTGCATGATAAAAGAGCAAGTGTAAAACGGCGGCCAGATGGTCGCCGTTTTTGTTTACCCGTCCACTTCACTGGCCTTTACTTCCAGCTCCAAAGCCGTGGTGTAGCCACTGTCGCTTAAGCTATGCACCACGCGGGTAATGATCCAGTCTTGCTTATCGATAATGGGCTTAAAGCCTGACACGCTGGCGGGGAGTTCTGGAAACAATTCTGGGCGGCCATAGGCGAGGGTGATTGAGAATTGAGCCACGCCGCGCTGCAGCTTTTCCCATTCTGCTTTTGCGGCCCGTTCGGCGTTGGTTTTGCTGGCGTAAACGTGTCTTAGTGTTTTGACGTTATCATCCGCGCCCTGGATGACTTCTCCTTGCCCCGGGCCTGCTTTTTTCCTAGGTTTGCGTTTTACGGTGGTGGTTTCTTTCTTGGCCGTTTTGGTGTTTTGCCATGCCGCTTTCACGCCGCTATACGCGCCCCGGTCTGCAATGCCAAAGCGGTGGCCGTCGCCAGATTGGCGGGTGATCTGCACTTTGCCAAGCGGCTGGCCACTGGCCGTGCTGGCCTGGCCTGCTTTCATAAACAGCAGGCTGCTGTCTTTGACCGTGGCAATGGCGTCAAACATTTTAGCGATGCGGCTTAAAAAGCTGGCGTCGCTTTCGCTGGTCTGGTCGATGTGACGGATGGCTTGCCCGGCTAAGTCTGGCCCGATCCGGTGCTGGATCTTATTTTGTTTGGCGATGGTTTCAACAATCGCGCCCACGGTGGTTTGATGCCATGAGCGCTCTTTTTTAACGGACAGGCCCGCGCGTAAATCGGCGCTGCGGGCGCGGATGGTGAGCTGATCCGGTGCGCCGCTGTGCTCGACTTCATCCACCGTATATTGGCCCTTATCCACTAAGCCACTATCCGCCCAGCCCAGCGACACGCTGACAACGGCACCGCGTGGCGGAATTTCCAGCAGGCCGTCGCTATCGTCCAGCGTGATATCCAGCTGATCCGCTTCAAAGCCGCGATTGTCTGTCAGGTTAACCGACACCAGCCGGTCGTTCACCCGCTTAGAAATATCTTTGCTGCCGACTAAGATTTTAAAGCGCGGGGCGTTGTGGCCTTCATTCATTGCAACAGACCTATTATTTTTTCGAGAGGGTTGGATGTGATCCGCTTCAGGCTTAAGTTAAATTCAATCTTGCGGGCTGAGCCGTTCTTGTAAAACAGGCTGCGGGTGGTTTTGATGGCTTCGATCACGTACTCGCCATAAATCCAGCCGGTGCCTTCAATTAAAAAATACGCTTCTCCCGTATCGGCCATTTCTTCCAGCGCCAGCAAAGACACCTCGCCCGCGTTCAGCTCTTCATACAATACGCCGCTCAGCGCGATGCTTTCCGCATCTGGCCCTAGAAACTGATTAGCTGGGCCGATACCGATTCGCGTCTGGCTGGCGTGCCGCCATGATTTGGATTGCTCTAAAGTTTGGTAAGGGGCGCTGGCCAGCTCAAATACAAACATACCTAAGACCATCATCATCAGTCGCTGTCTCCTAAGCGTGAACGGCTGCGCACTTGCTTCTGGCGGTCGGCTTTGGCGATTTCTTGCGCGACCCGTTGCGCCAACGCCTGTTCGTTCATGCCTGGCGCCGCATTAATCGTGATCTGGATCGATGGCGCTGGGCTGTAGTTGGTTTGGGCTGACATGGGCGGGCGCTGATCCAGTTGGATATCGGCCATGGCCCCCAAGCTGGTGCCGCCAATCATCAGGCCACCGGCAGCAGTCGCCATTTTGCGGGCCATGTTTTTAATGGTATCGAGTGGCGCTTGCTGGCTGTCGCTTAAGCCTTTGTCCAAACCTGCAACGGTATGCCGCCCAATTTGGGCAAACACGCGGGAGGGGGAATGGATATCAAGTGCTTTTTGTACCGGCTCGGGCAGCATTTTGGCCAGCTCGTAGAACTTCCCTTTTAACCAGTCCCACTTACCGGCAATCCCTTGCCACAAACCATCGACCATCATCTGGCCATAGCCGGTAAAGGTGGCGGGGAGTTCCAAACCAAACCAGCTGAAGACCTTGGTAAAGGCGCTGTAAAACAAACCCAGCGGCGACCAATTGAGGATTAATGCGCCGATCCCTGAAATGCCACCATGAAAGGCTTCTTTGATCTGATCCCACAGACCACCAAAGAAGGCCTTAATCGGCTCCCAATATTTGTAAATCAACAGGGCAGCAAGGGCGATACCTGTGACCAACAGGCCGATAGGATTCATCAGCAGGGCGCGGCCCATAAAGAGCGCGGCATTCCCGGCCAGGCTTAAAGCACTGGTCAACAGGCTATAACTCCATGTGGCCGCTTTGGCTAACACTGAACCCATACCCATTTGAATATTCATCGAGGTCAGGGCAAACCGAACCATGGCAAACGGGCCTAACAGCGCCGCTGCGGCCAGCGCTAAGCCGCCCAATATCGCCACGATGGCAGCAGCGGATACGCTGACTTTGACCAAAGTTGCGGCCAGCTCGGGGTTGGCCTTCATCCATTCGCCTGTTTTGCGGATGACGTCGGTGATATTTTGCAGCAGCTCGCGCAGGGGGCTGTTGCTGCCTTCAAACATTTCAATGCCCACATCTTCCCAAGCCGATTGCAGCGTCTTGATATCGCCCGCCGCGTTGTCGCTCATGGTGGCCGCGTTCTTGCTGGCTTCACCAGCGGACTGTCTGAGAGTGGCAATTAGTGCTTGCAGCTTGCCGCTACCGGCTTGCGCGGTCAGCACTTGCAATGCACTAAAAGCCTCTTCGCCCGCAATATGCTTAAAGTATCCGGCCCGCTGGGCATTGCCCATGTTTTTTGTTTTGGCTTCCAGCTCGGCCAGAATGGTCGGCAGATCGCGTAGATTGCCTTTGGCGTCTTTGGCTTGCAGCCCTAGCTCTTTCATGGCGTCTGCGGCCATTTTGGGCGGGGCTGACAAGCGGGACATAATGGCGCGTAAGGCCGTACCACCCATGCTGGCCTGAATACCGGCGTCCCCTAATTTACCGGTCATGGCGGCGGCTGTTTCCAGATCCACGCCCAGGCCGGCAGCGACTGGCGCGGCGTATTTCATGGTTTCAGCCAGCATTCTTAAATCGACATTCGAGCGCGTGAACGTGCCGACCAGCACATCGCCCGCACGGCCCATCTGATCTGCGTTCAGCTTAAAGCCGGTCAGAATATTGGAGGCCATATCGGCAGCGGCGGGCAGTTCTACCCGTCCGGCCTTGGCTAAATCGAGCACACCCGGCATGGCTTTTTGAATCGCGGTCGGATCAAAGCCTGCCATGGCTAAATAGCCTTGCCCCTGTGCCGCTTCGTTGGCGGTAAAGCTGGTGGCCGCGCCTAATTCCCGCGCCTGTTTGCGTAAGGCGGCGAGCTGCGGGCCGTTTTTATCCAATCGGGTAAGCGCCTGTACGCTGGACATTTCCGCATCAAAGTCTAAGCCCGGTCCCATCACCCGTTTGGCCGCGTACAGCGCACCGCCACCCGCAACGGCCATACCCGCACCAGCTCCCGCCAGATTGTTTCTGGCGTTCATGCTTCGGTCGTAAGTTGCTCTGGCCGCATGTTGGCGCTGCATCTGTCGGCCTAAGCGTTCCAGCTGCTGTTGTTCTCTTTGCAGGGCGGCGCTGGTGCTGGTGGCGTTTTGTCTGAGCTCGCGCTGATGCTGGGACAGATTGCGCGTAGAAATACCCGCCGCATTCAGAGAGGTGCGCAGGCTTTGTTGCCGGTTGACCAGCTGAGTGTGGCGGGCGGCCAGCTCCGCCGCTTCTTTTTTAGCCCGGTTAAATTCCGCGCTCATTTGCCGGGTCGGATGGGCCGTGGCGGCGAGGCTTCTGCCCAGCGCCGTGGCGCGTTCCTGGGCGGCTTTCATTTGCTGCGAGGTTTGGGCGGTATCGCGGGTTAGCTTTTTAAATGAATCAATCTGCCCCTGGGTTTTATCCAGTGCCTTCATTTTGTTTTTAAGTTCGCTGACTTGCTTTGATACCGCCTTGCTTTGATTCAGTACCCCTTTAAACGGCGCGGTAAATTGATCAATTGCTTTTAACACCACTTCTAATCGTAAATTTCGCGCCGCGCTCATTAGTGCTCCTGTGCCAATCGTTCTAAGGCAATGGTTTTGTATTCCTCGCTTAACTCACAGCCCAGCCAGTCGTAGCCTTCCAATTCCGCCGCCAGCAGGGTGGAGCCTGATCCGGCGAAAGGGTCCAGAATTAAACCGCCAGGCGTGCAGATCTTGATCAGATCGCGCATTAAATCGGTGGGTTTGCCGGTGATATGGAACTTGTCTTTTTGTTTGACCACTTCCTTATAAACACCGCGCAATACGCCCACATCGCGGGCCAGTGGCATATCGCCCTTACTGCCCCACACAATGTATTCCGCCTGATTTCTAAAACGGCCCATCTGGGGGCGCACGCCTTCGCCCTTATCCCAGACCGCAATGCCGCGCCAGGTAAAACCCGCCACCTGCAAAGCGTCGGTGGTCAGCGGCAATTGTCGCCAGTCGGTGAATAAGCAAATGGGCGCACCGTCTTTCATAACGCGCAGGCATTCAGACAGCCAAAGCGTCATCCAGCGCAGGTGGGCGCGTTGGTCGCGGTGATCGCCGGTGAATTCAGGGTATTTGCGGACGGTGTCGTTGTTTTGGTATTTCTCGCTTGTGCTGCGGTTTTTAGAGCCGATGTGTAAGCCGCCCGAGGCATAAGGCGGGTCGGTGATCAGCGCATCTACCCGGGCGGCGGGGAGGGATTCTAAGAAGGGCAGGCAGTCGCCTTGGTGGAGGAAATTTTTCATATATTGTTTTCTGGGTTGAATCGTTTGCGCGCTTCTTCACGCCATTCCATCAGATCCGATACCGTCATGTCGTCCATGGCCGAAGGCGGCCAATGAAACACCATGGCGATATCGGCCATGGCTGAATTTACGCTTGCGGGTAGTCCGCTTTGGCGTCCTTCGGCAATAAAAAACCGGCGGTGATCCCGGCCAATTGCAGCAGGTCGGCAGGGTCCAGATTGCGGACGTCCTGCTCGGTGAGCGCAGGGTCTGAAATACGCGGCAATACCTTAGTGATGGCTTCTACATCCATCTGCAGCAAGTCGCCCAACTTCACGCCACGCAATGCGCCGCTTTTGGGCTTGATCAGCGTAATGCGGCTGATGGTCTGATCGCCACGAATCAGCGGGCTATCGAGTTCGACGGTGTTGGGGTTTTTTTCTTGAACATTCATTTTGGTTTAAATCCTTTTAATCAGAGGCCAATGGCGCTGCGCATTTTTGCGAGGCGGTCGGTACCGTCGATGATTTCAATCATGTTGACCGTATCGATTTCCACCAGCGTTTTGCCGTTTAGGGTTAGCTTGTAATAGCTGAGGGAGCTGGCGACTTTGAACTCGGTATCGTCGCTAGGCTTGGCGCTGCCCATATCGATTTCTTTATGCCGCCCGCGCACAATCACCTCGACCGCATCGACTTCTTCCGAGTCTTCCCGCTGATAGCCACCGGCAAAGCGCAGCAGCACCGCGTCGTGCGTGGCCGCGCCAAAACTGGCGAGGATTTCGCGCATAAAGCCGCCGTAGGTCGCCGACATTTCGAGCTTTTCAAGGCCAAGGTCGATATCGACTGTGCCGCTCATGCCGCCGCCCCGGTACTCTTCCATCTTGCGGCTGAGCTTGGGTAGGGTCACTTCCGTAACCTGTCCTGCAAAGTTGATCCCATCCATAAACAAATTGAGGGCTTTTAACTTACCTGGTAAAGCCATGTTGATTCCCCTTGATTAGCCGACGCTGGCGCTAAAATTCATCAGGTATTGATCGGTAATGCGCTGGCGCAGCTCTAAGTTTTCCAGAGGCGGGACGGGGGTGTAGTCGTAATCGATGGTGAGCTTGCCCGCCTTCAGATCCTCCTTCCCGTTGGCCTCAACATCCAGCCAGGCGTTAAAGCCCAGCAAGTAACCCGCTGAAACCCAGGCGCGACCCTTCGCATTAATCCCTTCCAAAATGTCTTTGGCTAAGCTCGGCGTCATCGGCTGATCGATGGCCCACATATGCGCCTCGCCCATGGTGTCGGCGATGACTTGGGCGCTGCGGGTGTAGTTCTCAAACATAAACAGCGGATCAGCAGACAGGGTTCGGTTGCCCCAGAACACAAAGCCTTTGGCGCGAACAAGGGTGGTGATGTCTTTGCCATTGAGCAGGCCCGCGTCGGTGTCCGGGTCTTGCAGATCCCAGAACACGTCCTGGCTTAAGCCGGTGACGCCGTTAATCACCACATTGGAAAGCGTCTTATGCCAGCCGATTTCCTTGTCCAGTTTGGCGCGTAAGCCGATGGCGTAAGCGACGGCTAAGTCGAGGCCTTCATCATCAAGGCCGGACCAGTTGGGATTTTTAAAGTCTGGCCAGATCATCATTAATTCGCGCTGGCCGAAGTTGGCGCGGTATTCCAGCGCTTCTTGCACGCTATTGCAGCCGCGTGCGCTGATATAGGCAAAGCCGCGCAGCTTCTGGCAGAGGGTTGCCAGCTCATTGGCGACCAGCAAAGTGTCGTAGCCCGGCACCCCTAAAATGCGCGGCTTCACATGCACGATGCTGTTGGCCGCGAGCAAAGCTTTAAGGCCGGTAAAGCGGCCTGTTTCATCGGTGCCGCCGATGATGTTCTGCTCGGTTTCTTTTTCGTCTTTGCCTTGCTCGACGCGCACCATGACAACAATCGGGCTGGTCTGTTTAGCAATGGCATTAAGCGTGCGCAGCATGGTGCCTTTCGTGCCTGCTTTGCCAATGGCTTTTTGTACGTTGGTGATCAGTACCGGCTGATTGAGCGGGAAGAATTTTGCATCTGCATCGGGGGCGGTGCAGACCAGGCCGATAACGGCGGTGCTGATGGTTTGAATGGTGCGCGTACCCTCGTTAATCTCGATGACTCGCGTACCATGGTGGAATTGATCGCCCATGATTTCCTCGGTTTGAATTGACCGAGCCATCATGAGCGTTTACGGCTGGATTCGCTTTCACTGGGGATTGTGAAGCAGGGAACGACAAAGCTTAGGCGGGTGTTTCGCTTAAAACTTGCGCCAGCAAGCCTTCCAGCCGTTCGATTTTCTCATTTAATGCGAGCAATTGATCGTCAGCGATGGCTGCTGGTGGGTCTAAAACCAGCGGGATGGGTTGAGCTTCCGTGATCCATTTTTTACCGTTCCAGACCGCCCCTTCAAAATACGGCAGCAGGGTGAAGCCTTCGGGTATTGGGCCTAATGTATCCAGCACACGCGCCGCGCCATCGCTGGTTTGGTAGGCGATCATCTTTCGGTAGTCTTCAATCAGCGCCCAGCACTGATCTGCCTTATTTCGAATGATGGCTTTGTTTTTAGCGGGCCGAACTTTGGGCGCATCCTGCACCGCACCGGCAGGCAAGCCGCAATCTTTAGACACCCACATTTCAGCTTTGCCGATATATTCCAGCGTGCGGGTGTCGTGGCAAAAGCAAGGCACGACGCCGTCGTGGCTGGCAAAGCCGTCTTGATCGAAAGAAACCGGCTGCACGGGCTTGGTTTCTGGTTTCAGCATTGGGCGGGTGTTGTCTGGTTTGATTGTATTTTTAAGCATTGGATTATCCCCACCGAACGATGTAATTGAATGCAATATTGTCTGGGTGCGTTCTGCCCTGCGGGCCGTCTACCGTCGCTCTGGGTTGGGTGCGTACATAGTTCACACCTGGCTGGCCGCCGCCACCCGAATAAGATAACCAGCCACCATCATCAAAAGGCACGGTGTGCTGATGCTCGCCGACATTGGCGGCTTGATAGCTTAAGACTTCCCGCCCCGGATCAATACCGCGCCCCGCATCCCAGCCTGAGATATACATGCCGCGCAGGTCGGGCAGGGTGGCACCATAGAGAGAAGCAAGGACAGGGGCTTCGGCTGGATTAATGCCTTGGCCCTGTAAAAAGATCCAGCCAGCGGGCGGGGTATTGCTGGGCCATGGGACGGGGACGCCGGTTGGTACGCCGAAAGAGCCATCGACCAGCTTGTCAGCCGTCCGGCAGGCGTCCACGCGCACGCCGAAGGTGTTCTCGCCATTCCAGCCCATTAAAACAGGGTAGCTTTGTTTCCAAGGCTCGGTCGCATTGATTGTGCTGACGCCGCCGCCTTTGGGCGATAAGCCATTGCTGCCGTCAAAGATCACATGGCCGTTGCCGTAGTTTTGCCAGCGCAGCAGGCTCGATACGCCATCGTAATCTCTGGCCCTATCTGCAATGCTGCCCGCTGGATCGCGTGATTTTAAGTAATAGGTATGCAGCTGGCTGGTCAGAACACGGCCATCGCTGATCGACATGATTTTAGTCGGCAGGTTGCCGTCGCCATTGGTGGTAACGCCAAAGTGCAACTCGCCCCAATTGGCCGCCTCGCCTGCACCTTCTGCCCAGATGGCCGCAACATTGGAAACGGCGGAAACATCCCTGAATGAATCCCAAGTAATCGCCCCTAAAATTTGCTTGGTCGCGCTGGGGTTCTTTTTTTCAAAAACGACCCGCGAAAAATCAGCGGCTTCGGTAGTTTGATTCAGCGTCATGTGCTTTGTTAGAAGCGTGCCATCTTGGCGCATCTCCCAGCGCCCTAGCGCTAAATCGGCCTCGCCCGTCATTTGAAAAACCATTGACGCCCCGTAAGCGTAGCCATTGCGATAAGTGCCGATCTTGCTCAGGATCGAATAGCCTTGGGAATACTGAGTTCTTTGTGAGACAAGCCAGGTCGCTTTATTGTCTAGGGGGAATTGGGTGTAATTGTGGAATGCGCCTTGCGTCCAGTTATACAAACCGCCATCAGAGAACAATTCCGCATTCGAGTTGTACACGCCATTGATAGAAAGTGATTTTCCTAAATACGCCCCAAGTATTGGGTATCTGTCATCTGCTTCGCTCTTCAGGTAATAGCGCTCGCCGTGCGGGTTGGCCTCATTGACGTGCGCTTCAATCAGCCCCTTGGTTTCCCCTTCGGTGGTGTATTGCGGGTGAGGGTCTGCGGCCTGGCTGTGGGCGCTGTCTGCTTCGTCAGCGTGCTGGATCGCTTCATCGCGCCCACGGTTGCCTTCTTTAACTGCGGTGTCGCTGAGGTCTTGCCTTAAGTCGGCGTTGGTTTTGTCGGTGATTTTTTTGTTGTAGTAGTCTTTTGAATGCGGGTCGTCATCGGCAATATGCTGCTTCATGGTTTCTTCGACCAGCTCAATACTGGCGATGCCAATATCTTGGCTGGCGCTGATGGTGACAGCGGCGGTGTTGCTGACGACAAACACCATGCGCAGGGTTTGTACCTTGCCCGATCCTTCTTCTAATTGCGGTTTGTAGCTGGCCGGGCAATTGGCGACGGCGATTAAGCCGCCTTTGTCGTCATACAGGCCCATTTCTCGAATCCACCAGCCGCCGACGTTTTCTTTAATGATGAGTTCGGCAATCACGGTGTTTTTTCCCGCTTCGGATTTGAGCGAGTTTAGATTGCTGCGGTAGTTCTCTTTGATGAGCTGGGTCTGGTTTTCATCCGGGGTGGTGTCGTTGCCGCCGCCATCGCCTACCGCCATTTTTTCAATATGGATGGTTTTGTTTTGCGCGGTGGCTTCGGCAATCTGGGCTTCGCCGTAGGTCGTCAGGATTGCAAAGTATTTTTGGCTCATAGGGTGTCGATTGCCTTGGGGTAGATGTTGATGACTTCGCCCTGGTATTGGCCGACGCCGATATAGATCAGGCCGCGTGGCTCGACGCTGATATTCATTTCGATTAAATGGCGCGAGAGCGGTTTGGCTTCGTCGATTAAATAATTCAGCTCGATCTGGGTTTCTTCGGTAATGCCTTGGTCTATGGTTTTGACTTCCAGCTTGAAGGTGCCACGCGGGCCGATGGGGTTTTCTTCCCACCATTCGGTGATCTCTAAGCGATAGCCCAGCGGCTCGACGATGCGTTTAAGTGCGCCGATGGTGCCTTTATGCTGATGTACAAAGAACGATTGGCGGATCACTTCCCGCTGCACCGGCTCGCTCCAGTTCTCGTCCCATCGATCTACAGAGAAAGCCCAGGCTAAATAGGGCAAGGCCGCTTTCGGGCAGGTGTCGGCATTCCAAAGCGCCGCCAGCAAAATAGGCAGTTCTTGCCCAGCTTGGCAGCTTTGGGCAATAGCGCGTTCTAATTTGCTTGATCCGGTGGGCAGCAGGGATTTAGTCATCGATGCCGCCGACGGTGATATCCACGGCGGTGCAGTGCGCGGCCTGTGTTTCATCAAGCACCACATCTTTAGCCGGTGAAACGAGTTCGACACGCTGCACGCCTTCCACATGCAGCGCGGCAAAGATGGCCGATTGCCGGATATCGCGCCCCATGCGGCGCTGGGTGCTGATGTATTTTTGAAGCTGGGCGTGGGCGGCTTCTAAAATCGGGCCTTTTTCTGGGCCTTGGTAAAGATATAAAACGGCGGTAACGGCGTAATTGACGATGCTGGCCGACTGCACGGTCAGCCGGTCGCCTACGGGGCGCACATCTTCGCCCGATAGCAGCAGCCTGACTTTGCTGAGTAAATCAGCGGGGGCTGAGCCGTCGTCATCATTTGCCAGCACGCTGACGACCACTTCGCAGGGGTTGGGGCTGATGGCGCTGGCGTCGGCCACACGGGCATCCGCCGATAAAGCATGAAAGATATACGCCGACCTTGGCCCCGCCACGCTTAAGCCTTCAAAGGCCCGCTGGCCCCGTGCGCGGAGTGAATCATCAGATTCTAAAACCGCATCGGTGGGCGGTACCGCGTTTGGGTCGGCTGGCGTAATTACAAAGCGCTGCACATTAAAATTAGCCACCAGATGGTCTAAATCGCTCCCCTGGCTAAATGCCAACATGCAAGCTGCGCCGCGTTCGTTAATGCGTTGCCGCTGGATCACTTCACGGTAAGCGTTTTCTTGTAAGAGCTTGGTGAGTGGTTCAGATTCCAGACTCAGTACGGCGGCCGCATCGGGGTAGAGCGCAATCAGCGCCGCTTTGCGATCCTTAAAAATGGTTTCAAAATCCAGCGCCTCGATCAGGTTGGGCGGGGGCAGGCGGGAGAGGTCTACTTCTTGGCTTTTCATGGCTTAGGCTCGCAAAGGAATAGAAAGCGCCACCGGCTGCTGGCCGCGCGGGCCATCGATGCGTTCAGCTTCTAAGGTGACGCTGAGTGCGCCGTGTGGCTGGCCCAGCTCTAAGGTGACACGCTGGGCGCGGATACGCGGCTCCCATTTTTTAAGCGCGGTGGCAGTTGCGGCCATCACCCGTAAGCGGGTTGCACCGTTTAAAGGCTGATCGATCAGCGCGGGGATTTCAGAGCCATAGTCGCGGCGCATTAAGCGGCTGCCTAGTGGCGTGGTGAGCACATCGGCAATGGATTGCTGGATATGGGCCAGATCATCAATCGCATGGCCGCTGTGTCTGTTCAGGCCCGCCATTATTTCGGCCCGCCTGTGCTGTCATTGCCTCTTTGCACCTTATCGTGGGTGTGATCATGCAAGACCACGCCATTACTGGTGAGTGCGCCACCGCTTTGGGTGATTGGGCCGGTAATCGTGGTTGCACCGCCCCCTTCACCGCCGGTACCGCTCATGCCTGCGGCGTAGCTGAATGCGCCCAGCACATCGGCTTTGCCTTTAAATGTACTGTCGCCCTTAATAACCAGATCACCGCCCACGGTGAGATTGCCCGTGGTGGTCGTTTCAGGGCAATCGACGGTGACGCTATCGGAGGCTTGAATCAGTGCAGTCTTGATGCCGGTGACACTGAGTGCGCCGCTGTCGTGGTTGTAGCTGAGGAGCGCTCCGTCAGGAAAGGCCACGCAAGTGACGGTGGCGGCAGAGCTTGGCGCAGGCATCGCATCTGAAAACAGCCCAGGCAATACCACGCCCGCGCCCACTTCACCGGATTGGCTAAATAGAATCACTTGCTCGCCGACGCTGGGCGGACTCCAGATCCGCACCTTGCCTGCTCGAGGGGTGAGCCATGGCAGCCAATCGGTCAGCAGCTCGCCGCTTTGCACACGGCAGAGCGCATTGGTGTGATCCACTTCGGCCACGGTGCCGATGCGGATCAGGCTTTCTAAAATTCGGGAATGTTCGGCTGTTTGATTCATTCAGCCATAGTGCCGCGCCGGTGCGTGATGTTCACGCACCGGCGGGTGTGAGGAGGTTTTTTACATTAACGAGTGGTTTTTTAAAATATGCTACGAAGTGTTTTTTTTGTTCACAGGGCAGTCTGGGCTCTGTGCTTGAGGGCAGTTCTTGTCTTCACTACACTTGTATTCGTGCTGGGGATAAATCTCGCTGCTACTCGGCCCTGAAACATGAATAATGATTTTAATCATTATTATTATGACCTTTTTAAAGATGTTGCAAAAGCGTGATTTTTTAAGCTTTCTCATGACATTTTCCTGCCGTTTTAAACAGCCTCCAAATTGCCGTCACGACGATTATCAAAAAACAGGGGAAAATGAAAAACTGATAAACGGCAGGGTATCTTTATCCGCGAAATAAATTTTATAGCTAACTAACCTCGCTCAAATTTACAAATTACTTGCTAATTTGACTGAGGATAGTCTCGGCGATGAGTTCATTATCGCTTTGGCTAAATCCCAGCAATACGCGGGCGGCGTATTTGTGTTTGATGGTGCCCGTTTTATTGACGCGGCCAGATAAGCCAAATTGATGAATTTGAGCAATGCGGGCCGTGCTGGGGGAGAAGCGAACGACTGCACCGTTGTCGCTGCTTTGGGTTTTAAGGTGGCGGGTGGTGCGCAGTTTGGCAAACATCTGCCTTTTAATGCGTCCTTTCTTTTTACGCTGCTGCGGCAAGCGTGGGGCGTAGGGCGTGCCGTCGGGGTTTTGCTGGGCTGCGATATGCGCTTGCTGGCGTTTGCGTAACTCCATCGCCAGCTTCTTATTCATGCCGCGTAATTCTTTCGTGCTTAGATTCCCCAATAAGCCCGCCGCCCAGCCTTCCAGCGCTTTAAAGTTGTCGCTCATTCAACTGGCCACGGCTGATCGCGCAGGAATAGCTCCCAATCTTTGCCCGCGTATTCATCCAGCGGCGGCTCGCCGTAATGGGTGATGACGGGCTTGCCGTCTACTTCTCGCACCACCACGCGCTCAGTCAAGTTTATCTTGATCGAAAGGTCTATGGTGTCGTGGTTCAGGATATCCGCTTCAAAACTGATACCGTTCTGGCGTTTGTCTACATTACTAAAAAGCTCGGGCTGATTGCTGCTTACCCAGGCCAGCAACGGCACCATGATGGTGTCTGGGTGGTCGGCGTAATCCTGAATGATGGCGTTTAGGGTGTATTGATATTCAAATGAAAGCGACTTGCCCGCCGTGGCAATGAGATTGCCTTCATCAATAAAGATGGCCAGCTTGTCGGGATTGTGGGCGAGGTGTTGAACGGTGGCAGAAAGGTAATCGCGCAGGCTGGCGGGCTTAATCATGGGGCGGCCTTAGGGGTCTGCTGGCATTGCAGCACCATATCGACTTGTGCCGCGCAGCTGTGCCACGCGGCTTCCAGATCATCAATCGCTTGATTCAGCTCGCCGTTTGTTTGGGCTTGGCTCGCTGGCAGGCGGCAGGCTGTCACGGTGGGACAGCCAATCTCGATAAGCTGCACCGCTGGCGATTTCGGGGCGCTGGCGCAGGCGGGCAATATCAGCAGGCAGGCGAGCATCAGCCCAATCCCTGACTTCTTTGCTTTCATTTTTAATTTGCTCCATGGCGCGTTTGTTTTTAAGCAGGGCAGAATTGACGCTTTCAATGCTGCTGCGTAAATCAGCCTGGGCGGCGTCGTTGTCGCTGCTGGCTTTGTAAAGCTGCTCAAGTAAGGCCGCTTGCTGGGCCTTGTCTTGCTCGCTGGCGTTTAATTCGATTTGCAGCAGCTCGGCTGTGTGCTTCTGGCCTTGGTGCAAATTGATGGCAATCAGCAGCGCGGCTAGGCAGCACAAAGCGATAAGGGCAAGGGCGGTGAGTCGGCTCATTTAAGCCCCGCGTAATAGGTTTTATCCCCTGCAAACTTGGTCAGCACTTGCCGCCGGTTGGCTCCTTTACGAAAGCCGATATGTACCCAAGCGCTCGGCAGTGTGGGGGACTCTAAAATCAATTGATCAAACTCGATATCAGAGGCGGCCAAAGTTCTTGCAATCGTTCTGGCCGTGCCAAACTTTGGGCAGCGGATATCTACGGCGCGGGCGGTAGCGTGATCGCTGCTGGCGCTGCCACCGACCACTTTATTTAATGCGGGGGTACGCCAGCCGCTAGTAATAATGAGGGGATTGTTTCCGAGTATTGCCCGGATTTTTTCTAATTGCTCGCAGGTGTGGGTCGCGTTGTCTTGCAGCGTGGCGGGCAGGCTGTTGTCGATGTTGAGGCGGTCGGCGGTTGCGCTGGCGGTGAATTCGCGCAGGCTGAAGTGTGGGGAGAGCTGGGGAGAGGTGTTCAATGTGAGGCTCCTTGTCTAATAATTTCTGAATAGGCCATACCAAAGCGGCCCATAAATCGCTGACGTTGCCGCGCTTAAAGCAGAAATAAACACCGCCAAACAACAGTAAAAAGGTGTGTGCCGGATTGGTGGCCGTGATCCCCATCAGAAGGCGAATAGCAGTCAGGCCGTAATAGACGGTTAAGCCATAAGCAAAAATAGAAATGCCTAGGCTATGGGCTTTGCTGTTTCGATTAAACAGGGCAATGCTGAGCGCTGCAAAGAGGCAGGCCAGCACGCTGATGAGTAAATAGAGGTTCATTTTTTGCCCCCGATCTTGAGTAAGTCCTCGGGGTGTTCAGCCCGCACAATCAGCCATTGCAGCAGCTTCATACTGATCGCACCGGCAATCAGTGCGCCGATGCCTTCGCTGACGACAATCGAAGCGGGCAGGGGAATGGCGATCAGATCCGCCACCAGTTTGGCGGCCACGCAACCGGCCACAAAGGCGGTCAAAAAGAAAACGATCTTCTGTAAAACGCTGAGCTTTTGCGCGGTCATGATAAACACCACGGCCCCCGCAAAACTGCCCATCAGTACGTCGGCGTGGATGCCTGAGAACAAGCCCGCAATGGTGAGTAAAAACACGGTGAAAGAGGCGGCGGTGCCGGTGAGTGGTTCGGTCATTGGTTTAGTCCCATAGTTGAATAATGGTTTTTTTGGATTCGGGCGGGATGGCGTCGGGCAGATCGATCAGGGTTCCCATGGGAATCAGTGGCCCCAAGTCGGCCAGCCGGTGATTAGCGGCCAGCGCTGCTTCGGTTACGCCTGCGGTTTTGCCGTAAATACGCCAGCAAATATCGTCCAGCGTGTCGCCTTGCTTGGCCACGACTTGCATCAGATCAGCTCAACACTGGCGCGGTTTGATCCGAGTAAGTCCCGAATAGCCCAACGTGCGTCGCGGCGTAGGTCTTCGATAGGGTCAAGCAATTTGTCTGCCTTATCGTGCCCGTCGCCGGTGCTATCAAAATCGCGGTAGCGCTCGATCAGGTTTGCCCTGGCTAAGCAGTACACGGCACGGATGTAATGGCTGACTAATACGCTCTGACAATCCAGTGTTTCGCTTTCGACTTCGGCTAAGTTCTGGATGCCATCGGCCAGATGTTTGGCTTTAAATTTGCGTAGGTCTTGATTGGCGCTGGCCATCGCCGCAATCAGCGCCATTCTTAGCCTTGGCTCGGTAACGGTGCCATCGATGCGTAAAGCTAAGCTTGCGTCGGCCATATCGATATCTGGCCAGAAACCGCTGTTTTTAATCAGCGGCTCTAAGCTTTCGCCGCTTTTTTGTGCTGCAATAAATCCCATGATCTGTCCTTAAGAGGTGGAGGGGGATTTGAAAGAACCTTAAAAGGCTTCGCCTCCCCCTGCCTCTTGCTGCGGGGTACGCTCGGTCGGCTACTTTTCAGCGGCCATGTTCTTGATCTCGCGCTGGAGTTTTTCCAGATCCTTTTTAACGCCGCATTTATCGTGAAGCGCGAGGGCTTGCTGGAAGTAGTCCACCGCCGCCGGTTTGTCTTGCTCAGATAAGCCGTAGGCAATGGCCTTAAACAGCTTGGCCTTCACCTGGTCGGGCATATCTTCGGCCTGGGTGATTTCGGCAATCTCTTGCAGCCCGGCTACATCGATGACTTCGCCCAATGCCCGGCCATTCATCGCGGTATCGGCCATTTCCTCGACAACCAAACACGCCAAGGTGCGCTGGTACTGATCCGGCAGAAACAATTTATGCTTGATCGCATAGCGCACAATGGGCAGCGCGTCGGTGAAGTTGCCGGTGTCGATCATCCACACCATGACAGTCATCAGCACTTCATCTTGCCCGCCACCTTGGGCGGATAAAGCGCCGCTGATCCATGGCGCGTAATCGGGCAGCATTTCGCGCTTGGCATCGATCTTGCGGCTAAGGGACTGGATCTGCTTAAGCCGTCGCTTGTCGCCCGCGAGCTTATGCAACATCAGCGCGTAGCCGCTTGCATTCACATGGGCACCCGAACCGCTCTCTTTTGAGCGCTGAGCCGCCGTCATGCGCAACAAGTGGGCTTTTGCGGGACTCACTTTCCTGCCTCTGCGGGTTTTTCTTCTGTGCGCTCTTCGGGCAGTAGCTCGATGTTTTCAATCAGGCAGCCCGCTTCATACGCTTCAATCACATAAGCGTCGTTTGCGCTTTCGTAATCCGCAATCTGGTCATAGTCCGGCTCTTCGCGTACATGACGGCGGCGGCCTCCCTCTTGCCAGTACAGCGACAAATTAGCCAGCGGCAGAATCAGCATTTTGTCTTTTGGGAAGAAAGGCACCGTGACGGCGGTTTTGCCGCCAATGCGCTTTTGGCTAATCAGCATATCCAGCGCCATTTCTTCTGTCGGGGCGTGCTCGCCATTGATTTTTGGGAAGTATTTATCGGCTAGTAATTCGCTGGAAACGATCACCACTAAATTGGGATTTTCGCGGTACTCGGGGTGAATCAGGCTATTTACTGCATCAAACACCAGCGCATCGACATTGCTGTAATCACCTTTTTCAGTCTTCCAGGTAACGTCGTCTTCACCCTTGACCTTGGTTTTACCCACAATAATTTTGCCGGAGCCTGGCTTACTTTCTGTCATTACATTAATTGGGGCGTTTTCGCGGTACTGCTGCAGCCAGCCTTTGTTTACGTCTTGCAGCAACGGGTATTTTTCGCGGTCGGTATCTTCGGCCACGGATACACCATTAAAGCCAATCATGATTCGATCAAGCGCTTGCTGGTGGACGATCACATCGCGGATTTTGGTCTGAAAGTTTGGGAACTTGGCCCACATATCCAGCTTTGCGTAGCTGATGCCGGTATCAAAGTTGGTCTTTACACAGCGATAGCGGCCAGAGCTTAAATCGGATACATCGCGTGGCTTGCGCGGTCCCTTTTTGGTATTGGTGCGGCCTGCAATGGTGCCGGTCACGCCCAGCCCCAGCTTTTCGCCTTCCATTTCTTTGACGGAAGGCATATTGATCTTGCTAAGGAAGGTGCTCGACATTTGCACGCGGGTTTCCAGCTTTTGCTGGATGGATGGATCAACCGTAAAGGTTTTATTCGCATCGGGAACATTATTTAATAGCGCGACTTTCTTTTCAAAAGCGTTATAGGCAATTCGCGTTTCATTGCGCATGGTGTTTCCTTATTCTGGTTTTGAATTGTTTTTATGGAATGGCGGGGTATGGGTGCATCAGCAGTCGGTTTCTAAAGACACCGCGCCGCCGGTGGCTTTGTCGCGTTGGCCTGAAAAATGCGCTGGCTCGTTTTCAATCTTCGATTTGAATTCGCGTAATTCGGCCATTTCGTTTTTCAATTCATCGATGCGGCTTGCCATGGTGCGAAAGCCATCATTGTTTTCTGCGGTTTGCTCGGCGATGGCTTCCAGGGCTTGCTGGATATCCGCAAATTGCAGGTTTTCTTTTTCTGCTTTTTTAGAAAAAATATTCTTTACAGATTCCAGCATCGACACGGCCTGCGTTCCTTCTTCTTCGAGTGCAAACTCGATGGCATTGGTAAATAAACAGTTTTTATTGGTTTTACGGGCCATCAGCGGGCTGGCACCGCCGACTGAGGCTGAGAATTGCAGCATGGATGTACCCAAGCTGGCGGGGTTATCGGTGACGGCTAAGCCGGTTAAGTAGGCTTCCCCGGTGCCTGCAAAGTCGGGGTCACACTCGATGGAGGTGTAAACCTTCTGGCGGTTCTGATTCATCGCCACCAGTTCGGGCGTGGGGTCAATCGTGGCAAACAGGGCCATCTTGCCGTCGATTTCTTTGGCTTCCAGTGCCACCACATCGCCGTAAGATTTAAAGGCGCTGTCCGGGTAAATGCCCCGGATATGCTCCATATTCACCCGCGCCCCAAAGGTGGCCGGGTTGTAGTTCTTTGCCATCTGGCTGAGCCATGCACGGGTAATGGTGCGGCCATCGGTGGTTGCGCCTTCGGTAGCGACCCGAAATGATTTAAATTTTTTGTCCATAGACCCTTCTGCGATTTGATTGAATAGCGGGGTTAATTCCTGAAGGCACCCACTATCGCCACAAAAGAAAGGGTCATCAATTTGCTTTCGGTGTGAATCGCCAAGCCACAAAAGCCAACAAAATACAGCCGTCTTTGATTGCCTTAGCCTTTGGCTATGGAAAATATAAACAGCAAAGACCCGCGTATAGAGGCCCGCCACCTGTATTGGTCGGGCTGGCGTATTTCACGGATTGCGGAATCATTAGGCGAAAAACCCGCCACGGTGCATAGCTGGAAACGGCGCGATGAATGGGACAAAAAGAAGCTGATTGAGCGCGTCGAAGAGTCGCTGGAATCGCGCTATATCTTTCTTTTGAATAAGGACAAAAAAGAAGGGATCGACTTTAAAGAAATTGATTTGCTCTCGCGGCAAATGGAAAGAGTCGCACGGATCAATAAATACAACGGCGGGGGGAATGAAGCTGATTTAAACCCGAACATTGCCAGCCGCAACAAGGCAGAGCGCAAGAAGGCCACAAAGAACGATTTTAACGATGAGCACGTCGATTTAATCAAAGACGCCTTTATGGATTCTTTGTTTGCCTATCAGCACGGCTGGTTTGAGGCAGGCAAGAAACATAGCTTTCGCAATGTCTTAAAATCCCGGCAGATTGGCGCAACCTGGTACTTCGCCCGGGAGGCTTTATTCGATGCGATGACCACGGGCCGCAATCAGATCTTTTTAAGTGCCAGCAAGGCGCAGGCCCATGTGTTCAAGCAATACATCATCGCCTTTGCCAAAGACGCCGCCGATTTAGAGCTAAAAGGCGATCCCATCGTCTTACCAAACGGCGCAACACTGCACTTTCTGGGCACCAATGCCCGCACCGCGCAGAGCTACACCGGCAATCTATACGTGGATGAGTATTTCTGGATTCCGCGCTTTCAGGAACTCCAAAAAGTCGCCTCGGGTATGGCCTTGCATTCGCACTGGCGGCAAACCTATTTCTCGACACCTTCCAGCCTGAATCACGATGCTTACCCATTCTGGTCGGGTGACGCCTTCAATAAAGGCCGCGCCAAAGCTGATCGCATTCAGCTCGATGTAAAACCCGCCAGCCTCGCTAAAGGCCGCCTCTGTGAGGACGATCAGTGGCGGCAAGTGGTCACGATTGAAGACGCGATTGAAGGCGGTTGCAATCTGTTCGATCTGGACAAGATTAAAAAACGATACAACCCAAACGATTATCAAAACTTGCTGATGTGCGAGTTTATCGACGATAGCGCCAGTATTTTTCCCTTATCTGAATTGCAAAAGTGCATGGTGGATAGCTGGGAGAAGTGGGAAGACTTTAAGGCGATTGCCCCGCGCCCCTTTGGCTACTGGCCTGTGTGGATTGGCTACGATCCGGCCTTATCCGGGGACAGCGCGGGCTTGATCGTACTGGCCCCGCCGCTGGTGCCTGGCGGCAAGTTTCGCGTGCTGGAGAAACGGCAATGGAAAGGCATGGATTTTGCCGCGCAGGCCCAAGGGATTAAGGATATCTGCAGCCAATACAACGTGGCCTATATCGGCATTGATACGACCGGCATCGGGCAGGGCGTTTATCAACTGGTTAAACAGTTCTACCCAGCGGCGAGAGCCATCAATTACAGCGTGGAGATGAAAGGGCGCTTAGTCATGAAGGCGCAAGACGTGATCCGCAATGGGCGCCTGGAGTTTGACGCGGGCTGGACGGATCTTGCGGCCGCATTTATGGCAATTCAAAAAACCATGACCGCCAGCGGGCGGCATGTCACTTATTCGGCCAGCCGTTCCGAAGAGCTGAGCCACGCCGACCTTGCTTGGGCATGTATGCACGCGCTACTCAATGAGCCGTTAGAAGGCTCGACTTCCACTAATTCCGGCTTTATGGCGATCTATTAAATGAAAAAACAATCTTTTTACCAAGCAAAAGCAACCTTAACGCCAGAAGCAAAAGCGCCCGATCAATCTGTGGCCTTCACCTTTGGCGAGCCTTCCGCCGTGCTCGATCGCCGCGAGCTGCTGGACTTCTTAGAGTGCGTAAACAATGGCAAATGGTACGAGCCGCCGATGTCGTTTGATGGCCTGGCTAAAACTTACCGCGCCACCGTTCACCATTCCAGCCCCTTACAGGTAAAGCGCAATATCCTGTTAAAAACCTTTATCCCGCACCCGCTGTTAAGCCGGTCTGAGTTCTCAAAGTTTGCGCTGGATTACCTGATTTTTGGCAACGCCTATTTAGAAAAGATCACCAGCCGCACCGGTAAGGTGCTGGGCCTGAAGCATGCGCTGGCTAAATATATGCGGGTGGGGATGAAAGAAGAGCAATACTTTCAGATCCTTGATTACGCCAACGAGCACCAGTTTCAGCAAGGGGCCATCTTCCATTTATTAGAGCCAGATATTAATCAGGAGATTTACGGCCTGCCTGAATACCTGTCGGCGCTCAATTCTACCTGGCTGAATGAATCCGCCACGCTGTTTCGCCGCCGCTACTTTGCCAACGGCAGCCACGCCGGTTTTATCCTGTACATGACCGACGCCGCGCAAAACGAAAGCTATATCGATGATCTGCGCACTGCATTACAAGGCAGCAAAGGCCCTGGCAATTTCAAAAATCTGATGGTGTACGCGCCTGGCGGTAAGAAAGACGGCATGCAAATCCTGCCCATCTCAGAAGTGGCGGCAAAGGATGACTTCTGGAACATCAAAAACGTAACCCGCGACGACCAACTGAGCGCCCACCGCGTACCCGCGCAACTGATGGGCATCATCCCCAACAACACCGGCGGCTTAGGTGACGTAGAGAAAGCGGCGACCGTGTTTGCGTATAACGAGATTGAGCCATTACAAGAGCGGATGAAGGAGTTAAATGATTGGCTGGGGGTGGAGGTGATCCGGTTTAAAACGTATTCAGTTACGGCAGAGTAAATCAAATCAGCCCCAATAAATGGGGCTGATTTAATTAAGACTAATTGAGGAAGCAATAGAGCCTGTTTGCTGATCAAAACAGACTTTTTAAATATTTTTTTGATGCGTTTTGTCTTAGGCTTTGGTGCCCATATTCAGCAACCTGCCTAATGTTTATACATGTAAGGATATAAAGACATTCGACATTTCAGCATTAGATCATCTGCATCGTTCTTAACATTTTGCCAATCAACAACGCTCAATATTTCGCGAGCTTCAGATCTAACCTGATTCCATTCTTGGTTGTGAAATATTTCATAATCATCACAATGAAATGCGACTTCGCTAAGCTCGTTGCAGATATTCCAGAGGCGTTCGATTTTTATTCGCATTTCCTGGGTAAGTCTTTCCGGGAAATTTTCTAGAAAATTATTCAACGGCAGCATCATGTCAGACCAGACTTCGCAGGCAGGGCAATATGCGATTGTTGAACTTTGTTCCACTGCTTCCAAAGACAAAAACTCAAGTGCTTGACATAAGACACATAGCTCCAAAACAGGTTTGAACTCGTCCGCGAGGTACCATACCCAGATTTGAATAGAGAGCTTTTCATCCATACGAGCCTAACGTAAAAGTGAGGGGCTGCGCGTTTTTGCGCAGTCCCTCTCGACTGAGGGGGGCATTTTACCTTTCACAGTTTACCTTTCCGCTTTCATTCTGTACGCACCGCAAAGTGATATTGCTCATGGCTGGGCATGTCTGCGATGCCTAACGTTAGAATTAACCGGCACCGGAACGTCAGTGGAGGGAATTTTACCAGCGCAGCTGGTAAAATGTCCGGTTGAATGATTTGTTAGCTATTTAATTTCATCTAGAAATAAGTTTAAATGTTTTTCGTAAGTGTTATTTTTATTTCCATATAATGTGCAATGTTTTGATAAAAATTTATAATAGCAATTATTTGATATGTTATTTAAAAGCACTGCTACGTCTCTTAAATTATTTGCCCATTTAATATCATCAATTGTTCTAGAAATAATATTTTCTCCAAGAAAGATTGTTCCTGCTTGACTATTAAATTGAAGAGACCAAATTTCATATGAGTATCTTGAACCTACGCCTAGGCTTTTTAGATCATCAAAAAGTGCTTGCTTTTTAGGAGGAAATAAAAATCTATTTTTAGCTCTTAATATAGCTTCAGCGTAAAGTTTGTCGAGATTGTGAGAGCATTTTCTAGCTTTTTTATATGCATCAGAAGGCAATTCGTTATCTTTACTAAGAGATAATATTATTGATTTTAATGAGCATTCAATTGACATAGTTAAATCAACAATTGCTTTAGCTCTAAAGTTTCTCATCTGCATTGATTCAGTATTTTTAACTTGATCAAATTTTTCTATAAAAAGGTTGCCATCAATATAGAAATTTCTTGCAACAAGACCTTTTACAGCTCTTTTAGGTTTATGCTTTTTAGGCAATCCTTGGGTTAATTTGTCTATAAGTTTCATATATTTTAGCTAACGTGAGATATACACCTATTCAGGTGTATATCTGTTTTGATTATGTGCATAACTAACTATGCAATTATAATTTTCTATTTATATTCAATCATATGGATGTGTTTATGGCAGATAGTACACACACCTAAGGGACTCTTTTACCTATGCTTACTAGATGAGCTTGGCTGAAATTATAGCGAAAGGAATTGTAACATAAGAAGCCTTGGTCTAAGTGCATCCTAAGTATTGTTCAGTAGGTCTATGTATCTATGAGCTGATACAAGTCTTCTATGTATGTTTTTGATGGTTGATTTTGAGGTTAACACCCAGCGCGCGCCCTCATGACCCCGCCACGCCTGCCCACTTAACCCATTATTTTTTATGCACCTGCATGATGCATCTCGAAGCCACGTCAGATATGGCTCTGAGCGGTAGAAAATCCCACTCTGAAACCCTGCGTTATTTGCGGATTTGTTGCTGGTTCTTGCAAGGGCTGGTGTTGATATAGCCGGATGAATGTCTTAGTTGAAAATTTACTTATTACCTAATCTTTTGAGCAAACGTAAGAAAAAATAAGATGACGAGTTTAATGTCAGTGAGTAGAGTGCGAATTATTTTATTTATTTCAAAATTCTTACGTCATTTATGCTCCCGTGTTGAATTTTCCTGCTGGTAGCTAGCATTGGGCAAAGATACGCAAGATTTAATAAATGGCTTAGACATTACCTCTTGGTTAGAAATCAAAGGACCATTTAAATGGAAGAGAAATATTTACCTGGATGTTTGGAAAAAGATAAACGGTATTAGTCAATTAAATCTGTGTATAAAATTTGTATTGAAACTAGAAATTTTGAAATAAATAAATTAACACAACGTAATAACTTTTTCATGCTGTTTCAGGGTGTGCTACTTGCTGCTGCATTGCAAGATCAAAATAGTAAACCTATTCTTGAATTTATTATTTGTTTTGCAGGTGTTCTTGTTTCATTTTATCAAATGCAAATGGCTTCTGGCGCTAAATATTGGCAGGAGTGGTGGGAAAGTAGGTTAGAGTTTTACGAAGGAAAACTTAAAGAGTATAGCGAAGAGAGTAAACCTGAATTTTTTGATTTGTTTGCAGTATCAACCGATGATGTATATCAAAAAGTTGAGTCAAGACTTAGAAAAAATCGGGGGGAGAGAATGACTAATTTTCTTATTCTTAGTTCATTTTCTGTCAGTAGAGCACCAATTAAAGTCAGCGTTGTTTTGTTGTTTAGCTGGGTGTTACTTACCTTGCATACACTTGATTTTGGAAAATTCCCCCTGATTTTTGATGTGATTAAAGGATTTTTATTTATAGGCCAGTAATATGATTTGTCTTTGAGTAATGTCAAGTTATGATCAGTTTATTCTAATTTTTTATTTTTATGTAATAGTAAACAAAGGGAAATGTATGTGTGAAGCGTTAAGAAATAAATTTAATATTCCAGTGGATCATACTCTTGTGCAAACGGGAACGAAATGGGAGCAAAGGAAAGGGCAGGATACCGATCTTACTATGTATGATCAGATGGATCCGGAAGGAAATATTATTGCTAAATATATTGAAAGAGACTCGACGTCTATGTATCCACCATGTGGGAGGAGTATTACCTACGAGCTTGTTAAATAGAAATATTTAATGGTTTTTTAAGTTTTCTAATTACAAAGCAAGGGGCCAAGTCTTATATTTTGCATGGAATAAAATCTACAGTGGTCTGCAAAGTCGGTTGAATTGATTTCATCTATGTCAAATGCAAATCATAACCCTTCAGGTTGAAAGTACAGCTTTTGGCGTCAGCTTGAGCAATCAGTCAGGACTTTCTGTGCTTGACATAAATAAGGCACCTCTTTAAGTGTTACATATCTGCCCAGATATTCTGGCACCAATCAAGCTTGCCGTTCACCAATGTTTTCCGAGCTTGACGAGTTCATTCGTTCCAGTCTTGAGGAGGGTGTAGCTCGTCGAAGTTGATCAGCGTGTCACAGTTAATACAGTGATGCATTGAGCTTGCGTCTTGGAAATGCATTCCACAGAAACAGCCGCAGAACGGACAGCATTCATAGATTTCAAAGTCTCCCCATTCGCAGACTCCTAGGTATTCCGGAATACCATCCCTGTCAAAGCCGATTATCTCAAACGAGTCGGTCGGTTTTGGTACGAACCCGTAATGTCTTTTTAGTTCGTTGAGCACCTCGGTGGGACCGATGGAGAACCACTCACCAATCCCGCGGAGGCCTTTGTAGTGCTCATGAAGCTCGCTTTCCATAGAAGCATCGTTAGCGGTATTGATCCAGCCCATTAGCTTTAATGCTGAGGGGTTGCCTGTTTGCAGTGTTTTTACGCGACGCTTTACATCGGTGCTGCGTCCAATCTTTACTTGGTTGCGTAAATCATCTGACACAAAGTAGACGGGCATATCTAGTAGACCTAATAATGCCGCGTTGAGCGGTATTTATAAATTTGCAGTTTTGTTGAATACTTTTTCGGAGTAAAACCACAAAACTGCGACTTAAAAACTATCCAGCACACGAAGTTTTCGGTGCTTGAGTGATTTGTTATGTGTTTTTCCCATAGTACTCATTCTTAACTATATCCTGAGCCTTTGAGATTGCACTTTCATTGCTTTCGAAGTCCATTTTATAGAAATAGAAGAATGCTATATTAAATTTTGCCAATTCAATAAATATATAATTATTTGTTGAGTGAAAAAAATGGAAATCTTGATTATTTGTAAAAAGAACGCACAGCGAGTTTAACCTTTGGACTTTTGATTTAACACTAAGAACTCTTAAAGCAGAGCGTAAGTTTGAAAACACTTTTGCTGGACTTGTATCTATTGGCCCTTGAAACATTGAAATAGGTAGTTTTCCAATGTAAGGAATATATTCAGCGTCTTTTACTCTGTTTAAATTTCTACGCAAGTCCAGGATTTGAAATTTATACTCCAAACTCTCAAGCCAAAGAATAATAAGTTCCAATGTTTCCAAAGAAAAACCTTCGTTTTTAACATTGACTCTATCAAACTCGTGCTTAAGATGCCTTTCAAGAGAACCTAAAATATTAGAGTTGCAGTCCTTGCAGGCAGGAACTGTAGTTGTATTGTAGGTTTGTGCGTTACCATTAGTGGTTGTAATGAAAGTGCTCTTTGTACAGCGATTATAAACCCATTGAGGAATTACATGCTCCCTAGTCAGATTTTTAGTTTCACCACAAAATATACATATTTGAGCCGAGTGATCTTTGACTATTGTGTCAATAACCCTCGTTCGATTTTCCCTGATTTTTTTTCGGAATTTAATCAGCTTTGCAAATAAGCTCATTTACTAAGTCCACTCTTCTGTCAGACATAACGTTTGAATTAACCGGTTGTCGCGGTATTATCGCGCCAGTCAGTGTTGAATGATGGGTTAGGCCTCATCGGGAAATTGAGTTTCTTGTCTGGCACGTGTTGAAAGTTGTAGTAATTCGGCATTTGAAACCATTCGTTCGACAACTGAGCGGTATTGATTTAGTGACTCTCGAAGGCTTTCAATTTCAGAGCCGATACGGATCATATTTAGGCTATCTTCTTCTTCTCCTGCCATCACGGAAATGTACCGTGCTTTTTCTTCATTTGTATTTGCAATAGGAAACATATTCTTGAAAAAGAGGGCGGAGCCTATGCCGTGCAACGTGATGGTGCGATCCATCTTGTACCCTATGGCCTCACTTAGACGCTTCTGTAATGTCGGATTTATTACGGCAATGTAATCTTGGCCAAGAAGGCCACTTTGTAACTTGTATAGCCGTGAGCCTTGTTTCCGAATTGTGGCATCCCATCTCCCAATGGTCGCTAGCGCCGATGGCGCATCCATTCCAGTGATTTTTTCAACAGGATTAGGTTGTGCTTCGGAAACAAGTTCCTCACCATCATCTACACAGTCCTTCAAAAGAAAATACACACGCAAGAGATAGAGAACGGCCTCTTCACGCTCCTTTGAAGTTTTGAAGTTCCTAAAATCTGAAACTCCAGATCTGAGTAAATCAACTACACCTTTAATTTGCGCAAACATGATTAATGAGGCCTAACGTAGAAGTGTGGGGTGGTCGGAGCGCGAAGAGCGAAGTGCACCCAAAAGCGCAGCTTTTGGGCCGTCCCTCTCGACAGCCGGGTTAGAGATCATCCGGAAGTGTGTCTGCCAGTGCCCAGCCTTCATGGGTAAGCTCAAAGACCTCACCTTTGTGACCTCGTTCAACAACAAAATTGCGATCAACTAACTCATTAAGAGCATATTCCCAACGAGCGCTTTCTCTTCCTCCTTGACCACCAAACGATGATTCGCCGGCTTGGATAAACCGCGATCCAATAACAGCAATTTTCAAAATTGTGCCGTTCGTATCTTTGGAGGCTGCTTTCAATAGAACCTGCGCCTCATCTGATAACTCGTGATTCCTTGTTTCTACGTATGTGGCTACAAAATCAACATCTTCAGTAGTATCTGGCCGGCTTTCGAATAGGCTTTTAATATGTGGATTGTGATGAATGCACAGCTGAAGGTGGCGACTAATTTTTTCTTTGAAATCAATTGTGTTTTCAAATTCCTCAACAAGTCCCAAACCTTCGCATTTTTTTTTGAATTCTTGGAGAGCTTGGTACTGTGTTAAATCAATACTTTGTAGCGCCACTGGTTTTGATGAGAAATAAATCATGGCAGGTTTGCCTGTTTCTATGTGCCTTTCGATTTCTTCGACAGTTCCGCTTTTAGCTTCACCAGTAGGAGTCCCAAGGCGGGTCCAAAAAACGCCAATCAACAAGTCACAATCTTTCAGTACGCGACTATTTATTAGCTCTTGGGCACGTGATCCTAATTCTGGTGATGAGTGCGTTTCCCAACCTGCTGGCATTAAAACAACCCCGTTTCTTGTGGAGTTTATGTAATTCCACGTATGAACCACCTCTCTAACGATTTCACGTTCCTCAAATACATCGCCTGGTGAGGCGATCATCACTGGTATTACTGTTGCTTGATATGCCACAAGACTCTCCTATGATTTCTAACGTTGGAATTGAGCTGCCCGCTGCGGCATAGCCTAGGCAGACGAGGTGCCATGCCGCAGCGGGTCAGCTGGAATGACGGGTTAGGCATCAGCTGGGCGTGCGTGGATAGCATTGAACTCATTCAGCAGCCGCAACTCGGCAAAGGTAGTTCGAGGAAGACGGTAAGCAAAAACCATGGGAACATTCGAGTGAAGACAATGACGTGCAACGCAATGAAGACCAGAGGAACATTGCGTTCGATGTGAGTAAGTGGTTTGTAAAGAGTTGGGTTTGTTCCACGCTCCATCGCGTCCCACTCCGCTTCGTAGGGACTAATGGGAAGTCGCTTTTCAATCTGGTGAATGACTTTGAATTTGGCGGTATTGAGATTCGAGTAGGAGATAATGAGAGTTCGCCAGAGCCAAGAAAGCGCCACTCCACCGCACGCAAGCATCCAGTTGTACTCGCCAGTGTCCTTTACCGAGAGATATCCGACAAAAGCCAAGATTGCCGAATTTAAACTGAGAAAGTAGGTATTGGCCGTGGCGCGCCTCTGGCTGATGCGGTCAGCCATCTCGACATAGAGTTTGTATTGATCTAGAAGATGGCTGTACCACTTGTCATTGTGCGGGTAGGTCGTACCCTCAGCGATCTCGTTGAACAGACCGGCTCGATCAACCTGTGGCGAGACCATTCAACGATCGCCTTTGATGAGCTTCTTCAAGTTCTCCCAAGTCCATTTGTAGAGTTTGTCGCTGGCTTTCGCGGTAGGTGGCTTAGAACAGCCATCTTGGTAGGCAGAGAGCAAGAAGTACGGCTTGTCGATTTCCTGGGCTATTGTGACTTCATATGCGATACCTGTTGCGGTAGACATGTTCTTGCCACAGAGAACGCACACCACGTCGACGTACGACATTTTCGCCTTGATCTTTGCCCTCCAGTCGCCGGTGAGGTGTTCTTTCGATGACCAGTCAGCAAACTCAAAGTCGGTGTCTGGGTGCTTCGACTGCCCAACGAGCAAATCCTTCTGCCGTGCGTCATTGTCGTAGTCGAAGCTGATGAATACTTTTGTCTTAGCCATATGTTCCTCCTGAATTTTTGCGCAATAGACCCAGACCGACCTAAAGTTTAAGGCTGCTGCGCCTTCGGACAATTAGCGTCGCGCCCATGTTGACTGCCGGGTTAGATTCAATTTGCCTCTGGAATGCTAGGCACAGAAATGTCATAAATGACACACCCAGCTTTTGCTCTCATTAATGCACTTCGCCGAAATTCAAAAGACTTGCTTCCATCGGTTGCATTCGCAATCTCAATTTTCAAACCATTAATGATGTCGTTGCGTGTTTGGGCAATAGTAGAGCCACTCAGTCCCGACGTTTTTAATGCTTGGCCAGCAAAATTTGTCGCTCCAGCCCAACCGCTAAGAGCTGCAACAGCTGTTCCATTTGATGCACTAGCAGCGATTAGTGCGGGAGCAAATACAGATCCTGCAACTAGGCCACTCATTGATAGCCAGTAGGCATTTCTAGCTTGCTCTGCAGAGTCTTTTTCGTATCCTGACAAAAGTGGTTTGCAATAATCAAGGACTTCTGAAAGAGCATCTTCTAATTTTTTATTGTTTACTTCCTCATCCAATTTCTGGGCTGCAATTGATTTATCTGAGGTCTCAGATTTGGTGAGCATTAAAGTACGTGATGCGGATTTATCAACGGGTTTAATTATTCCCGTACTGCTACAACCCGTAATGGAGATAACAAATAGCGTAACTAAAGAAATATTTTTCATAGTAGTGGCTTTTTATGGGGTGAATCTAACGTAGAGTTAACCGTGCGCGGTCCGGAAAGCTGAATAAACAAAACCGCACTATAACCGCGCTGCGGTTGAGCGCCATGTTATGTAGGTTCGGTGAAGTCAAAAACTACGCATCCATTTCCTGATGCTGCAATCCCCTTGAGGTCTAGCGCCGACTTACCTTGCAAGTTTTTTAGAACTATTTGAGCTTTCTTGCCTGAAGCGGAAGCAGCGATACTATTGAGATCAAGCGCTGTGAATTGCCGTGCGTCCAAAATCATTCCACCGCCAGATACTGCGATACCTTTTAAATCCAATACAGAAAGTGCCATATAGCCTCAGTTTTAATTAGACATAATAAGATATAGAAACCCTAAAATGGCAGAAAAATCAATACCTTGGGTGTATGAAAAACGCCGTGTCCACTTTAAAGCCCTTGCGGGGCGGCGGCGATCTGAAGTGTTTTATGCCAATATACTACACCCGATTGAACGGTGATTCCCACCTTTGTTTTGCTTTTTGGTCAGGTTAGCGATTGATTACTTAGAGTTCAGCGTAAGGTGGATGCCTGAATTTGCCATGAAAATAGATGTGTTAGCTGCTTTGTTTAATTAATCCTTCTGCGGGATTCTTGCGGGGCAGGGTGATCATCTGTTGCGATTTGTGGTGATGCCCTTCAGTGGGGCCTAGTTCTAAGTGTTTGATTGTATTGGATAGATTTAAGCCCCTCACGCATGGGGTGCAAGGGGCAGCTTACGACCCACTGCCGACATTCAGCTAGCATTTTTATGAGTGGCAGTAACGAAAGTGAAGCTGCCGCACAGTGGTTTAAGCTGAACGTCTGCACCTAGACTGCTACGGTGGTGGAACGAGGGCGCTGGTGCGTTTTTATGAGTCTTGTGGGTATGAGCGCATGCGGCCTTCGCGTGAATGGCTGGCCCTGCCAATTGCTGGGGCGCAGCCTCAAGGCTGGGCAGCCGCCGCCAGCTAGTTGATCCTGATAAAAAAATATTTATTTATGGAGGAGTTTCTTTTTTAATGGGTTTATCTCCACACTAATTATTGTACCTTTTGCATGAGTGCCGACATTTACTGTTATTGAAAATAGTATTTCAAAAGTTTCGCTATTTGAGTCAACGGCAACCACTCTTGCTTTTATTGGCCAACATAATACATCTATTTTACGCGAGCTATCACTTTTGTCTTCTATTGTATAATTATTGTCTCCAATCCAATCTGATATTAGATCAGATGAGCTCAAATACTTAATTCTCAATAGGTAAATAAACATGAATACAAAAACGGCAACACAAACAAAAGATAGCATAATTACCTCTTGAGTCATTCGTTTTTTCAAACCTAATTATACTTTAACTAGGTTTAATTATATATTAATATTCATAATAAAATAAATCCATGTGAGTTAATTAATTTATAGTCAGACGTGTACTGTCCAGAAGAAAAATTATTAGCGCCATCATAGATGCTTATTTGCATATTTATTAATGTTCACTCACCATAGATCGCCTATCGACCCAATACGGAAGTACATGTTTACTACTTCCGTTCAATACAAACTTGCTGAAACCATGCCGAAAATGTAGTCCATTTTTCATCAGTGCAGCCATTGTGTGACCAAAATTTAACGACCCCATTTTCTGAAACGCAGAAGTAGTCGCCGTTATCCTCGATGAATGGTAACCACTTTTTATTTAGCCCCATTTTATTCCAAGCTATATCCGCTATTTCAAAAATATCGAGATAACCACTACCTGGCAATACTACTGCAGCATCAAAAACCGCATTTGCCACATTTCCACCTCCTTTTAAAAAGGCGATATATTCATTCGGAAATTTGAACTTAAGCTTTTCTTCTGCATTTTTAATCTCCTCGTCTGAGGGAATACGAAACGGGTCTGACGTCATAATGAAATCTCAAAAAATGCAAAAGTAAAAATGCCTACTTCTGGCCGACTACCGCCTGTTTTCGCCCCAGAGCAGACTCTCATGGATAGAACATTAATATTCTATTTTACATCGATTTTTAATCATACTTTTATATGTGCCCACGTTGGAGAGTTAAACCAATTTACCGGGTCAATTTCTCTAATTGGATTCAGCCATTCATTGTTATCCTCAAGTGCCTCAGCTAAAAACGAGTACTTCTCTGAGTATAGGTCTTCTTGGAAATTATGAAATAAATCTTCCAATGAGTCAGCGAGTTTAATTGCAACATTGCAATCGTAATCAATGAATATTATTTGTCCAATTTTCCCTAGTTCGGAAGGGTCAAGGTCGATGCACAGCATGCATGTACCATTGTCATCCGCTATAGGGAAACGTTTTTTATGTAAAGTGTAGCCTGCCTTAATTTGTGAATCTGCATACTTTAGCGGTGATGAATTAGCATCAATATTGTTGACTAAATTTATTGCGTCTTCAATGGAAATAAATTTCATCCCATAAACCAAATTAGCAATGGATTCTGACTCAATTCCGTTGTGGATTTCATAAAGTTCAATCAATTGCAACGGCAGCTCACTCCCAATCAATTTTTTAAGTTCATCAATTGAGTCAACTGCTGCAGGCTTATTTAACGAAGAGTGAATTTTAGGAGCATTAGCTAACAGCCAATCTTCAATTTTTCTCCATGACGTTTTAAGAGGGGCGTTTTCCATTTTTTCCTCGTTGATACGATAACTATTAAACTTCGAGCGTCCGCTATTGGCCGATTGCGGCCTGTCGCTCAGTCTAACCCAATCGTTTCAACAGAGCGTTAGCCCTTGGTTGATTGTGGCGTAATTGGTAAGCGGGGTGGCGATGTTCGATGAGTTTTGGTGGATAAATTGAGTAAGGTTTCGCATTGTCCTTTTATTTTAGATTACCGCTCAGCGCTGGCGGCAGTGCATCAATCCAGTCCGCCCATTCTTGCATCATTTTTATTCTTTCTGGCATGTACTCGGCGTGGTTATAAGCGGCTTTCACTTCGTTTCGCTCTGCGTGTGCTAGTTGCCGCTCAATTACTTCTGAACGCCAGCCTAGTTCGTGAAGCATGGTGGGCCGTAGACCTGATCCCATAGGCACTCACAACCTGGTGAATCCTAAACTAGCCTTCTTACTCATGCTGCTTGGGGCGTAATTATTCTAATACGTTGTTTATTAGGTCAATAAAAATGCGGCTTTATCAGCTTCAATTAAACATAAAATTATTAGAACATTGTTTTTGTTTTTCTATTGTAATCATTGTGTTAAAAGTGTTTGAGTTGGCGAATGGGGTGCAAGGGGTCGGAGGTTCGAATCCTCTCATTCCGACCAATATAAACAATGAGTTACAGCCTTTCGGTTGTAGCTCATTTTTTATTTCAAGCTAGATGGCTTGTTTTGCTACGACTATTGCTACGACACACATTTTTAACCGATCAAGTGTGTCAAAGTCGTTTTGCACAGGAACTTCATTTTGCATGCATCTGTGGCCTTGTTGGGGATCAAGGTGACATCTACCCACTCTATTACCTTAGTAAAAGGAGTAGGTCATTTTTATGCTCACTATGTCTTGGGTTCATCTATCCCTGTAATTCGTCTAAATTGTCCTTCCACTTTCTTTTTGTAATTCACTTGTTTTTATCTTGCCTTCAATGACTGCTAAAACACCTTCAATATTCTGAGTATCAAGGTATTTGCAGGCATTAAAAATTGCAAATTGCTTTAGCTTTTGCATAAATGCTTTTGTAAATAGGGCGGGCTCATTGATTGGGGATTCCAGGTGCATGCTGATGATTTGCAGCCTTTGTTCCTGCCGGTGTGCTTTACAGTCGATGCGGCCTACAAAGTGGTTACCGTAGAGGATGGGCAGGCAGAAATAGCCGAATTTGCGTTTGGCTGCGGGCACATAGCATTCCAGCTTATAGTCGTAGCCAAATAGCTGATTTAGGCGTTTGCGGTGGATGATGGCGTTATCAAATGGCGATAGCAGGTGCACGCAGGGCGCGGCTGATAGGGGCTGCGTGAGCGCACTGGTTTCGGCGTAGGCTTTGGGAATGTTATGACTAATGGCCTGAATGTGATGGCTGGCTATTTGGGCATCCAGCAGTTCACGCATGATTTTTCTTAATGCTGGATCGGTGTGCAGATGGGTGAGTTGCTCGAATGTCACCACGCTGTGCGCGCGTAAATAGCTTTGCAGCAGATAGCCCGCATAATCGGGCAGATCAGGCTGGCGTGTATCTAAGTTGGCAGGCAGCATACGCTCCCGCAGCTCGTAGACTTTTTCCATGCCGATGCGCTGGCTGATCATCAGATCGCCTTGCAGAAACAGCTTTTCTATGGCCCGTTTACCCGGCCCCCAGTCCCACCAGCTGCCGCTTTTTCCTTTATTATTTTCCAGATTTCGTACCCGCAACGGCCCCTCATCTCTCACCCTTAGCAAGATTTCATTCATTAGGCTGGCGGGGATGTCGTGGTAATTGGCCCAAGTGCTGTTTCTGACTGCGGCCATGCGATGCTGGGCAAAACGATAATCACGCATGGGTAAGTAAGAGGCGGCATGAAACCAGTATTCGAAAATCTGGCGGTTTTCGAGCAGCTGATTCAAAAAACTGGGCTGATAATCTGGAACACGTGACCAAAGAATATGGTGATGCGCCCGTTCGATGATTGAAATCGTGTCTATTTGCACATAGCCAAGATGCTCTATTGCCGCAAGCGTAGCTGCGAGGCCATGGCCGAAATGGGTTTCAGATTGTAAGCCTTGTCGTGTTAAAGCATGCCGCCGCAATTGAATAACAAGCGATGAATCCATAGCCTCTCAATATAATTAGAACGAACGTTCTATTGATGATACTGTGAATGTATGAGCAGGCAAAGTATTTGCTCATTTTGCATAAAAAATATGTGCGGCTGGGCCGGCTGGGTTTGTTATGAAACAGTTGCCTAGCGTCGCTTGTGGTTTTTTTGCAGAGCGATGCAGTGCGCAATACTCATATTTAAACGCCACCCGCCAGGCCACTCCCTTTTACCTTGCCCCAATCCAATTCAAATTTCGCCAGATATTTTCTTAAGCGGTCTGCGTCATTGCTTTTTGCTTTTTCTTGGCGGGATATATTAAATAGTTTTCTGCCTGCATCAGATAACGAATCAGATGATTTACAGATTTGGATGACTTTTTCCAGCTGCATGCGGTCGAATAAATCGAGCTCACTAGCTTTGCCACCCAATAATTCGTCTAATTCATTAGGGGTGTGGTTGTGCCAGGCTTGCTGTAGGCGGGTGATTTCTTCGTTTACGTTTTCCTGGGTGATACGCCCGTTTTCTGCCAGCGTGGCCATGCGGGTGACAGAGGCTGATAGCTCGCGAAAATTGCCAGACCATTTTGCCTCTGGCCTGCTGGAGAATTTTAAATAGCTTTGTCTGGCTTCGGCATTAAAGCGTACTTGCTCGCCTTGCTCTTTGGCATAGCGCAGCAGTTCAAATTCCAGATTGGGCTCCAGATCTTCGCTGCGATCGGCAAGGCCGGGTAATTCGTAGAGCCATAAATTGATCCTAGCGTATAAGTCTTCTCGAAAGCGGCCTGTGGCGACCCATTGTTTTAGGTCGCGCACTGTTCCTGCAATCAGCTGAAAATCGCTACTGACTTCTTTATCGCTGCCAAAGGGGAAGAAGCGTTTTTCTTCGATGGCTTTCAGCAGCATGGCTTGCTCATCCAGCCCCAGCTCGCCAATTTCATCTAAAAAAAGTAAGCCGCCGTCGGCGCTGCGCAGCAAGCCTGCTCTCTCGTTTTGTGCGCCAGTAAATGCGCCTTTTACATGGCCAAATAAGGTAGACATGGCGCTATCGCCGCGCAGCGTGGCACAGTTTATTTCTACAAAACGCCCACTAATCTGGTGCCTGGAGGTTTTCATTTCATAAATACGGCGGGCTAAAAATGATTTGCCTGCGCCTGTAGGGCCGCTCAGCAAAATAGGCGCTTTAGATCGAATCGCTACCCTTTCGATTTGCTCAATCATGCGGTTAAAGCGTGGGTTGCGTGTGGCGATGCCTGATTTCAAAAAAGAAACGCTTTCGTCTTTTAGCTGGGCAAAGCGGCTGGCGATTTTGTTATAGCGGGATAAATCAAGATCAATCAGGGTGTAGCGGCCAGCCGGGCCTTGTTCTTTACGATCTGGCGAGGTTTGGATTAGCTTGGCGGGCAAATAGCGCGATTCAGCCAGCAAAAACCAGCAAATTTGCGCCACATGTGTGCCGGTGGTGATATGGATTAGATAGTCTTCGGCCTCGGTATTAAAGCGGTAGCCGTGGGCAAAATCATGCAGCGCGGCGTAGACCTCTTCAAAATCCCATGGATTGCTTAAGTTAATTTCAATGCCAACCACTTCAGTTTCGGGGGAAACCTGTTTGATATCTTGTTTTAGCCTTTCAAACAGGCTACGGCTGCGTAGATCGTGCAGTAGCTCTATCCGGTGGATAAGTAGCTCTTCCTGCTGGCACAGGCCAATGGTAGGGCGCCACTTTTCCCAGCGCTGGCTGCCACGGCCCACATAATCCAGCACGGTGCCAACAAAGCCAAATACCACGGTCTTTTGCATCTTTCTTATCCAAAAATATAAATGACTAGCTTAATTTATCATATTTTATCTATTTCTCGCTAAGGATGGTATGGGTAAATTGAGGTTTAATATTTTTATTTTGTATATAAATCAAATGGTTGTTGATATATTGATATGTTTTTATAGGTAGTGGCACAGCGTTTGCATAGTTAGCTAGGGCGGATAAATCTCGCAGGCAATGCTGAAAGATGCGCGGGTTTCATCCAGCCTATAGATCATACAAGGCCAACTTTAATTAAATCGCTGTGTTAAGAAAGAACGCAGCAAAAAATGAGAATAAAAAATGAGCAATTACAGCCAGATTAATGTGGAAAACGCATCGCTAATCAAGCTCTGGACCAAGGGCGTGCCGTTGGAAGATGAGGCGCGTGAGCAGCTGATTAATACCGCCAAAATGCCATTTATTTTTGAGCATCTGGCTGTGATGCCCGATGTGCATCTTGGTAAGGGATCGACCATCGGCAGCGTGATTCCTACCCGTGGGGCCATTATTCCTGCTGCGGTCGGTGTGGATATTGGTTGCGGAATGATGGCCGCCAGAACCACGCTGATGGCAGGAGATTTACCCGATAATTTGGCCGGCTTGCGCAGTGCGATTGAGGCCGCCGTGCCGCATGGTCGTACTTCAACCAGAAGCGGCCGAGATAAAGGATCGTGGGATACACCACCTGACACCGTGGATGCCATGTGGGGAGAGCTGGCTGATGGGTTTAAGCAAATTACCGATAAATATCCCCGCTTAATTAAAACCAATAATCGCAAGCATTTGGGAACACTGGGTACAGGAAACCACTTTATCGAGGTGTGTCTTGATGAGGAAAACCGAGTGTGGTTTATGTTGCACTCCGGGTCCCGTGGGGTAGGAAATGCGATTGGTACGCACTTTATCGAGCTGGCTCAGGCCGATATGCGCCAGCATATTGCCAACTTGCCGCACCGCGATCTGGCTTATTTTGAGGAAGGCAGCCAGCACTTTGATGATTATGTGGAAGCCGTGGGCTGGGCGCAGGATTTTGCCCGCCGTAACCGGGCAGTGATGATGCAAAACGTGATTGCGGCCGCGCGAAAAGTGATCAGCAAGCCCTTTCTGGCTGATGTAGAGGCGGTGAATTGCCACCATAACTATGTGCAAAAAGAAACGCACTTTGGTGCCGAGGTGCTGGTAACGCGTAAAGGGGCCGTTTCGGCACAAAAAGGCCAGCTGGGGATTATTCCGGGATCGATGGGGGCCAAAAGCTTTATTGTCCGTGGTCTTGGTAATGAAGAGGCTTTTTGCTCCTGCAGCCACGGTGCCGGGCGAATTATGAGCAGAACCAAGGCCAAAAAACTCTTTACGGTGGAAGACCAGATCAACGCTACAGCGCATGTGGAATGTCGCAAAGATGCAGAGGTGATTGATGAGATTCCCATGGCTTACAAAGATATCGACGCGGTAATGGCCGCTCAGTCTGATCTAGTAGAAATTGTGCATACCCTGCGCCAGGTGGTTTGTGTGAAGGGGTAAGCACTGGATGGGGCAATTTTATGAGGAAGTTAAAATGAAAATACTGAGCGCCCACCCGATAAAAGCCCGCGTTCGCGAGCGCATCATGGATGAATTGAGCGCGATCGAAGCAAAGCATGAGGTAAAGATATTATTTGCTTGTGAATCGGGTAGCCGGGGCTGGGGATTTGCCTCGCCCGATAGTGATTACGATGTGCGTTTTATCTATGTGCACTCATTAGACTGGTATCTCAATATTGAAAAACAGCGCGATGTGATTGAAGTGCCCATCAGCGATGAGCTGGATATCTGTGGCTGGGAGCTGCGCAAAGCACTGGGTTTGCTGGGTAAATCGAATCCCACTCTATTTGAATGGCTGGATTCGCCTGTGATTTATCGGCAGGAAGATTGGTTTTGCGATGAACTACAGGCTTTAAAGGCCGAGTATTTCTCAGCAAAAAAAGCGCGCTGGCATTATTTATCGATGGCAAAAAAGAATTTCAGAGGGTATTTGCAAGGAGATACGGTCAGAATGAAAAAGTATCTCTACGTGCTGCGCCCCCTGTTGGCCATGTTGTGGATAGATAGCCGAGCAAATATGCCTCCTATGAGATTTGCTGATTTGGCCGAGGCGATGCTTGCAGACCAGAGCGCACTGGCAGATGAAGTCAACCAGCTATTGGCGATAAAAATGAGTGCTGGCGAGGCCGAATACGGTGCTCGTTTCCCACGTATTCACGCCTTTATTGAGCAATTACTGGCGCAGGAAGTGGCAGAAACAAGCTCCCCAAGGCCGCTTGCTCAGCTTACTGCACTTGATCGCTTGCTCAGTAAAGCGGTACTTGCAGATGCTGCTTAAAACAAGAAGGAAAATAAATGATTGAGTTGGATGGGGCGGTTGGGGAAGGCGGTGGGCAGGTATTGCGGAGTGCGCTTACGCTTTCCATGATCACTGGCCAGAGCTTTAAGATTAAAAACATTCGCGCCAAGCGGCAAAAGCCGGGCTTGTTGCGTCAGCATTTAACGGCGGTGGAGGCCGCGGTGGCTATATGTGGCGCAAGTGTTGAAGGCGCGGCGGTGGGCTCGCAAAGCCTGCGCTTTATTCCCGGCCCGGTGCAGGGCGGGGATTATCGTTTTGCCATTGGCACGGCAGGCAGCTGTACCTTGGTATTGCAAACCATCTTGCCCGCGCTTTGGTTTGCAAAGCAGGCCAGCACGGTTTCGGTAAGTGGTGGCACGCATAATAAGGCGGCTCCACCTGCCGATTTCCTGATCCGCGTGTGGCAGCCGCTGCTGGCAAAGATGGGCGTGCAGCAGGATATTGTTTTAAAACGTTATGGTTTTTACCCTGCTGGTGGAGGGGAAATCACGGCCAGTGTAAAGCCTGTTTCTGCGCTGACCGCACTGCACTTAAGCAATAGAGGTGATTTGCAGCAGATAAAGGCCGAAGCACTCGTTGCGGGTGTGCCTAGCAAGGTGGCCCAGCGGGAGCTTGATCAGATTAGTTTGCGGATTGAAGGGGTGACAGGGGAGATTCATGTTCTAAGCAACGATCAGGGCCCCGGTAATGCGGTTCTGATTGAAGTGGTACATGAGCATCTTTCTGAGATTTTTACAGGTTTTGGCGAGAAGGGCACCAGTGCGGAAGCAGTAGGCAATCAGGCTGCCAGCCTAGCAAAAATCTATCTAGAAAGCCAAGGCGCGGTGGGCGAGCACCTTGGCGATCAATTACTTTTGAGCATGGCGCTTGCGGGTGAAGGCAGCTTCACCTGCACCAAAGCATCTTCCCATTTGCTGACCAATATCGGCGTAATTGAGCGTTTTTTAGCGGTTAAAATGACGCAGACGCCTTTGGAAGAGAGCATAGAAATTAGAGTTAATACTTCAATATGACAAGATCTAGCGGCCTGCAGTGCAGAGTTTAAATCGGCGACAAAAACGCCTGATTAAGCCTGACAGGCTGCTAGGTCTATTTTAAAACTGCTTGGTGAGATTAAGAATGCTGTGGGTCGATTGCTCCAGTAGCTCGATCAGCTCCGGATCCATAAATTGATAATCGTCTGGAATATCAAGCACATAAAGCGGCTTGTTGTTGAGCAAACGCGTGAATTGCGCGACAAGACGAGATTTGTGTTTTTCTTCCATCACCATAATCACATCGGCCCAGCGGATATCGTCAACCGAAACGGTGTGACGCGCATTGGGGCTGGTCCCTGCCGAGCGGGTCTGTAATTGGGGATGCTTGCGCAGGCTCTGTTCCGCCGTCGGGCTGCGCCATTGATTACGGCTGCAAATAAATAGCACTTTGCAGCGTTCTGCGGATTGCCTCATGGCTTCTTCCTGTACTAATTGTTTTTCAGTGGTGCGTGGATACTCAAAACCCAATTGTTGGGCGCGCGCTATTTTTTCCGAACGCAGATAAATATCTTTCCAGCGTTTTTCTCTAAAGCTATTGTCTTTATTGCTCATTTTTTCACCTGATTGATCTTGTTTATTTTTAAGCTTCGACGGCAGCGAAGCATGGCGCTTTGCTATCAAGAGTTAGGTGCAAAGCTAAGGGTATTGCCATGTATCAATTACAATAAAGTTGCTACATAGCAATATCAGCAAATTTATTAAGCGACGCTTTCGATAAATTGCTCACCCTTAAAAACGCGCTTTGGTCTGCCACGCTCAATTTGGTAATGCATTAAACGCCGCTCGCTGCGCTGGTTGGCGCTGGCTTCTTCGGCAAGGCAGGCCAGCCTGTGGGCGATCAGCATTTCTGCAAGGCGCTTATTGGCGTGCTGGCTGCGCTCGGTTTGCACCTTTACGCTGATGCCTGTTGCCAGATGGGTTGCCCGCACTGCGGATTCGGTTTTGTTTACATGCTGGCCGCCTGGGCCGGATGAGCGCGTGGTTTCAAAACGAATCTCCCCTGATAAATCGCGCTGGGTTTCTGTACAGCGCAAAACACCAATAAACCAGTTTTTGCGTAATTGCCGTGGGCGGTAAGGGCTGGGGCAGATCCATTGCACCGTGCCCTCCCATTGGCAGGCCAGCTCTTCAGCGCTTGCACCATCAAGGCTGAATAAAACAGAGCGATAAACACCAGCTTTATCACCTGTTTCCTGCTCTAAAATATCCAGCTTGAGTTGCCGTTGTCTGGCTTCAAATATCAGGCGGTGCAGGGCTTTGGAAACGGCCAGCTGGCATTCCAGTGGGCCTTGGGCGGCAGAGAGTTGTAATAAAATCATTCGCAGCACTCCCCGCGGGTTTTGTAAGTGAGTACCGGCCTCAGCCTTGCAATCACCTTGATCAGCCCTGCACCTTCTAGGGTTGAAATAATGTTTTCGGCGGGTTTATAGGCTTCGGGGGCTTCTTCATAAATCAGTTGCCGGTCGGCACAAATCACATGGCTGCCCAGCTTGGTGCGGCTTAGCTGGGTCACGGTATAGCGCGGGCTTAAGCGGCCTTTGCATTCGCTGCGCATCCATTTACGGCCCGCACCATGGGCCAGTGAGCAGAGACTCAGATCGCTGGCCAGCGGTAAAACCAGGTAGCTGAAATCGCCGCGTGAGCCCGGAATCACCACCGGGCCAACATCGGCCGGCGTTGCGCCTTTGCGGTGCACCCAGCCTTGCAGGCCATGCATTTGCGCGGGCAGAACCAGATTATGGTTGATATCCAGCAGTGCCTGGCCATTTGCGTTTAGCCGCGACAATATCCGCCGGGCAATCAGCCTGCGGTTTAGCATGGCAAATTGCACTGCTTGCTGATGCGCTTGCAGATACGCCGCGCAGTCTGCCGAATCAACCGCTAGTCCATGGTGGCCATGCAGATCGATATGCTGGCGCAAAATAAACTGCCCTAGGCCGCGCGAGCCGCTATGCACCAGAAGCTGAAGCTGCTGCTTATTGAGCGCCAGTGCATCCAGAAGGGGGGCGTCGTAAACCTTATCGATTGATTGCAGTTCTGCAAAATGATTGCCACCGCCTATGGTACCCAGTGCCTGTTGAAAGCCAGTTTGTGCCGCGATTGAGTTGGCCATTTCATCCTGCCACTCCTCGCCCAAAGGGCCATCAATATTGCCGAGTTTTTTCTCCAGCTTGCTGAGATTGGCTTTATGCACCGCAATATCGGTTTGCCACAAAGCCATGCCGCAGCCAATATCGCCACCAATTAAAGCCGGATAAATATAATCAGTAGAGAAAAAAGCCGCACCCACCGGATAGCCCCGGCCAGGATGCAAATCAGGCATACCGGAAACATATTGCATACCGGGAAGTTTGGCGGTGTTTTGTAATTGCTGGATCGCATCGCCTTCGATCCATGTATCTGCAGACGCGATTAAATTAACGCGCGCAGACAAATTTTGAACGTAATTGCCCATGATAAATCCATATCAAATTTTAAAGTTGATGTGGCAGGCCGAAGCCGGGTCAATGGGACTTACTGGAGGGAAGTCTTGATTAAACTAGGCGCGGACTGCGGAGAATGTAGTGGTGTTTTGCATAATGTGTTCTCCTTTAAACAGTGCGGTTGATAAAACGAATGGCCAGAATCCTACACCGGCTGCGGCGAATTGCACAAATAAATTAAGGCGGGTGTGGCAGAAAGTGTCGCTTTGGTTATTTATACTTGGAGCAGATCACCACCGCACTGGCAAGGTGCTGGTCCTGAAACAAAAGGGCCTTTTTAGGCATAAAAAAAGCCACTTAGATTTCTCTAAGTGGCTGATTTCATTGCTTTATACTGGTGGAGCCGGCGGGAGTCGAACCCGCGTCCGGAAGCACTCTATAGTGAGTTCTACATACTTAGTCATGTCATTTGGTTTTAATTCCCGACCACGCCGACCGACAGGCTTGGAGAGAACGAGTTACCTTAGATTTAACCTCTGCCCAAGTAACCCGAGCAAAAGCGATCCCATCTTAATGACTCTGCGTATCGTTTTTAGGCGACCTACCCGATGGGCCCTGTAGTGCAGAGTCTAGCGCGATTAAGCGGCTAGAGCGTAGTTATTGTCGTTTGCGACTATATAAATTCAGTGTTTTACGGGAATCTGAGACCCCGGTATGCCCTCATCCACTTTGCAACCCCCGTCGAAACCATGGCGGCCCCAATGAAGATCTCTGATTATACGCGTAAGCCTGCTCTTGCACAACGATAGCCTTTGCCTGCGCTGGATTCTGGTGAAGCTTGCTGGAGACGTTGGCTTGATTTGTTAGCAATAACAAAGGCTTATTCGGGATGTTTTGGAGTGAGGGGTTTGCGCTGCTTGGGCGATTATTTCTGTTGAAGCGGTGCTAAATCCCCCTCAGTCCCCCTTTTTTCAAAGGGGGAGGCAAGGTCAAAATCTTACAGAAATTGACTTTGCTTGAATTTTGCGTGTTTCAAGGCGGGCTAGGCCTGCTTGCCAGAGCGGTTTGTTTAGCTTGGCAGGTGTTGCAGCAGGTCCAGCGGGTGGGCGATGCGGTGGTCGGCGCCCCATTCATGGGGTTTGTCTTGGCCGCTGATATAGCCGTAATCGGCCAGTACGGTGCGCATGCCTACTTTGCGGCCTGCTTCAATATCGCGTTCTGCATCGCCTACATAGATGCAGCGGGCTGGGTCTACGCTTAGTTGGGCGGCGGCAAAGTACATGGGTTTGGCATCGGGCTTGGCCACGCCAACGGTGTCACCAGATACCACTACGCCGGGGCGGTTGGGGAAGGGGAGTTGGGCGATCAGCGGGTCGGTATAGCGGGCTGGTTTATTGGTGACGATGCCCCATTGCATGCCACGGGCGGTAATTTTTTCGATCAGGGCATGAATGCCTTCAAACAAGGCGGTTTCTTCGCAGAGGCCGGCTTCGTACAGGGCCAGAAAACGCTCACGCAGCGCAGCAAACTGCTGGTCTTGCGGAATAACACCAAAGCCCAGCTCGATCAGGCCGCGTGCGCCGTGGGAGGCCAGTGGGCGGATGGCGGAGTAAGGCTGCGGTTTGCGGCCTTCTTCGGCCAGCAGGCGGTTGAGTGCTGCACCTAAATCAGGTGCGGTATCTGCCAGCGTGCCGTCAAGATCGAACAGGACTGCGGTAATCATGGTGTTTTCCTTGTGAGGTTAAATGAATGGTCTGTTTTGATTTAAGGGGCTTTCCTTGTGGCAATCAGGTAGTTCACGGCCGCATCGTCGTCCAGCTTATAGATTTTGGTGAGCGGGTTATAGCTCAAGCCGCTGAGCGATACGGTTTCGATGTCGGCATTGCGGGTCATGCGGGCGAGCTCAGATGGCTTGATAAATTTGGCGTAGTCGTGCGTGCCGCGTGGCAGCATGCCCAGCACGTATTCAGCGCCCACCACGGCCAGCATATAGCTTTTGGCGTTGCGGTTGAGAGTAGAAAAGAACACCCAGCCGCCCGGTTTAACCAAGCGGGCGCAGGCAGCTACCACACTGGCGGGGCTTGGCACGTGCTCTAGCATTTCCATGCAGGTAACGATGTCATAGCTTTCTGGCGCTTCTGTAGCTAGTTGCTCTACCGGCACACAGCGGTAATCGACTTCCAGTTTGGATTCAAATAAATGCAGTTTGGCGACTTTTAGCGACTTTTCTGCCAGATCAATGCCGGTTACTTGTGCACCTTGGCGGGCCAAGCCTTCGGCCAGAATGCCGCCGCCGCAGCCTACATCGAGAACTTTTTTGCCGGCCAAGTCTACGTGCTTTTGCATAAAATCGATGCGCAGCGGATTGATCTCGTGCAGGGGTTTGAATTCGCTCTCGGTATCCCACCATTTATGGGCAAGAGCAGAGAATTTGGCGATCTCGGAAGGGTCGACATTAATAGGTGCTTCAGTCATTCGGTTTCCTTAGTCTTAGAGCTAATGCGTTGTTGCCAGCGCCGGGCGCGGTTAAGCGTTTCGCGGGCATGAAGGCTGAAATGCTGCCCTTCCTGATAAACACAGCGGCCAGCAATCCATACGTGGCTGACTTGTGAGCGATCAGCGGCATATACAATTTGTGATAGCGGATCATATAAGGGCTGAGTGTGGGCGGCAGATAAATCAATGGCAATCAGATCTGCTTGTTTCCCTGCTTTAATGCTGCCTATTTTATCATCGAGGCGCATGGCTTTGGCACCGTTTATGGTGGCCATTTCTAAGGCTTGCCACGCAGGGATGGCATGTGCGTCGCTTGCTTCGGCTTTTGCAAGCAGGGCTGCAAGGCGCATTTCGGCCAACAGATCGATTTTATTATTGCTGGCCGCGCCATCTGTGCCAATGCCGACATTGATGCCAGCCTGCTGCATGGCATGAACGCGGGCAATGCCAGAGGCCAGCTTTAAATTGCTGGCTGGATTGTGGGCAATACTGACGCCATATTTAGCCAGCAGAGCGATTTCTGGATCGCTGGTATGCACCATGTGTGCTGCAACTAAGTTTGATCCTAAAAAACCCAGAGCGGCGAGCCGCTCCAGAGGCCGAACGCCGTATTGTTTCAGGCTGTTTGTGATTTCATCCTGAGTTTCATGGATATGGCAATGCAAGCCCAGATCAAATTCATCGGCAAGGGTAATTACTTTGCTGAAGGTTTGGTCACTCACCGTATAAGGGGCGTGCGGAGCCAGGGTAAAGTGGACTAATGGCTCTCCGCTGAATTCAGAGCGCGAGTTAAGCGCCTTTTTAATATAACTATCTGCATCAGAGGCATAGGGCGTGGGGAATTCTAAAATAGAGCAGCCTATCCCCATTCGGAATCCGCTGGAAACCGCCGCGCGTGCCACGGCGCTGTGCTCAAAATACATATCATTGCTGCACGTTGTGCCACCGGCAATCATTTCCATAATGGCGAGCGTTGTGCCATCACAAACAAAATCATCGCTGACATGTGCTGTTTCTGCTGGCCAGATATGCTTATTCAGCCAGGTCATCAGGGCTAAATCGTCGGCATAGCCGCGTAATAAGCTCATTGCAGAATGGGTATGCGTATTAATAAAGCCGGGGAGGAGGGCGTGTTCGGGCAGCTGGATTTCTTGGGCTGCCGGGTAGTGGCTGCGCGCTGAAGTGAGCGGCATGATCTGGATAATTGTGTCTCGATCAACGATGATGGCGTGATTCGTTAATACCTGAGCCCGGGGTTCAATTGGAATAAGCCAGCGGGGTGCAATAATCTGCATGGAATCGTCTCGAATTAAGCGATAAAAATAGCAGGGCCTGTTTTTATTTAATGGGCATAAATAGAATGATTGAAATTGTTTTGTGCTTTGATTGTAAAGGCAGAATTGATCTGATTATGATCTTTTAATGCCAGAGGAATGATTTGATTCTGGCCTTCATTTTTGAGCTGTATTGAATGCGGGAAGGGAAAAACAAAAAGCCGGCCTTGCGGCCGGCTTTTTTAAAGCGATGCTACTGACTAATTACTTAGCAGCAGATGCTTCGGAAGCAGCAGCTTCGGAAGCAACAGGAGCTGCTTCAACAACAGCTGAAGCTGCTTCAACAACAGCTGATGCTGCTTCAACAACAGCAGATGCTGCTTCAACAGGAGCTTCATCTTTCTTGCCGCAAGCGGACAGAGCAACAGCGATCAGAGCAGCAACTAGCAGGGACTTTTTCATTATGAACTTACCTTTGACAGAGACGAATGGGACAAACGAAATTAAATAGGTGCAATCAACCGTGGATCGATGCTGAAAAACTGCAATCATTCAGTGACCGACCGACAGCGCAAATAATATCACGTTTTATTTGAAAGAACAGTCCAACACATTATGAATACCGCTATTTAGGCAAGAATTCTGCAACGCCATGTAACAACATGTTAAATACCTATAAATATATGCGTTGCCATTCATTACTTGGGCTTGATTGCTCCCAAAGCGCATTAAATTGTTGTTGCATCATCGCAACAATATGAGGCTCTGTTGTGATTTCTCCGCGCGCCCAATCAAAATGATAGCGGTGTAATAAGCAGGTTTTATCCGCCAGAATAAAGCCCTTTTGCCAGCTGGAGCAAGATTCATAGGCAAGACGCAATTCAATTTTCGAAGGAAATTTTTCTGTCAATTGTAAAAATTTCGGACATCTGTGGCTAAGGTATTGAGTATCAAAAGTAATCAGCCGCAGATGCCCCGCTGGTTGAGATGTAAAAAATGCCCATAAAGCATCAAAAACGGCTTTGCTGCCCAGATCACAGTGTGAAAAGTTGCGCTCGCAAAGGAGTAATTCATGTTGCGCCGAAGCCAATAATTGCGCCACAGCGGCCGGGTAAGCCGCATAGGCATCAAAAGTTTGGGCTTCAGGAAAGCTGCAAGTAGCCATATTCGTAGCATTCATAAAGAATTGTGATCAGGCTTTCAGGGTAATTTGCCGCAGGCAATTTGCGCTGATCAGCCAGTTTTTGCAGCCAAGGTAGCGCTTCAGGCTCAAATTCCAGCGCTTCGCCATTGGCATAAACCCGCTCAGATTCATAAAGCATCAGTGCTTTGGCATCGATTTTAATGCCGCCCGCTGCCACTGCTGCGGCAAATTCATCCAAATCCAGTGGCTCATCCGGCTGATCATAAAATACATGAGGCTTAGGCTCGGTGAAATAACTGCCTACAAAACGCCGGATGGTTTCGTCGTTCCATGTGATGTTTTTCAGCATTTCACCGATTTGCCCGACAAATTCGTTATCGATTTCTGCGGGTTTATGGGTGGGCTGGCGCTGCGGGTCACTATACATTCCTTCAAGGCACAACTCATCTTGCAGAAACTCTAAAAATTTACCGGCGATTTCTTGGGTTTTGGGTGCTCTGAAGCCGATGGAGTAAGTCATCCCGGGCTCTATAGCCACGCCGTAATGGGCGTACATCGGCGGTAAATACAGCATATCGCCGTGTTCCAGCACCCACTCCTGCTCGGGATGAAACTCTTTTAATACCCGGATTGGGGCGTCTTCAATAAAGCCGCTGGCGTCGTCGCTTGAAATTTGCCAGCGTTTCTTTCCGCCCACTTGCAGTAGAAATACATCGTAAGAATCGTAGTGCGGGCCAACCGTGCCGCCGGGCGGCGCGTAAGAAATCATCAGGTCATCCAGTCTGGTGTAAGGAAGGAAGTTAAATTGATAGAGTAAATCTTCAATATGCGGAACCAGATGGTTCACATTCCCTACTAATACGGTCCAGTCTGTTTCTGGCAGGCGGCTGAAGCGGGATGCTCTGAAAGGGCCTGATTCGGCTTTCCAGCGGCCCTCTTTATATTCAATCAGTCTTGATTCCACATCGCTCTGTTGGGCAAGGTCGGTGAGGCGTGCGTAATCAATCAGCTCGGGAAAATTGCTCCAGGCATTGCGGATGAGTAATGGTTTTTTTTGCCAGTAATCTCTTAAAAATTCTTCCGGACTGAGTCCGCCTAAAAGTTGCATTTTTTTGCTCTATAACAGAATGGATTACAACAATTATCGCATGGAGAACACATGCTGAACGCTGGAGATAGAGCGCCAGATTTTATTTTGTCTGATGCTCAGATGGAAAATGTGCAATTAGCGCAGTTTCGGGGCAAATCTCACCTTGTGTTGTACTTTTTTAATAAAGATCACACGCCCGGTGGTATTACCGAGGCGGTTGAGTTTAGTGATCGTGTCGCAGCATTTCGGCAATATGACACAGTTATCCTTGGTGTCAGCATGGATGATTGCTTGTCGCACGAGCAATTTCAAGACGAGCAGGGCATAGAATTCGACTTATTGGCCGATACAACAGGCGAAGTAAGCCGGCTCTATCACGCTCTGCATGAGTGGGAGGCACATGGCGTGGTAAGATACGGCATAGACCGTTCCACGTTTGTAATCGATAAGGACGGCGTGATCCGCCATGCGTTTTATCACGTTGTCCCGAAGGGCCATGCGGCGGAAATTCTTAAACTCGTGAAACAGCTAGGGTGAACCCATGCAAATTGCAAAAAATACCGTTGTAACCTTACATTATGAAATGTTTGATGCCTCAGGCAAGCAAATCGACAAAACCGAAGAGCCGATTGCTTACCTGCACGGAGGTTACGACAATGTCTTGCCTCTGGTAGAAGAAGCACTTGAAGGTAAAAACGTGGGTGACAGCATTGATGTGACTATGGAAGCAGAAGACGCTTTCGGCGAACACGATGCAGATTTAGTACGTGAAGAAGAAAAATCTTCGTTCCCTATGGAAGTTGAAGCCGGCATGATGTTTGAAGCCGATGATCCTGAAACAGGCGAAGTATTGTTATTCCGTGTTACAGAAATCGAAGGCAATCGCGTTGTAGTGGATGCTAATCACCCATTTGCCGGCATGACTATTCGTTTTGTTGGTACCGTTTCAGATGTTCGTGAAGCGACTGAAGAAGAGCTGGAGCACGGTCATGTGCACGGCGAGCACGGCCATCATCACTAAGATGATTTTGGTTTGATCGAAGAGAAAGCGGGCTCAGGCTCGCTTTTTTTTGTGCTCCCAAAACGGACGTCATTCAGGTTTTGACAAGAAAAACCGTTTTGAGTGGGGGATTTACAGAGTGTAAATATTACACTTTTGTAAATGTCATATTTCTGAGGTATGGTTTTTTTGCAATGAAATGTCATTTATTTGCCATTTTTCGAAAGAAAATAAGGCCGTCTTGGTGACAGAGCTGTAGTTGAAATATTTTATTAGCATAGATGTAACAAATATTTAAGAAAACAGGCTTACCTTGCGCTCTTCCTCTCTGGGAGCGTCAAATTGAAACGCCTTCTTATTACAGGCCTGATGGCCAGTGCATTTTCTGCTGCTGTTGCCGCGCCTGTGGCACCTAAAAACGTTATTTTCTTTCTTGGCGATGGCATGGGTTTAACGACCATGACCGCTGCGCGCATCTATGCCGTGGGCGAAGAGGGTGATCTCACGATGGATACCCTGCCAGAAACGGCCTTTATCAAAACATATTCAAATGATGCGCAAGTCACGGACTCTGCCCCGTCGATGTCTGCCTATATGACAGGCGTAAAGATGAATAATGAAGTCATCTCTATGAGCCCAGATACCAAGGCATCCGATGCGGCAGGCAATGCTTACCTGAGCGGCGCTGACAGCCGCTGCCCTAGCGACAATGGCAAGCCGGTTCGCACCCTGCTTGAGATAGCCAAAGCGGCTGGCCTTGCAACGGGTGTGGTCACCACCACCCGCGTTACTCATGCCACACCGGCAGCAAGCTACGCCCATATTTGCCACCGCGATGCAGAAAACGATATTGCTGCCCAGTTTGTGCCGGGAGGCAAGGGTTATAACGTGGCCTTACAGGATGGCGTGGATATTTTAATGGGCGGTGGCAGGCAGTTTTTCACCCCTGCCAGTGCTAAGGGTAAACGCACGGATGATCGTGATCTGCTTGCAGAATTAAAGGCCAAGGGCTACAGCTTTGCCACAAATCGTGCAGAGTTTGATGGCTTGGATGCAGCAAAGACCGCTAAGTTTGTCGGCTTATTTACAGCCAGCCATATGAGCTACGATCTGGACCGCGATCCTGCTAAAGAGCCAAGCCTTGCAGAAATGACAGTCAAGGCTTTGCAAGGATTAAAGAAAAACAGCAAGGGCCTGTTTCTGATGGTGGAAGGCGGCCGTATTGATCACGCTTTGCATGAAACAACGGCCAAAAAAGCGCTGCAGGATACCGTTGCATTTGATGATGCAATTAAAGCCGCGATCACTGAAGTTAAAAAAACGGATCCAGAGCTTAAAAACACTCTGATCGTGGTCACGGCAGATCATGACCATACTCTGGTGCTGAATGGCTATGCCAAGCGTACGGGCAAATCGACAGCCACAAACCCCGGCGTATTGGGTCTCGTAAAAGATGTGGTGGGCAATAAGGCTTCATTAGATGCAGAGGGCATGCCTTACACCATTATTGGTTTTGGTAATGGTGAAAACCGCACTCAGGGCGAGCGTAAAAGCTTCGCTGCATTAGATGACAGCACGGTGTTTGCAAATACCTATCACCAAGAAGCGGCGATTCGCAGAAATGCCGGTGATGAAACCCACGGCGGCACCAATGTTTTTCTGGGCGCGATGGGCAAGGGGAGTGAGCGGTTCTTTGGTGTGATGGATAACACCCATGTATTTAAACTCATTCGCGAAGCTGCCGGCCTGTAAGCCTGCCCCTGCACAGATTAAGGAATTATCATCATGATGAAAAAATCACTCCTCGCAACGGCCTGCCTGCTGGCTTTTGCACAGGGCGCACAGGCTGCAGCCAAGAATGTTATTTTCTTTTTAGGCGATGGCATGGGGCCGGCAACGGTTACGGCGGCACGTATTTATAAGTACCAGGAAGAAGGTGCTTTAAATATGGAGAAGCTGCAAAACGGCCAGTCCCGCACGGCCCGCATCAAAACCTATTCTAACGACGCCCAGACAACGGATTCCGCGCCCTCAATGGCTGCCTATATGACCGGCGTAAAAATGAATAACGAAGTCATTTCGATGAGCCCGGAAACACAGGCCATCGATGCAAATGGCAATGCTTATCTGAGTGGTGCTGATCATAAGGGCTTCGACAGTATCTGCCCGGCAGATAATGGCAAGGCCGTTGATACCATTTTAGAAATCGCAAAAGCTAAGGGTAAGGGCGTGGGGTCGATTACCTCCACCCGTATTACCCATGCCACACCCGCTACAACCTATGCCCATGTTTGCCATCGCGATGCAGAAAACACGATTGCGATGCAAGCCGTGCCAGGCGGTGAGGGCTACAACAGCAAGCTGGGTGCAGATGGCTTGGATGTGTTGATGGGGGGCGGCAGAAAGCACTTTTTACCTGCCTCCGTTAAAAGCGGTGTACGTACCGATGGCCGCGATTTAGTCGCAGAAATGAAAGCCAAGGGTTATCGCTATGCTAGTACCGGCAGCGAGCTGGCAGCGCTGGATGCCCGCACAACGGATAAGTTGTTTGGCCTGTTCAGCGCCAGCCATATGGATTACGAGTTAGATCGGGTTAAAAAAAATCTGGATCAGCCCAGCCTTAGTCAAATGACCAGCAAGGCTATTGAAGTTCTGGCCAAAAAACCAGCTGGTTTCTTTTTGATGGTAGAGGGCGGGCGTATTGATCATGCCTTGCACGGCAATAATGCAAAGCGCGTGATGGAAGACACCATTGCCTTTGATGATGCAATCAAAACCGCTCTGGATGATATGCAAAAGCGCGATCCGGGCTTAAAAAATACCCTGATTGTGGTGACTGCGGATCACGACCATACGCTGACGATTAATGGCTATGGTAAGCGGGGCAGCAATATTCTGGGCACGGTTAAAAACTATAAAGATGGCTCCGAAGCCAAAGACGCGGATGGCATGAATTACACCACCCTGGTGTTTGGTAATAGCTCAAACCGCAAGCCTGTTCGCACCATGCTGACAGAGGCCGAAGTGCTGGCCGATGATTATCAGCAAGAAGGGGGTGTGCGGGTGAAAGATCAGTCAGAAACACATGGTGGTGGCGATGTCATGCTGTTTTCGGCGGGTGCGGGGTCTGGCGTATTTAAGGGCACCATGGTCAATACCAAAGTCTTTGATTTAGTGAAGCAGGCATTCGGCTTTTAATAGTGAGTTATTAAAAACAGGTCAGTGTGGTGCTGGCCTGTTTTTGTAAGGAATTTATACTGTGAAACACTTTTTCAGCGCTTTGATTTTTGCCGCAGCCACATTCAGCGCCCATGTCGCAGCCAGCCCTGATATCACTGCACTGGTGACGTATGAAACACGGATGGTGAGCACCGAAGGCGTGACTAAAACAACCCGTTTTCAAGAAACATGGCTGCGCACTCCCCGCCGCATCTGGAGTGAGCGGCTGGTGCCTCAAAACGCACAGGCTGAAACACGCGGGCAGGAGAACAATCCCAAGGGGCATGAGGGCCACAGCCATAGTATTAATTTTGCGCTGGCAGGCAAATTGGTTGAGCTGGGGGATAAGGGCGAAGTAAAGCTTCATTTTATTGATCGTAAAATGCGGCAAGTGATTGAAATGGGCACTACAGATTTTCGTGAAATGGGCTTTGATGGTCAGTGGGAAAGTGCCGCTTATATGCTGGACAGGCAGCAGCTAAAAACCATGGATAAGCGCGGCATTCCTGCTGCCGCAGGCGAAGTGTGGCTCGAAACCCGTAAAAACGGCATGTATACCCTGGTGCTGTGGTCAGAAAAACTACAACTGCCACGGCTGATAGAAACTGGTAAAGAAGATGGCGGCAGCTGGAGCCGCATTACCGTAGAGCCGCAAGCCATGCCAAAAGAAATGCCATGGCCCGATACAGCAGGCTACAGACAAAGAGACTATATGGATTTGCTGGATTAAACCGGTCTTGCCTGTGGCCATCGCGCCCTGTGGAACGTTTTTTTAAAGCTATACGAGCGGCGCTTTTCTCAGTAAGGCGCCGTTTTTTTTGGCTTGCAAAAACAGGGCATGATTGTTTATTAGGCAATTTTTGCAGTCTCTGAGTTGTGGGGCGTTGATGCTGTTGGAGTACATTTTTTAACGATGGTTTATGCTGTGATTTGTCGCTTTTTTTACGATGTCGTTTTCCTGCTACAGCGCTCAAACCGCATAAATACTCGCTTTGCGGAAGCCGCTTTTTTTTGTATATCCGCCGCTTCTTTTCTTGCCCATCATCTGCTTGCCACTTTCTCCGAAAGACACTAGTATTTGTGTTAACTCTTCTTGTTAAACACTACATATAGTGTTTCTCCACAAGAAATCCACAAAATTATCCACAGCGAGACGTGCCCACTCAGCCGCACGCGCAACTCAATGAGAGCCCTATGACCGATAGCGTTAACACTGCTCAGCAGCACAGCAGCTATGCCGATTACAAAACCATTCGCCGCGATGGATCGGTGGTGCCCTTTGCACCGAATAAAATCACCGTAGCAGTGACCAAAACGTTTATCGCTGTATTAGGTAGTGATGCCGCTGCCAGCGCCGCTGTGCGCCAGAAAGCCATCCAACTAACTGAATCCGTGGTGTCGGCCTTGATGCGTCGTAAGCCAGAAGGCGGCGCGATTCATATTGAAGATATCCAAGACCAGGTTGAGCTGGCCTTGATGCGCGCAGGTGAGCACGATGTAGCCCGCGCCTATGTTTTATACCGCGAAGAGCGCAGCAAAGAGCGTCATGCGCGATTTGAGCCAGAGCATCATCACGCCATCAATGTACGCTATGCCGATGGCAGCAGCCGTCCACTTGATTTAGCCCAGTTAAAAGCGCTGATCGCATCTTGCTGCAAGGGTCTGGAAGGCACCACTGACCAAGCGGCGATGCTGGCTGAAACACTGAAAAACGTTTACGACGGCGTACCGGCAGAAGAAGTGCGCCGCGCTTTGATTATGTCGTCGCGTCAGCTGATCGAAAAAGACCCTGCTTATAGCTTTGTGACTGCGCGCCTTTTGTTAAATGATTTACGCTCGGAAGTATTAGGCAAGGAAATTAGCCATGAAGAAATGGCCGATCGTTATGCCAGTTATTTCCCGCAATTTATCAAGCGCGGTATTGATGCGGAGCTCTTGGATGAAAACCTCGCTCAGTACGATTTAGCTAAGCTCGGCGCAGCGCTCGATCACAGCCGCGATTACCAGTTTGGTTATCTTGGCCTGCAAACCCTGTATGACCGTTATTTCTTGCACATTGAAGACACCCGCATTGAGCTGCCACAAAGCTTCTTTATGCGTGTAGCGATGGGCTTGGCGATGAATGAGATCAACCGCGAAGAGCGTGCGATCGAGTTCTACAACGTCTTGTCTAGCTTTGACTTTATGAGCTCCACCCCAACGCTATTTAACGCCGGTAGCCGTCGTAGCCAGCTTTCTAGCTGCTACCTCACCACCGTATCCGATGATTTGGAAGGTATTTACGAAGCGCTGAAAGAAAACGCGCTGCTGTCTAAATACGCCGGTGGTTTGGGTAACGATTGGACGCCTGTGCGCTCCCTAGGTAGCCATATCAAGGGCACCAACGGCAAGTCGCAAGGGATTGTGCCTTTCCTTAAAGTGGTGAACGACACCGCTGTGGCGGTAAACCAGGGCGGCAAGCGTAAGGGCGCGGTGTGTGCCTACCTTGAAACCTGGCACGCAGATATCGAAGAATTCCTAGAAATGCGTAAGAACACAGGTGACGATCGCCGCCGTACGCACGATATGAATACCGCCAACTGGATTCCTGATCTCTTTATGAAGCGGGTAATGCAGGGCGGTGAATGGACATTATTCAGCCCGTCCGAAGCGCCTGATCTGCACGACAAGTTTGGTAAAGACTTTGAACAGGCCTATGTGGCCTACGAAGCAAAAGCCGCCCGTGGCGAAATGAAAATCGCCAAGAAAATCCCGGCGCTGGGGCTATGGCGCAAGATGCTTTCGATGCTGTTTGAAACAGGCCATCCTTGGATCACCTTTAAAGACCCTTGCAATATTCGTAGCCCGCAGCAGCACGTTGGCGTGGTGCATAGCTCGAATCTGTGTACAGAAATTACCCTGAACACCAACGAGAACGAAATTGCGGTATGTAATTTGGGCTCGGTCAACTTGGTAAACCATATTAAAAATGGTGAACTGGATACCAATAAACTGGCACGCACCATCAAAACAGCGATGCGCATGCTGGACAACGTGATTGATATTAACTTCTACCCAGTGCGTAAAGCGCGTGAATCAAACTTGAAGCATCGTCCGGTGGGTATGGGCATTATGGGCTTCCAGGATTGCTTACATATGCTACGCCTGCCTTACGGCTCGGATGCTGCGGTTGAGTTTGCCGATGTGTCGATGGAAACCGTGGCTTACCATGCTTACTGGGCTTCGACCGAGCTGGCGCAAGAGCGCGGTACTTATCCTAGCTACAAAGGCAGCCTGTGGGATCGTGGTGTATTGCCGCAAGATTCGATTAAATTGCTGGCAGAAGAGCGCGGTGGTTATCTGGAAATGAATACCAGCTCTAGCCTAGATTGGACACAGCTGCGTGAACGCGTTCGCATCCACGGTATGCGTAATTCAAACTGCCTAGCCATTGCACCAACGGCCACCATTGCCAATATCATTGGTGTATCGGCGTGTATCGAGCCGACTTACCAAAACTTGTTTGTGAAATCAAACTTGTCGGGTGAGTTCACCGTGGTGAATGAATACCTAGTGCGTGATTTAAAAGAGCGCGGTCTGTGGGATGCGGTGATGATCTCTGATCTGAAGTTCTTTGACGGCTCGGTATCTAAAGTTGAGCGCATTCCGCAAGACCTGCGCGACCTTTACGCCACCGCATTTGAAGTAGACCCAAGCTGGCTGGTTGAATGCGCATCGCGCCGCCAGAAGTGGATCGACCAAGGCCAATCGCTCAATCTTTACCTTGCGGGTGCATCAGGCAAGAAACTGGACGAGCTGTACAAATTTGCATGGTTGCGCGGTTTGAAAACCACCTACTACCTGCGCACCATGGCCGCTACCGCAGCAGAAAAATCCACCGGCAGCGGTGGCGAGCTGAATGCCGTGCCAGTGAGTGGCGGCTACAGCAGCACAGCAGCCGTAGCAGGCAGCAGTGCAGCAGAACCCGCTATGGCCGCAATCGACGCAGCATTACCAGCTACAGATATGAAATTTTGCTCGATTGATAACCCAGAATGCGAGAGCTGCCAGTAATCTTGTAGGTTGGGTTAGCAGCTTTATCGCGTAACCCAACGTATGTCGAAGCGGTAAGTAAATGGATTGGAAGTAAAAAAGCCCCTTAGTGCGCTAACACCAAGGGGCTTCCAATAGCAGCGGGGTTTCAGGATTAGACCGTTGCCCTAAATGCGCTGCTCTCCATCGAAACGTGATGCTAGCACAATTGGGTCTAGACACCATCCTCTAATAGTTCATAGAGGTATCGTTTTATGGCGCAAAAGCCGAAGAATGCTCAGAAAATTGGGCGGGATGCAACGACAGGGCAGTTTACTAGCGTTGCAACAGCAAAACAAAATCCGACTACTCATGTAGTTGAAACTATTAAAAAGCCAAAGTGATTTTTTAACTAATTAGGTTGGGTAATGAATTTATTACCTAACCTATTTTGAATTATTAAATTCACAGACCTACACCTTGAGAGTCAAATGACCGAAGCCCTGCACCCTGTCGATCAACTGATCCTCGCCTTACCTAAAACCGAGCTGCATCTACATATTGAAGGCACTTTAGAGCCGGAAATGATGTTCGAGCTGGCGCAAAGAAACGGCATTACCCTGCCTTACGCCAATGTAGAAGAAGTTCGTGCTGCGTATTCTTTTGATAATCTGCAATCATTTTTAGATTTGTACTATGCCGGTGCCAGTGTGCTGGTCAGCGAAGAAGATTTTTACGATCTGACTTGGGCCTATTGCGAGCGCGCTTATTCAGATCATATTGTGCACACCGAGATCTTTTTTGATCCGCAAACGCATACTGCGCGCGGTATTGATATTGGCGTGGTGATCCGTGGTATCACCCGTGCCCTGCAAGATGCCACCGATAAACTGGGCATTAGCTCCAAACTGATTTTATGCTTTTTGCGTCACTTATCTGAGGCCGATGGCAAAGCCACGCTGGAAGCCGCGCTGCCTTACCTCGCGCAAATCGACGGAGTGGGGCTGGATTCCAGCGAGCTGGGCCACCCGCCTGCTAAATTCCAAAAATTATTTAAACGTTGCCGTGATCTGGGCTTGCCTGCCGTAGCCCATGCCGGTGAAGAAGGCCCTGCTTCATATATTACTGAGGCCTTGGATTTGCTGGGCGCGCGGCGTATTGATCATGGCGTGCGCTGTACTGAAGATGCCACCTTGATGGTGCGCCTAGCCACAGAGCGCGTGCCGCTGACGGTTTGCCCGCTTTCTAATTTAAAGCTCTGTGTGGTGGATGATTTATCCAAACATAATTTACGTAATTTGTTGGCAGCGGGCCTGTGCGCCATGGTGAATTCTGACGATCCCGCGTATTTTGGTGGCTATCTCAACGCTAACTTATTAGCTTGCCGTGCTGCTTTGGATTTATCTGCCAGCGAGGTCGTTCAATTGATTAATCACAGCTTTGAAGCATCTTGGTTGCCAGACGCCGATAAAGCGCGCTGGCGTGCCGAAGTATTACGTATCGCCTGTATCGCTAAATGAGTTTTTTATCACGATGTGTGCAGGCCGTGGCCGGTGTGGCGAGTGCCTTAGTGGCGGCCTGCAGCGCGCAGCCCGCCTTGCAAATTGAAAACGGCCGCCTTGTGCCACCTGCAGGGCAGGGCTATGTGGTGCTGGCTATAAGTGTGCAATCTTTGTCAACGGATCGGGCTTCGCTGCAAGTGGAGCTGGCCGGGGTAAGCAGCAAGCATAGCCTGCGAGCCGATATCAGCCGCGATGTGATCAGCGGGCCAGATGCCGAAACACGCGGACGACTATGGGTTTTGCCGTTGGCAGCGGGCCGCTATACGGTCAGTGAAGCGTGGGGAGAATGGGCGGTAAACGGATCGAACGGACGGGGCGGGCAGCCGCACTTTAAAATAGAGCGGCCGTTTCAAATTGCTGCGGGTGAAGTGCTGTATTTAGGCGAGATCAACGCTCAGCTTAATTTTGCCCCAGCCCTGAGCTATAGCGATCAGACACCGCGCGATTTTTATCAACTACAGCAGTGGGGCGTGCAGGACACCCGTAACATGACGACCCGCTTGCTGTGAGGTAGCCAAATGTTTAAAAGTTTCATTCTCAGCAGTGTCTTATTTTTAAGTGCCTGTGCCACCGCTCCCGTGGCGGTGCTGCAAGGCAAGCTCAGCCCGCCTGCTGATCAGGGCTATGTTGTGGTGGCCTTAACGCTGAATTCCTTTGATCAGGATGGCGCAAATGCATGGCTGCGCTTAGAAGGCCCCAATGGCCGTAGCGATTTAAACGCCAGTATTTTGCACGACACCATTGCCGCGCCCAATAAAAATGCCATTGGCAAGCTACATCTATTAAGCTTAGCCCCCGGCCAATATACCGTGCAGCAAGCGGTGGGCGATTGGAGCTACACCGCCGCAGGTTGGCCGCAGCAGCGCCGCGATCAAATGCCGATCGGGCAGCGTTTTGAAGTCAAAGCCGGTGAAGTGACGTACCTTGGTGAAGTGCATCTTGCACTGAGTTTTCAATCCAGCCTAAAAATGAGCGATCAGCACGAACGCGATTTTTACGCACTGGGCCAGCAGTACGGCATCACTGACACCAGTAATATCAAAACCCATTTACTCAGCACCCCTGCTCAGTAAGCATCTATATCAATCACTCAGTATCAACATCAGTAAGACAGGACTTGTAATGCTCAACTTTGACGATGAAATCAGCACACCCACCACCACTATCAATCTGGATGCCGCCACCGCCAAGCGCGTCAATGCCTCGGACAAACGCGTGATTAACGGCACCACCGACGTGAATCAGCTGGTGCCGTTTAAGCACAAATGGGCATGGGAAAAATACTTGGCGCAGTGTGCAAACCACTGGATGCCGCAAGAAGTAAACATGCAGCGCGATATCGAGCTGTGGAAAAGCCCGAACGGCCTGACCGATGACGAGCGCCGCTTGGTCAAACGCAATCTGGGTTTCTTTGTTACCGCTGACAGCCTTGCTGCCAACAACATCGTTTTGGGTACTTACCGCCAAATCACTTCGCCAGAATGCCGTCAGTTTTTACTGCGCCAAGCTTTCGACGAAGCCATCCACACCCACGCCTATCAATATATCGTTGAATCTTTGGGCCTGGACGAAGGCGAAGTCTTTAACGCCTACAACGAAGTGGCCTCGATCCGCGATAAAGATGAATTTCTGATTCCTTTCATCAATATCCTGACCGACCCAAGCTTTAAAACCGGTACTTTAGAAACAGATCAGCAATTGCTGCGCTCCATCATCGTGTTCGCCTGCATCATGGAAGGCCTGTTCTTCTACGTGGGCTTTGTGCAAATCCTGGCGCTGGGCCGCCAGAACAAAATGACCGGCGCTGCCGAGCAGTACCAATACATCCTGCGCGATGAATCCATGCACTGCAATTTTGGTATTGATCTGATCAACACCATCAAAATGGAAAACCCACAGCTTTGGACCGAAGAATTTAAAGCCGAAATCTACGGCCTATTCAAGCGCGGCGTAGAGCTGGAATACGCCTACGCCGAAGACACCATGCCCCGTGGTGTGCTTGGCCTCAATGCTTCGCAATTCAAAGAATACCTACGCTTTATCGCCAACCGCCGCTTGCAACAAATTGGCTTGGAACCCATGTTCCCGGGCGTGACCAATCCATTCCCATGGATGAGTGAGATGATTGATTTGAAGAAAGAGAAGAATTTCTTTGAGACTAGGGTGACGGAGTATCAGACTGGTGGGGCTTTGAGCTGGGATTGAGGTTTAATGACTATTTAAAAAATTGGCATTTTTTTAGTAGTTATGCATAAGATAATTTGAATCCGTTTACTCGGAGCGAAGTTTAAGGATCATTAAAAAAGTGGTTCGACTTCGCTCCACATTATCGGTATTAAAATCTTGTTATGCTTTACTTTTTAGCTAAAAAAATTAAATTCAGTAATTAGCAATATAGATATCTTTAAATTGGTCAAGAATTAATAAAAAAGATTAGTGGTTGGGGCCGCAAGACACCGAATTTTTTATTGCGTAAAGCTCGGTTCTACTTGCAAAAGTATTGACATGATGTTTGGTTGTATATTTGTACAATAATGAAGGTTAATGCGAAAATATAAAGGAGTTTCATGCATACTACTTTAGTTGCCCTAAGTGACGAGCTAAAAAGTCACATCAGTACACTTGATCAATACATTCTAAATGAAGGGCCATTCACTGTTGCATATGGTTGGAATTGTCCGAGCATCAGTAAGGGTGATTTACATGATGTTATTCACGTGGCTATTAACCGAATTGAACAATTTGATGGCAAATTAAGTAGTGATACTACGATTGTTATTGAGCAGCTAACTGCCAAATTGGTCGCTCTGCGTACTCATACATTTCCTCAGTTCCCTAGTGGTAATTATCCTGCAGTATTACAGTCCTATGTATTGTCATTGCTTCATATAGAGCAACTTTTACGCGCAGCATTGCCTGATCCTAGCGTAGCCGAATGTGCTAATTATGTTCTGAAAGCCCAAGAACTTCGGAATAAATTGAAGGGGTTGGAAAGCCGAATTAATAAGCTTGACCCTAGTACCCAGGATCTAGAACATATGGTGGCGCGCATCCGTGCTGCTGATGAAACAGCCACCCGCCTTCCCGCCGACCTTGACGAACTCCGACAAGCTAAGCAAGAAATTACTCGTCTCCAGAATGAATCCAACCAGCACTATCAAACCATGCTGCAAGAAGGTGGGCATCATCGCCGTTCATTGGATGACAAACTAAATGCCTGCCTAGCCATCAAGGAAATGATGGATCAGCAATCTGTGGAAAGCCAAACTCTATTAAAGCAATTAAGGGAATTGCATCGTATTGGTACTTCGACCGTACTGGCGGGGGCATTTCAGCAGAGGGCGAACAGCCTTGGTAATTCAGTTTATGCTTGGTTATTTATTTTATTATGTGCTCTGCTTGGTGCGATGTATGTTGGCCACGAGCGAGCACAACTCATTAGTACCTTACTGCAAGACCCGAAGATTCCTGCTCTTAATATATTGATTCAAACTCTACTGATGGTATTGAGCATTGGTCCTGCAGTATGGTTGAGTTGGGTTGCAACTAAGCAAATCAGTCAGCGCTTTAAGCTGGCTGAGGATTATAGCTTTAAGGCTTCGATTGGCAATGCTTACGAAGGGTATCGTAAGGAAGCAGTTGATTTGGATGATGATTTCCGCCGAAAATTGTTTACTTCCACTCTGAATAGACTCGATGAGCAACCCTTGCGTGTGATGGAGATAGAAAATCACGGCAGCCCTGTGCAGGAAGCGGCAAAAAGCAGCGGATTTTGGGATTTTATGAAGCATGTAGCCGGCAATCGAAACTCCTTAAACTCAGAGACCTCTAGCCATTCCGTTCCCCAGTATTTACCCGAGTCAGAAAAGAAAATTACCAACGCGGCTAATGAGTGATCAAAGTTCCGTAGTGATTATTTTTTAGTGCCTTCGGCACGTTGATTTTGGAGCGGTAGCCACCGCGTGGGCGTTCTTTTCTTAACGGCTAAGAAAAGAACCAAAAGAAGGCCGCCCCGGCCAGCACGAAACCCCTCACTGCGGACAATCGAGCGGCGGCTGCGGAACTCGCTCGCAGGCTCGCTCAAACAGTCCTCGCCGAAACCCCGCCCGCTTGTTCCTCGCTTCGGCGTGCTTCAAGGGGAGATTTAAGCCCCGTGCGATGAGTTGCGATATAAATTCAAATGGCTGGGGGCGAAAATATCTCAAATCCAAATCCAAATCCAAATCCAAATCCAAATCCAAATCCAAATCCAAATCCAAATCCAAATCCAAATCCAAATCCACATCGAAGAACAAGCCTGAGATGGTTTATCTCCGTCTTTGTTTTTCTCTGTGCCCTCCGTGTTTCAATATTTGGGTTTTGCTGCTTGCTTGCTCATGTTTTATCTGCCCAAATTCAGGTGGCACTTCAGTGTTTTAGCTTCCCCCTTTGTTAAAGGGGGATTGAGGGGGATTTGCTTTGGAATTGGCGTTGTTTACACCTTTCAGTAAAGACACCAAAGCAAATCCCCCCTAGCCCCCCTTTTACAAAGGGGGGGATAAGTGCATCAGACTTATGTTGATGCCTGCTGTGGCGGCCGGTTCTGAGTACCGTGGCGAAGGCACTAAAAAGACGATCGTAGTAAAAGATCTGAATCAGGTTGATCTTTTCTCAAGTGCTGAAGTGTTTCAAGACTGGGTTTTGTGGCGCTAGGGCTGCTTACTTTCTTCTTTTTGATGCAGGTCTTGCCTTGTATAAATCTTGTTGTGCCCGATCAGCCATCTGGCGATGTCTTGCTCCCATGTGTAGGAGGGGATGTGGATGGCGGTTTGGGGGTGCGACCACATGATGAACACCAGTGCGGTAAAGGCGATGGGGATGAGTCTTTTCATGGGGGCGAAGCTTTGGATGCGGGCTTTCCAGAAAGGGTGCACAACCATATAGCCCAGCAGCCAGCCAGTAATGACTTCACTGCTGCTGTGTGCATTCACTTTTAGGCGTGACCAGCCGATGATTGCGGCGATGATTAAGCCTAGTGCTAAACCTGCTTTGCTGAAGCAGCCTTCTTTACTGATAAATACCCAGGCAAATAACACGGGCAGGATGGCGGTGGCCAGCAGGGTGTGGCCGCTGAAGCCGATAAAATTGATGGCAGGGATGCCAAAGCCCATGGCAAAAAAGGCGATTTTGCTGATCAGCGTGATGGTGATTGCCAGCAGCAGGCGCAGGGCAAATTGGGCCCAAAGCGGGTGGGCGCGCATTAGGGCCAGCCCCAGTATCAGGGCAAAGGCGAGTGGCAAAAGTAAGCCGGCTTCGCCCAGCCGGGTAATAGAAAACCAGTTCAATAGCATGGGGTCTTTTCTGTAATAAGTGCAGGGCAGAATAATAGCGCGTACTTGATGACTTTATCTCTCACTGGCGGGGGTATTGCTGCAGGTGGTGGTGTTGAAATAGGGAGAGGGCCACGAAAATGCCTTTTGCTTACGTTTTTCTTGTTTTTATTTGTTGCCGCCTGACCTGCTTAATTCTTGTTAATTTCTTATTAATTACCAATATTAACTTATAAAAGTAAGCTGGCTACCTTGCCGGAGTGCTTGCATGCATCAGCTCTTGCCTGAAGATATTCAGGAGATTTTTCCTTTGCTGCTGGAAAATGTGCCAATTGGTGTCGCGGTGCTTGATCGCGGGCTGCGGCAGCTGTGTATTAATTCACGCCATGCAAGTGTTAATCATATGAGCGTGGCAGATCACCTTGGCAAAAGGCTGGAAGAGTTTTTACCGCAAGCTGCGATGGTGATTGAGCCCAAGCTGCAGTTTGTGCTGGATACCGGCCAGCCTCTTGTAAAGCAGGAGATACGTGGTAAAGCAGGCGGGGATGGGCATACGGTGCATAGGATTGCTTCGTATTATCCCTGGAAAGGGCAGGCGGGAGACACACGCGGGGTGCTGGCAATTATTCAGGATTCCACGCTGGATAATGTGGCAGAGCAGCTTTTGCAGAACAGCCAGCATAAGCTGCTTAAGGTCCTGGATAATCTGTTTTCTTTTGTTGGGGTATTAGAGCTGGATGGCACTTTATCAGAGGCCAATCTGGCGCCGCTGCTTGCTGCAGGCCTGAGTATTGATGATGTACGCGGTAAAAAATTCTGGGATTGCTATTGGTGGTCATATGATGAAGCCATTCAGGCTAGGCTAATCAATGCCATTGAGCGCTGCAGGCTGGGCGAAACGGTCCGTTATGATGTGCCTGTCAGAATGAAAGACGATAGCCGGATGTGGATCGATTTTATGCTGGCTCCTCTGCGGGATGAGGAAGGCAATATCACGCATCTGATTCCTTCGGGTATGGATATTACTCAGCGGCATCAAAGCGAAGCGGCTTTGCATTTATCTGAGGAGCGTTATCTTTCGGTGATTGAATCATCCGATGACGCCATTATTACTAAATCATTAGACGGCATCATTATCAGCTGGAACTCTGCGGCCGGGCGTTTATTGGGCTATACGGCAGCAGAGGCGATAGGGATGTCTGTTAGTCGCTTATTTCCGCCCAATCAATTGAGTGAAGAAGCCTCCATCATGCAGCGCATCGCAAGCGGCGAGCGGGTGCCTTCATTTGAAACCGTGCGTATTCATAAAAATGGCAGTGAGGTGCAGGTTTCGGTCACGATTTCCCCGCTCCGGGATCGCCAGGGCGTGGTGGTGGGGGCGTGTAAATTAGCTAGGGATATCAGTGTGCAGAAGCGTCAGCGGGAAGATCTGCAGCATGCACTTGATGAAAAAACGGCGCTGCTGCACGAGGTGCATCATCGTGTAAAAAATAATTTACAAATTGTGTCCAGCCTGCTGAATTTACAGGCCCGCAAGGTTTCCCCCGAAGCGATGCCAGCAATAGCAGAATGCCAAGGGCGAATCAGCGCAATGGCCCTAGTTCATCAGCTCTTGTACGAATCTGATCATCTTTCTGATGTTAATTTAGCTGATTTTTTGTCCCGTCTGGTGTTTCTGATGGAGGCCATCTACGGGGTGGCAGAATCTAAAATTAAGCTCGTTTTTTTAGGGGCAGAGCCGGATGTTACGCTTGATGTCACGCGGATTATCCCTTTTGGCCTTGTGATAAACGAGCTGGTTTTAAATGCCATCAAGCATGCTTTTCCAACACAAAAAACAGGCCTGATTGAGGTCGGTTTAAAGCTGCTGCCAGATCAGCATTTGCAATTATTAGTGCGTGATAACGGCTGTGGTTTACCCGCGCAATTTAGCTGGAATCAAAAAATAGGCTTGGGATCGCAGCTGATTCCTATGTTTGTAAATCAGCTGCAAGGCCGTTTGCTTACAGAATCATCCTCTGCTGGGGCCAGCTTTATTCTTTTAATCAATGAATATAAAGCGCAAAGGGGTGACTAATGAAGGCTGAAAACATCTTAATCGTGGAGGATGAGCCTGTTGTTGCCTTAGATTTGCAGCAAACATTGGAAGAAATGGGCCATCAGGTGTGTGCTATTTCGATCAGCATGGAGGGGGCGATCGAGGCGGTTGCATCCCATCAGCCCAGCTTATTACTGATGGATATTCATCTGCAGGGCCATGGTGACGGCATTGAGGCCTGCCATGAAATTTATCGGCACTGGCAATTGCCCGTTATTTTTTTATCCGCCTACGCCGATGAAAAAACAGTTCGGCGGGCCGCTGTGGCCAAACCCTTTGGCTATTTAACCAAGCCCTACAATAAAAAAGATTTAAACGCCGTGATTCAGGTCGCACGCTCGCGCCACGATGCAGAGCTTGCTTTGGCAAAATCAGAGCAAAAGCTGGCCATTGCCATCGAGGCTGCAGAGCTTGCCACCTGGGAGTGGGAATCCCCGCTCGATCATCTGATCGGGGATGAGCGCTTTAAGCTGATTTGGGGCAGCAGCCTGCAGCCATTTATTGCTAGCTTATCGGCGATGCTTGCTAGGGTGCATCCGGATGACAGGCATCATGTTGAAAGCACTTTGCAGACACAGGGCTTTTTTAAGTGCGATTTTAGGGCGATCCACGATTCTGGTGAATACGCTTATTTAGAAATGTTTGGTCATTTGCGTATAAACAGGCCGGATCAGAAGCTGGTGATTGGCGCGCTGAGGGATGTAACACCGCGTAAAAAAATGGAAGAAAGGCTGCAGCAGGCCAGTATTGTATTTCGCACCATTACTGAGGGCATTATGGTGCTGAATACCGATGGGCTTATTTCATCGGTAAACCCTGCGTTTTGTAAATTAACAGGTTATGCGGAAGAAGCGGCGCTGGGGCATTATGCCGCCGAGTTTATGGTTAACCGCCGCGATATGGAAATCTCTTATGCTGATATTGCCTGCACAGCCAGTGGTTTCTGGGCGGGAGAGGTAGGCTGCAGGCGCCAAGATGGCACCATTTTGCATACACTGCTGCATATTTGTACCGTAAAAGATCAACACGGAGAAGTACTGCAATTTGTACAAACGTTTTCTGATATCTCCGCCATCCGAGAGGCCGAGCGGCAGCTGCTGCATCTGGCCTACCATGATCCGCTGACAGGCCTTGGCAATCGTTATTTGCTTGATCAGAATCTTGAAAGTGAATTAGCCAGAGCATTAAGCCATCAGCGGATTGTGGCGATTATGTTTATTGATCTGGATGGGTTTAAAGCGATTAATGATTCTTTAGGTCACCATATTGGTGATCGCGTTATTCAGGAAGCCGCAGGCCGGATTGTTCGTCAGATCCGCCGCCACGATGAGGCCGTTCGCCTTGGCGGGGACGAGTTTGTGGTGATGATTCCTGATGTGCTTTCTTCTGGCGAAGGCTTGCTGGTGGCTAATAAAATTTTAAGATCGCTCTCCGCCCCTATGCAGATAGACGAGCAAAAGCTGGTGATTGGGGCCAGCATCGGCGTGGCGTTTTTTCCGCAGGATGGCCAGACACTGAGTGATTTACTCAGCGCTGCAGACAGTGCAATGTACGAGGCCAAACGGCAGGGCAAGGGCAGGGTGTGTGCTTATTCAAGCGATTTGGTCGAAAACGTTCGCACCCGGCTCAATTTAGAGCAGGGCATGCACGGCGCATTGCAAAGAAATGAATTCGTTCTATTTTATCAGCCGGTTATTGATTTATATGAATCCCGTTTAATGGGCTTTGAAGCGCTGATTCGCTGGAATCATCCGGAATTTGGTTTACTTCCCCCGGATAAATTTATCAGTATTGCCGAAGACACAGGTTTAATTGAATCGATTGGCAGCTGGGTATTGGATCAGGCTGCTGCGCAGATTAAAAAATGGGCGCAGCAGGGGCGGCAAGATTTATTTATGGCGGTCAATGTTTCGGCAAGGCAGTTTCGCGGCAACTATTTTTTAAATGAATTAAAAACAGTGCTCCAGCGCCATGAAATTTTGCCAGAACAAATAGAAATAGAAATTACCGAATCGATGTTGCAGGATTTTCACAGCATCAGAAAAATGGTGCTGGGCATGCGTGAATTAGGGGTGAGCGTAGCAATTGATGATTTTGGTACCGGCTATTCATCACTGGCCCTGCTTAAATATCTGCCTGTTACCCGAATTAAAATTGACCGCTCTTTTGTTATTTCCCTGCCGGGAACTGCACGCGATGTGGGGCTGTTTTCGGCCATTATGCAAATGGCGAACAGCTTAGAGCTGAATGTGACTGCAGAAGGTGTTGAAACATATGATCAGTCGCAAATCTTACGCACCATGGGCTATCCCGCAGTGCAGGGGTATTTCTGGGGGCGGCCTGTGGCCGCTGAAGATTATGATGAAGTGTGGATTAAAAATAGCAGTGTAAGCGGCTATTTTTTGGACGAAAATAAATAAGCTGATCCACACTTTATATTAGCGCGTTTTAAACGCCATGAATAAAGATGGAGCTAGGCCTTTTATTTTTAATATTTTCCGTCTTAAGCAAAAAACAGCATTGTGATTTTTTATAAATAATGGACAGATTCAGGCTGACTGTGCCATTTTTTTGTTTTTTAAGATGGGTCTCTGCAATATTTTTAAATGTTTATATATCGCGACAGGTGAAAATTCTTCGTGTAAAAAATGACAAATCACTTTATGATTGCTATTGCAATTTTCTTGAGTTCCTTAGTTTGGCACTTTATAATTAAATATCGGTTTTTTTATATATTTTCTTTTAATTTGCTGCTTTGGGACGGATTTTTTCGTAAATCCACCTGGATTGAGAGTCAAAATGAAACGCTTCTTTTTGCGTTCGGTGTTTGGGTTGCTTTGTGTCAGCGCATCATCTACTGCGTGGGCTGCTGAAGTTTTGCGTGTTTTAGCATGGCCGGGCTATGCAGACAGTGACTGGGTAAGCGAGTTTGAAAAGCGCTTTGATGCACGCGTTGAAGTGACTTTTATCGATACAGATGAGGCGCTGTGGGACAAACTGAGCAAAAACCGAGGGGAAAACTTTGATGTTTTTGCCGCCAATACAGCAGAAATGCAGCGCTATATTGATCAGGCTATTGCCGCTCCTGTTAAACCAGTGCGTATTCCGAATACAAAAAAACAATTGCCCCGGTTCAGACGTGTGGAAAAAATACCCAGTATTAACCGGGATGGATATTTATATGCTATTCCTTTTGTCTATTCTGAAATGGGCTTGATTTACGATAAAAAACAAATCAAGCAAGCACCTGTTTCTATGAATGAGTTATGGAATAAAAAATATATTGGTAAAGTTGTTTTGCATGATGGCAGTAATCATAATTTTAGTTTTACTGCACTGACTATCGGAATTAAAGATCCGTTTAATCTAAATAAGCAAGAAATGGCCCGATCGGTCAATAGGCTGCTGGAGCTGCGTGATCAGAAACCATTTTTTTATAACAGCCCGGAAGAAGGTACTCAGGCTTTTATAAAAAACAAAGCCGCCTTAATGTTTGCAAACTATGGCATGCAGCAGCTTAAATTATTACGCGCAGCCGGGGCGGATGTGGGTTATATCGTGCCAAAAGAAGGTGCTCTGGCATGGCTGGATTGCTGGGCAATCAGTATTAAGGCAAAAAATAAAATGCTGGCAGAAAACTGGATTAATTTCATGCTGGATAAATCGGTGAGTAATGAATTAACACAGCGGCAAGGGCTGGCTAATACGCTGAGTAAATCTAATTTATCCGCACGCGATAAAATTATCTGGATTCAATCATCCGAAGATTTTGCTTTGCGCTCGCAGTATTGGGATCGTATCCGTGCTGGCAATGCCAGAAATGGTAATAACAGGCCAAAAAAACCAATCTTATAAATGGTATAAGCTGGGTTTTTAATATAAATGTCTGATTAAATCTGCTGCTGAATGCCTGCTCAGGCTTATTTTATTAGCGTGGGGCAGATCAAGCATGGCGCTCGGCAGCGAGCGCCTTTGGTGGAATAAGACATTTATTTAGAGAGCATAGGCAGGGCATCACCTGCGTGTTTTTTAATTTGTTTAGCTGCTTTCTTTTCTTTGGCGCTCAGCAGCGGCTGCTTCTTTGATTCTTTAAGGGTTTGCTTAGACTTACTCATGGCATGACTCCTTTTAAGGCACCGGCAAATGCACAGCACGCATTTATTATAGCCTGATGTAAGAGATATAAAAGCCAGAATTAAGAAAAGATGTGCCTTGATTTAATCTTTATTTGAGTGGCGATCAAAGCGTGCGGCTAGCCACAAGCCGCTGTTTTTCATGGCAAAACCAAAAATCAGCCCCATAAGTAGTGAGGCACTCACAAGCTGCCAGTTGCCATTTGCTGCAAAAGTGGCACACGCGCCTATAAATGTGCCCGGTATAAAACCCAGCCAGCGTTGCTTGGCCTGAATACACATCAGAAACGCGACTACACCAGTTAGCAGATAGCCTGCAATCTCAATATGAGGCGCAAACGCGCTGCCCTGAATAATCACCATCGCCCAAAATACACCGCTGCCGCAGCATAAAGTGCTGAGCAGCAGGCCGCGTATACCGCCTTGTGGACAGGCAAAATATGCGGTGCAAGCTAAAAATCCTGCCCAGCTTAATAAGCCCAAAGAAACAGCCGCCCAGCCCCAAAGGCCGGAAAGCACGCCCGTGGTGATGGCAATCATAAGAAGAGGATTCATTGTTTTCAGCAAAAAAGGCCGCAGTGTAGCGGATTAAGCGGCTTTCTTTTTGATCAGGATCTAGTTTTTACGAGGCATGATGACAAGCGGCGCGGGCGGCTTGCCCATTTATTTGCTTAAGCAATGAGGCACGAAACGCCCGGCGTTTCGTACCTGCTCATTGCTTGTGATTTAAGTGAACAGACGGGCCTTTCGCACGCCAATCAGGCGGGCAAAAGCCATTGTGCTGCGGGTGAGTTGCTCAGCAGCATGGGGAGGCTTAATCCATATGGCTTTTCCTTTTATTTCTGGCGCTTTTGCTGATGATTTTCCATTTAGCCAGCTGTGCTTGTTTTTGCAGAGGAGTCTGGCTTTCTCTGCTTTGCTCCCGCAGCAGTTTATGAAAGCTTTTTAGCCTGTCGCTGCTGATTTGCCCGCGCACAGCGCAGCCAGGCTCATCTTGATGCTGGCAATCCCTGAAGCGGCAAAGGGCCGCCTGCGCCTTAATGTCGGAAAAAGCAGCATGGATGCCTGCTTCATCGCTATCTAGGCTAATGGTGCGCAAGCCAGGCGTATCAATAATGCAAGCGCCATTGGGGCAAAGATGCAGGCTGCGCGAAGTGGTGGTGTGCCGCCCTCTGCTGTCATCTATGCGCACTGCACCCGTATCCTGCACTTGGGCGCTGATCAGGGTGTTGGTCAGCGTGCTTTTGCCTGCGCCGGATGAGCCAAGCAGTACGACGGTCTGGCCTGCGGCCAGCCAAGGCAGTAAAGATTCCCTTGCCAAATCCCCCCGGCCATCCAGCGCCAGCAGCCCGATATGGGCGGGCAGGTGGGCGCGGGCCTGAGCTATTTTTTCTGCCGCCTGTGGCGAGCAATCGGCCTTGCTGAGCACCAGCAGTGGAAGCACATCGTTGGCGATGCAAAGGGTGAGATAGCGATCCAAGCGGCGCAAATTAAAATCGTGATCCAGCCCCATGACCAGCAGGGCCAGATCAATATTGGCGACCAAAGCTTGTTTTTGCCCTTCAGCATTACGGCGGCTGAGGCGATTTTTTGCCGGAAGAATGCTTTCTATCCATGCGTGATCCTGCTGGCTGAACAGCACCCAATCACCTACGGCCAGTGTCTCAGCACGGCTTTGCAGCGCGTGATATAGCGCAGGCCGCAGCTGTGCAGGCTGCTCAGATGCGCCATCGTGCAGTATGAAGCGATCGCGCTGAATATTGCTGATTCGGGCCAGCTCCAGCTGGCTGCTGCTTGGCTCTGATTGGATGAGGTGAAATGCTTGTAGAGCATGCTGATCGAAGCCGATTGCACGCAGTTTTTCTATAGAGGGATACATGGTCTTATCCGAAAGACGAGTCAAAAAGCCTCGTGCAGCACAGGCTGCCAGGCAAGAAGCTGGATCGGTCGGATAAAAGAGGGGTTTAAGCCTTGCTGATATATCCGACCGCAGTAGAAATAGGCGCAGATGTATTCATGGCTTGCCTCCGGTCGGTGAATGGAAATGGCAATTTAGGCTGTCTTACCGCGAGGGTCAAGCAGGATGAGGAAGACTGTTGCAAAGATGCTGAAAGCATTTATGCCTGATGCTTCATTCTGTAAAGCCCGTGTATTTAAACAGGAGGCTTAACTTAATGAGCTGTATTTTTGCTGAAATATAATTCATGCCACTACCCGAATTGCATGATCTGTTTTTCATAAGATCTTGATTTATTGAGTGAATAAATGCTGATTGGGTAGTTTTGGGGTAGGGAATTCAGGTGATATTTACAATATGACACTCATAAGGCTGAGATGCTGAAAGTGGTACTAATACGCCTACCGGACTAAGTAAAAACAATGATAAAAAGCGCCCCGTGGGATTGCTCAGAATGAGATTAATTCCTGCTTATAGCAAGAATCAGCCATTTTTTTAATAAGGAAACCCGTAGCAAGATGGACCCAGAGCCCCCTAGTTGTTGTTTTGACTGGTATTCACTTTTTAATATTATTCCGGCATTGCGTGGAAGGGTTTCCCTCGTTTAAAAATTGAGTGGTTTCCTGAAGCGCGCTGCCGCTGAAGGATTTCGACTCTATGAAGCATCAAGAATTATCAAACGCCATCCAGACCATGCTGCGTCTGTACGATAGCAATGCATTTGCCAAATTGGCCCGCACCACGCCCCTAGCGGATATGGCCGATGTGCTGGAAGAGCACCCGGTTGAGCAAATTGCCCGGCTGCTGCGCTCGCTGGACCCTAGCCCTCGTAGTGCCTTGTTTTCTCATTTTGCCGCTCCCGTGCAAGATAAAATCCTTATTGCCCTACCGGCTGATATTGTCGTCAATTTGTTTGAGCTGCTGCCTTCAGATAAGCGCGCTGATATTTTTAATCGCTTAAATGCAGAAAGAAAAGAGCTGCTCTTACCAGCGCTGGCTAAGGCAGAGCGCGACGATATTTTAAAGTTTGCATCTTTTCCCGAAGGCTCGGTCGGCTCGGCCACCACATCTGAATACGCCACCATTACATCGCAGCTAACGGTAGAGCAGGCTTTGCTCTCCCTGCGCCAGGGCGCGCCAGATAAAGAAACCATTTATGTGGTGTATGTGGTGAATGACGACAGGCAATTATTGGGCACGGTTTCTTTACGGGAATTGGTGCTGGCCAAGCCAGGGATGCGGGTTGATGAGCTGATGAAAACGAACTCGGTGTTTGCCCGTGCAGACTGGCCAGCCGTAGAGGCTGCCGAGCTGATCCGCCGCTATGATCTGCTGGCTATCCCTGTGCTGGATCAGAGCGAGCGCATGATCGGCATCATGACCGTTGATGATGCAATGGATATTGAAAAAGAGCAGGACGTTACGCGCTTGTCTCAGTTTGGCGGTACCGCATCGGGCGGCGGGGCAGATCTTAGCCTGAGGGAATCCAGCATCAAGCAATTATTTAAGGTGCGAGTGCTGTGGCTGATTATTTTGACTGGCTTTGGCATCATCACCAGTACCTTTGTATCGCAGCAGGAAGACTTAATTAGCGAAGTGATTATTCTGGCGGCGTTTCTGGCACCGATTGTGGATATGGGGGGTAACACCGGCAGCCAGTCTGCCACCTTGGTGCTGCGCGCCATGGCATTGGGTGAGGTCCGCCTCTGCTGGAAAGATGTTTGGTTTGTGATTAAGCGCGAAATCCCTGTTGCACTGGCGATTGCCATCGTGATTGGTGTTCTGGAAACCATACTGGCGTATTTCAGCAAGGACGCCATGAACTTTGACATCCTGATGGTGATTGGTCTGAGCATGATGGTTTGTACTGCCGCAGGCGGCATTATTGGTGCGCTGCTGCCTTTCGGTGCCCGCCTGATGCGTGCGGACCCGGCCACGCTGAGTGCGCCACTGATTACATCCATCATGGATTTACTGGGCGTCTTTATTTACTTTGGCTTTGCTTATGCTTTTCTTGGGCATTTGATTAAGTAATATTTAGTTAAGCCAAAGCGATTGTTTTACAGAGGGGCGCAATCACTTGCGCCCCTTTGCCTTATCTTCAATGGAATCACATTTCAAGCCAGCGGCTTGGTCGCCAAATCAATTTGCCGCACGCTGCCTGCGCCGCCATGCTCACCAAGCCATACACTGCTGGCGCGAATCTGGCCAAGTAGCTGCTCGTTTTCTTTAATGCCATATTCCGTTTGCACACTGGTGGTGGCCATGGCTCCTACGCCTGCCTGCGCCAGCGTTTGCACTCGTCCGGCTGGCTGATCACCGCTCTGCCAGAGTTTTAAGTCTTTATAAGCCGTATCGCCTTCGTCTATCCAGCCATTGTGGTCGTCATCCAGCCTAGCCAAATCACTAAAGCCATTACCGCTTTGCGGGCCAAATAGCTCACTGCCATTATCGGCCACGCCATTATGATTTTTATCTAAAAACAGCAGGCCAGAGCTGGCATCAGGCAAGCGCATGCTTTCTTTTTTACCATCATTATCTAAATCAAAATCTACACTTTGCTGACTGAGCTTCGTGGTGGCCGGCCCCATATCAATCACCAGCGGGTCTTTTAATGTAAGCCACTCTGCACCCAGTATTTTCGTGCTCTCGCTGCTTTGGGCATTCTGATAAGCAACGTCAAATTGCCGCGTACTGCCATCTTGCAGGCAAACCTTGCCGCTGGCATTAAAACTGCAGCTTTCGCTGCTCTTGCTGTGCTCAATAGCCATGACTTGCAGCGTAATAGGCTGGGCTTTAGCTGTTGTTGATAAAGGGCTGTTTGCGGTGGCTGCCGCAGTGGGTTTTTCCGGGCAAGTTGGCGTAGATTGGCTGCTGGTGTGATTGCCAAACAGCATTTCCCATAAAGACTGAAAACGCTGAGTCTGGCTCTTATCCACCTCCTTCATGGCTTCTTCCTGCTTAGCGTCTGTTTGCGGCATAAAGCGGGCAAGGGCGGATAATTCCTGATTAAAAAAGGCTGAAAATGGGGTTTGCGACGGATCCGCCGAAGCAGACCCTTCCGCTATTTGCAAGGATTTCCAGCTTTCACTGCTGCTGGCCTGGTGGCTGGTGAGCTTTAAATCGCTCTGCTCGATACGCATGATATTTCCCTTTAGTGAATGCAGAAGGAAAGATGCGATCAGCATGATGTATGCCAGAGGGGATGAGAGGTGGGCACAAAATTGTGTCTTACCCAATACGCAGAAAACAATGAAAGTACGTAATAGCTACGCTCTGCGCATAGGGCTTAAAAGTCCCCTTGAAACACGCCGGAGCGAGGAACAAGCGGGGCGGGGTTTCGGCAAGGGAGCGAGGCAACGAGCCAATCCCGCCCGCCGCCGACTCGATTGTCCGCAGCGCAGGGGTCTTCGTGTTTCGTGGGGCGGCCTTCTTTGGCTTCGTTTCTTGGCCGTTCAAGAAAGGAAGGCCCCCGCGGTGGCTACCGCTCCAAAATCAACGTGCCGAAGGCACTAAAAAGATCTTTTAGATCTTGCTTCGCATCTGGGGTGAAACTAGGCGTTTTCGTAATTTCATATCAAAATCTGGCGGGTTTCACCCGCCCTACAAAAGATGCTTTACATGCCTTTGGCTTAAATGGCGCGTGGGCAAAAACCCGTGCCCACCCTACATTTACCCTCCTGAAAACGCATACTGCTTATCCATCTGGCTCAGCCCCAGCCCTGCTGATTTATGGATTTTAAGCTGCACGGGGATGCGTTCTTTCAGGGCTTCTACGTGGCTGATGATGCCTATCATTTTGCCGCTGGCGTTGAGGTGGTCGAGCGCGTCGAGGGCGATTTCTAGGGTTTCGCCGTCCAGCGTGCCAAAGCCTTCATCTAAGAACAGCGAATCAATCGATGTTTTGTGGCTCACCAGATCAGACAGCGCCAAGGCCAGCGCTAAGCTGACTAAAAAGCTTTCGCCGCCTGATAATGTTTTGGTGTCTCGTGCCACATCGCCTTGCCATGTGTCGATGATCCCCAGCTCCAGCTCGCCTGTGTTTTTTCGCATCAGCTGGTAGCGGCCATGCAGGCGCTCCAGCTGACGGTTGGCCAGATGAATCAGATGATCCAGCGTTAAGCCCTGTGCAAATTTGCGATATTTTGCACCATCGGCCGAGCCAATCAGGCTGTTAAGGTGCTGCCAGTAATCGTAATCCACACTCATGGCTGCAATCTCAGCAAACAGCGTGGCTTGGCTGCTGCGCTTTGTATCGTCCCCCAGCAATACCGCGCGAATTTCACCCTGGCGCTGGGCCAGTTGGCTGATTTCTGCGCTTAGACTGGCCAGCTGCTCATCCAGCTCGGGGGCTTCAAGCGTGGTTTTGGCCTCTGCCTGCAGCGGCGCTAAAATGTGTTCCGCGCTGCCGAGCAGGGTGTTGGCGGTGATCAGCGCGGTATCGAGCTGCTGTTTGAGCGCGCTGAATACATTGCGCTGATCGTCTTCCAAGCGTGCGGCCATAAATGCGGCTTCGTCTTGAAAAGGGCTGGCAGCCAGCGCGGCTTGCCATGTACTGCTGGCGTGTTGCAGCTGCTCCTCATGCTCTTGCATGCGTTTTTGCAGGGTGATTTCTCGGCCCTTTTGCTGGCTTATTTGCTCTTGCAGGCTGCTGATCTGCACGGTGCAAGCGGCTAAATCGGCCTCGGGCTGGGTAGAGTTAGCCTGTGCCGCTTGCGGGGCTGCGCCCGTTTCCTGCCAGCATCGTTGCCAAGTTTGCTCTAACTGCTCAGCTGCTTTTACCGCTTGTTGCTGGACCATTAAATCTTGTGCCAGCTGTTGCAACTGTAGCTCTGCGGCTTGCCAGCTTTGCCATAGTGATTCTTGCGCCTGCAGCCATGCTTGGCTGTCCGAAGGCAGCTGATCAGGCAGCGAGCACCGCAGTGCTTCGGTTTCTGTGCTGATTTGCTCGGCCAGCCTGTTTTTTCTCTGGTTTAAATCTTGCAGATGCGCCTGTGCGTTTTCCAGCTTTTGCGTCAGCAATTGCAAAGCTTGCTGTTGCTCTGCCAGTTTTTTTTCAGCGGCCAGTCTTACTTTTTGCGCTTCTTCTAGCTGAGCCTTCATTTGGGCTAGCTGGTTTAAGCGGGTGTCTGCATCCTGCAAGGCTGCGGCGTGTTGCTGGCGGAGTGCGGCTAAATCAGGGGTGTGAGCGGCCAGCTTGTTGCAGAGCAGATGCCATTGCTGCATCTGCTCTGCGGCGAGTATTGAGCAGTTGTTTTGTTGAGATTCAAGGGCGTTGATTTCGGCTTCCAGCCGGGTGAGATCAAGCTTGAGCGCTTGCCCCTCTTCAGTGAGCTTTTCCAGCTCGGCCTGTTTGGCCTCCATTGCTGCGGCGGTGGCAGAAACATTCAGCGCTTGGTAATCCAAAATGGCCGGATGCTCATGAGACCCGCAGAGCGGGCAGGCTTCACCGGCTTGTAATTGCTGGCGATAGGCTTCCAGCCCTTGAATGCGTTGCTCTTGTTCCAGCAGTTTTTTCTTATCGTTCAGCTGTTGTTTTAAATCGCTGAATGTCAGCCTGAGCGTTGCCAGTGCCTGATTTTTTTGGCTGACCATGGTCTGTTTTTCGGCCAGCGTTGTGGCCAGTAGTGCAGATTGCTGCTGTGTTTTTTGGCGGCTGATTTCCAGCTCGGCCAGCCTAGCGATATCTGCGCCACGCTCAAGTAAGCTTTGTTTTTGCTCCCAAAAAGCCGCTTCGTCTTTGCCTGCAAGCAAAGCCTGCCATGCCGCTTGCGCTGTGTTTTCTGCCCGCCCAGCCGCTTGGCTTTCTGCTTGCTGGCTGCTGACGCTTAGAATGCTTGCCGCGTGTTGCTCAATCAGTGTCTGGATATTTTGCTGATTGATCTCGGCTTCCAGCTTGCTCATCCCGCTTGCGAGGGTATTTAAGCTTAAAAACTGCGCCCGCCAGCCCACCAGCTGCTCGCCTAGTTTTGCATGCTCGGGATGTTGGTTGCTGATTAATGCGCTCTGCGCGGCTTGGGTTTGGGTGAGCCGAGCGCTGCTCTGCTGGCTGAGTTGCATCGCCAGCTGCTGCGCCTGCCAGAGTCTAGCTCGGTGTTCTTCAAGGGCGCTGTTTTGTTCTGTGCTCAGCTGCACCAGCTCTTGCTTGGTATGGGCGAGTGCCTCTGTGGCTTGGCTTAATGCGCTGTAAGGCACTTGCAGTTTTGCCGCTGGCTCGCTTCGGGCAAGCTGATCCAGCTGTGGCTGGGCGCGGGCCAGCGCAGCAAGGGCTTCTTGCTGGCGGGTTTGAGCGTCAGCATGCTGACGATTGGCTCTGCTTAGCGCTTCGCGCCACTGGCGATTAATTTGCACCTGGCTGAGCTGGCTTTGCAAGGCTTGCCCAGCATGGGCTAAGTCATTCGCTTCTTGGTTTAAGTTGCTGCGCTGCTCATCACTCAGCAGCTCTACACCGGAAGCCCTGGCGCGCAGCTGATCGAGCGCTTGCTTGCTGCTGCGGGTTTGCTCGAATACAGATTGTGAAATCTGGCCGTAAATATCGGTGCCGGTCAGCTCTTCTAAAAGCTCGGCTCGCTCGTTGGCGGCGGCATTTAAAAAGGCCGCAAAGCCACCCTGTGCCAGTAGCATGGATTTGGTAAAGCGGCCAAAATCAAGGCCGGTCAGGGCCTCGGTGAGTCTGAGCTTTTCATTGATTTTATCGGTGAGAATTTGCCCACTGGCGTCTGCCAGCTCCACTCTGGGCGCTTGCAATGCGCCGCTGGCCAGATTACGCGCACGGCGCTGACTCCAGAAAGCGCGATAGCGGCTGCCTTTCACTTCAAACTCCACTTCTGCAAGGCAATCACTGGTATGGCGAGTCATCAGCTCATTGCTGCTGGCCGAAATGCTGCTCATGCGCGGAGTTTGGTGATAAAGCGCCAAGCAAATGGCATCCAGCAGGGTGGTTTTACCCGCGCCGGTAGGGCCGGTAATGGCAAACAGGCCGTTATCTTTAAAGGGCGCGGCAGTGAAATCGATTTTCCACTCACCTTTTAATGAATTCAGGTTTTTTAAACGCAGGCTAAGCAGCTTCATGCCTTGGCCTCCTGCAATAAGGTGACGGTTTGTGCATAGCGTTTTTCCAGCTCGATTAGGAGCGGCGCTTCGATTTCTTCGCTGGCGATGCGCTGGGCAAAGACATCGGCAGGGCTTAGCTCGGCCAGCGTTTCCTTGCTGTCTGCTTGCCAGGTACTGGCCGCATTGCCGCGCTCTCTGCGGATGCGCAGCACTTCTATTTGCGTGTCTTTAGTCAGCACTTCTATGCGGCTTTGTAAGTCGCTGAGGTAATCATCGCTACTGACCAGCACTTCCAGCCAGATTGATTCGTTTTTTTCAAGGGCGCTGATGGCCGATTCCAACTCGGCCAGATTGCCGCGCAGAGAGATCAGTTGCTGGGAGCGGGGGATGGCGAGCGGCTCAACCGCTTGCAGGCCCTGATGATCTAAGCTAACCAGCAGTACTTCTTTGGCCTGCTTGGCTTCATCAAAGCTCAGTGGAATCGGCGAGCCGCAGTAGCGGATATGCTCAAAGCCGCCGACTTTTTGCGGGCGATGAATATGTCCCAGCGCAATATAGTCAGCAGGTGGAAAGGCGCTGGTGGGGAAGGCTTCTAGTGCGCCAACATAAATCTCTCTTACCGATTCACTGGCGCTTGCGCCAACAGTGGTGAGATGGCCGGTGGCGATAATGGGCAGGGTGGGCAATCCAAGCTGGTTTCGCTCATCCAGAGCACGCTGATACAGCGTTTGATAGTGCTGAAAAATACCTGCTTGCAAGCTGAGCTGCTTTTCATCGCTGCTTTGCCCCGCCACACTTTGCTGCACATCGCGTGCGCGGATAAAGGGAATCGCGCATAACACCGCCCCGGCGCTGCCGTCTTTTTGCTTGAGCAGCAAAACCTGTTCGCCTGCATCTGCAGCCACGCCTGGAATCACGCTGGTGTTTAGCTCAGCAAGCAGCGATTTGCTTTCGCCTAAAGTAGCTACCGAGTCATGATTACCACCCAAAATAATCAGCCTCGCGCCGGTTTTGCTGAGGGCCACAATAAAGTGGTTGTAAAGCTCGCGCGCATAGCTGGGCGGCGAGCCTGTATCAAAAATATCCCCAGCCACCAAAATAGCATCGGCATTGTGGGTGATTGCGCTTGCCAGCAGCCAGTCTAAAAAAGCCTGATGCTCAGCCTGGCGCGTCTTGCCCATAAAATGCTGGCCCAGATGCCAGTCCGAGGTGTGGATGATTTTCATGTGTGGGGAGTGGTGATTCAGGATGAAGGAGATTATGAAGGCTGGCGGGGAGGGTGTCTTGCTTACAGGCACTAAAACCCAAATCTTGAACCACTTCGGCCCCAGAGAACACGGAGTTTCACGGAGGAAAACATGACTTGAGTTCAGTTATTTTTTAGGTTTTGAATGTGTTAAAACCCTGTTATTAGGATTCGTATCACTGCTCATGGCACGGGGCTTAAATCACCCCTTGAAACACGCAAGCTCCGAACAAGCGGGGCGGGGGATCGCTTGGGAGCGAGGCAGCGAGCCAATCCCGCCTGCCGCCGACTCGATTGTCCGCAGCGCAGGGGCTTTCGTGTTTCGTGGGGCTGCCTTCTTTGGCCTCGTTTCTTGGCCGTTCAAGAAAGGAAGGCCCCTGCGGGGGCAACCGCTCCAAAATTAACGTGCCGAAGGCACTAAAAAGATGATCTCTGCGTAACATCAGTTCTCTAATCTAACATCAGCAAAATACTTCGGCAGTTTCTTTGGGCTGATCAATAATCGGGCTTAGATTGTAAGCCTGCCTCGCCTTATTACATTGCTCATCCCCTGCCATAACTTCTTTGCACGTGCTGGAGCGCTGCTCATAGATGCTGCAGCTCACCGCTTCTCCTATTTTTCCTGTTAAGGCCACGCAGCGGCTAGGGTGGTGGTCTGTGCCGCGCATGGCAACATAAATAGAATGGATGGGGATGGTTAAGCGGGCTGGCACGCTGCCGCCCTGGGCCGCATCGCTTTCACCCCAATAGAATGAAACCCTGTAATGGGCGCAGCATGCGCCACAGTTTTGGCAATGATCGCTCATGTTCTGTATTTGAGTCTGCTGATCAGATGATGATGGTTGTCAGGTTTTAGACAGTGTATTGTGGATTAACTTAAATAGGTGAAATTTAAAATGCCCAAAATAATACAAAAAAAAGATTTACCCGTGCAAGCTTGGAAAAACGGTGGAGGGGTGACGTCAGAAATTGTTATTTTTCCGAAAGAGGCATCGCTGGATCATTTTGACTGGCGTATCAGCATGGCTACGATCGGGCTTGATGGAGGCTTTTCAGAATTTGCAGGTGTAGATCGCAGCCTCGCTATGGTTGCGGGAAAGGGGGTCAGCCTGCAATTTGGCAAGGGTGGGCCGCAGACTCTGATGCCCAAAGATCAGCCGCTGCGTTTTGCCGGCGAGGCTAAGGTGTATGCCCGTCTGTTGCAGGGCGAAGTGATTGATTTTAATGTGATGACAAGGCGTAGCAGCTATCGCCATTTATTGCGCCAGCAGGTGTTCAGCATGCCGGAAACATGGGCTTTTGCGGGTGAAAGTGGCCTGTTATTTTTGGCCGGAGGTGAATCTGTTTTATGCCAGAAGGGCGGGCAGCAGTTTGTTTTAAAGGCGATGGATAGCTTGTTGTTAAGTGCTGACGATGCAGGTGAATGGCTTTTGGTGCCTTATGGGGAGGTGTGTCTCTTTTTTACTGATTTAATTAAAGTTGATTGAGCGCTTAAATAAATTTCTTAATAAGTAATTATGCTTACAATAATTTATGTATTTACTTTCTAATTAATTAGAGTTTTCTTTCTTGATTATTTAAATATGTTTATTTAAATAAATCATAAGCACATAATGATGTTCTAATTTTGTAAGCATTACTTATTGGAGCTGACTTATGCGCATTAAAAAAGTAATAAATAAGCGAAGCACGCAGGCTGGCGTATTGGCAATTGCTCTTGCCAGCATCATGGCTGCATGTGTGACAACGGGAGGCGAAAACACGGCAGAATCTGCTCCGCCACCCGCTGCCAGCCAGCAGGGGAATTCAGAGCATGCCCCTGTTTTGGGTGAGCCTCCCAGCCATCCGTTTGGCCTGCCGCCACAGGCTGGCGCAAAAGGAGGGTCTGATCATCCGCAGGTATCTGCTCTGCAAAAAGGCGTGGCGGCAGCGCCGCTTTATGCTGAATGCGATCAGCGATTGTTTTCTTTATCGGGCGCGGCACTGGCCAGCTATGTGGCAACGGTGGAAGGGCGTTGTATTAACCGACTTTTTGAGGCCGATGCGGCAACTTACCCGGTAATTTCGGCTGCAAATATGCAGGCCGTGGCAAAAGAAGCTCGCTTGCGCGCTCGCCAGTGGAACCCGGCCAAGCCCAATGGGCTCTGGCCATTGGCTACTTTTTTAAAAGCGGGCTATTTCACCCAGTACAGCCATGCCAGAGAAGTGGGCGAATATGGGCGCACGGTGGATCAGCCCGTTATGCAGGTGGTGAGTGCGCTGGCAGATAATCCGGCGATCTGGTTAAACCCAGCAGAGGATGAATCTCAATCCAGTGAGGCATGGGAGCGCCAGAATGATGCGCGCCAAAGTGTCAGCGAAACCATGATTCTGGCCGATTCGGTACGTCAGCCTGAATATGCATTGCCATTATTAAGCGCTTTTTTTGGCCGCTATCAGGGGCAGTTTAAGCAAAGCTATGCTCAATATGCTTTGCATCCTATGCAAACTACTTTGTTTAATTTGCATAGCCAGGGTGGCTTTGATCAAAAAGTTGAAGCAGGTCAGCTTGATGGATTAGTTAAGTCTCTGGCGGCGATTGTGCGCCAGGGCCGCTCTGCTTTTGCAGATGAGCAGATGTTTTTAAATACACTGCGTGAAACCGGCCGTTTTATGCTTTACCCAAGAACCACGCCGATTGCTGAGCCTGCGGTGGCTGGGCATCTAAATGCAGAGCGTTATTCTGCAGCATGGGCCGAGGCGGTTTATGCGCTGAAAAAAATCGCCAAAGTGCCTTGCGATCGATACAACATTTGCAATGCCGAAGCTGAGCTTAAAGCCCGCTTATTTCCTAATCGCTGGTCATTTGACAATGGCAATTTGGTTTTTGAAACGCCGCTTAGCCGCAAGCAGGTAGAGCCGCTTTATTACGCCATGAAGCAGGTTGAGGCTCAGCTTAAGCGGGTAAGTGGCGTAAGCCAGCCGGTAAAAGATGATCCGAATGCACGTTTACGCATGGTGATTTACGGTACAAAAACCGATTACGGCCGCTACCAGGGCTTACTCAATGATTTATCTACCGATAACGGGGGTATTTATATTGAAAACGGCGCTACTTTTTATACCTTTGAGCGCACCAGCCAGGAAAGCACACTGTCTTTAGAAGAGCTGGTTCGCCACGAATACGTGCATTATTTATCGGGCCGCTTTATTCAGCCGGGTATGTGGGGCTCCAGCGAATTCTTCCGCGACAGCCGCCGTATGCCTTGGTATGACGAAGGCTTTGCCGAGTTTATGGCGTGGAGCACCTCGCGTGAGGGCATTAAAGTACGTGGCCATGTAGTGGATGTCGTGGCAAATAACTGGCCAGCTAGTTTTCAGACGCCAGCGCAAATTATGCGTTCAAGCTATAGCGATGGCTGGGATTTTTACAGCCATTCGGCGCTGTGGTTCTATTTCTTGCATCGCAATGAGCCGGGCCTTCTGGCTGATGTATTGCAGCAATTGCGTAACGATGATGTAAAAGGCTTTGATGCATTGGTGAAACGCCTTGGCGCAGATGCGGCTTTAAGTGCACGCTTTAAAGACTTTGTAGGGCAGCAAGTTGCATTGCAAAAGGCAGGTCAGCTGGGGGATACCTCTACCATCGAGGGCCAAGATTGGCTGGCGCAATCGGCATGGCAGCTCAGTGATGTGGCGCATATTCAATCCTTAATGGGCAAAGTGCTGCCGCTGGCCTGCCGTGTATGGGCAGAGGGCGCGGGCAGTGAGCTGCGTCGTTTTGAATGCACAGGTCAAACCGCTATTCGTGCCAGTACGCTGACAGCAGCACATCAGGAAAGCGATGTATTGCTGAATAATGCACTGAAAAACTTGCAAGGCAGCGCCAATAATATGCTGGCGCTTAATTGCTTTGCCAGCGATTATCAGCTGGATGCGCATCGTGCAGCGCTGCGCTGCGAAGGCCCGCTAGCCAATGGCACTGGGCCAAGCCCAACGGCTGTGCCTACTGCGCCGCCAACACGCCCAACTGCAACGCCTGTGCCGACCAGCCCGCCAACTCGTCCAACGGCGGTGCCAACATCTGTGCCGACCAGCCCGCCAACCCGGCCTACCGCAGTGCCAACTACGGTGCCAACCTTGCCGCCTGTTAATCCAAATAATCTGGCCTTGCTACAAACACGCTTTAGCAGTGCTGGGCGCTGTCTGCGGGTTATATTGGCCGCTAATCAACAGGTCGATCGCTTTGTGCTGGTGAATTCAGCCAAGCTGGGGCGGATTAATTTTGCAGAATATGGCAGCTTCACCTACCGCCGCGATGCCGATCAAGCAGGGCTGGCAGACAGCATTACTGTTCGCCTGCAGCGCGGTACGCAATTTAAAGATATCCGAGTGGTGCTGGATGCAAAACCTGTGAATCAAAGTGAAGAGGCCTGCTGGGCCGGGGCTTAAGCGTATTGGATGAAATCAGGGCAGGTGTAGCCCTGGTTTCATTTTTTATTGCAGAGCATCATTTGCCAGATCGGCGTTTATTCTGGGTTTTATTACCATAAACAGCCTTGCGCATGAGGACATATCAAGGCTGTTTTTAACCCCTTGCGTGGGTGTTTAATGGTTTTAACTGCTTGTAATAAAAGATTTTTTAGTGCTTTTAAATTGGCCGTTAAGCAAGGGTTATGAATGAAAAAATGGCCCCGCTTCAGTAAGCCCATGGCTTGACAGCCCACCGCTGCACGGCCGAAGATGCCCCACTATGCTGAATCTGACCCGCGTTTATTTTTCTTATTATTATCTGGCTTGCCCACTGGCAGCCCGATGGGTCGCGTTCATTTAAAGTACACAGAATGAACCATCCAAGGCCGCCAAATCAGGCGGCCTTGTTGCATTCTGGCCCGCCTGATTTGTTGGTTCTTGAGATTTACAAAAAAAGGACCGCATCATGACTACTCGCTCTAACTGGGGCTCTAAGCTGGGATTTATCCTTGCTGCGGCAGGCTCGGCCATTGGCCTTGGCGCTATTTGGAAATTCCCTTACGTGACGGCCATGAATGGCGGTGGCGTGTTTTTACTGCTGTTTTTATTTTTTAGCTTCACCCTAGGCCTAGCCCAGATGGTGGTGGAATTTACCCTAGGCCGTAGCGCGCAAACCGGGCCAGTGGGGATGTTTCGCAAGCTGGCGGGTAAATCCTGGCCGCTGATTGGCATGATGGGTATTTTTGCGGGCTTTGTGCTGTACAGCTTTTATAGCGTGGTGGGTGGCTGGACGCTGGCTTACCTAGCACTGGCCATGGATGGCTCGGTGCTGACTACAGATACCAAGGTACTCAAAGACACTTTCGAGCATTATGTATCTAATCCTTTCTGGCCGATTCTGACCCACGGCGTGTTTGTGCTGGCAACGCTGGGTATTGTGATTGGCGGCATCGAAAAAGGCATTGAGCGCGCCAGCAAATTGCTGATGCCGGGCCTCTTTATCATCATGCTGATTCTGATCGCCCGCTCGCTGACTTTGCCCGGCGCATGGCAGGGCGTGGTGGCTTTCTTTGCCCCAGATTTTTCTAAGCTGACACCCGCCATGGTGGTTGATGCCCTTGGCCTTGCGTTTTTCTCGCTGTCTTTAGGCACGGGCGGCATGATCGCTTACGGCTCCTACGTGAAGCAAGAAACACCGGTATTGCACTCGGCGGCTTGGGTGGTTGGCCTTTCTTGCACCGTGGCGATTTTGGCCGGGTTGATGATTTTCCCAGCGCTGTTTGCCTTTAAGCTCGACCCTAGTGCAGGCCCAGGCCTGACCTTTATGACCATGCCAGTGGTGTTTGCCAGCCTGCCCTTTGGCCAAATCTTTGCCATCGCCTTCTTTGCCCTGCTTTCGGTGGCCGCACTGACCTCATCTGTTTCTATGCTCGAGCTGATTGCAACGCTCTTTTTGGATGAATACAAACTGCCACGCCGCAAAGTGATTCTTTGTTTATCACTGGCTGTTTTCCTCTGTGGTATTCCCGCATCACTGTCTTTTGGCCCTTGGGCGGACGTTAAATTCTTTGGCAAAACCATTTTTGACCTGATGGATTACAGCGTCTCCAATGTGATGATGCCACTAGGTGGAATCGGCGTGGCACTGTTCGCAGGCTGGCGCGTATGGCCGCTGCTGGAAGAGCATTCTGGTCTGGCTGGCCTGCCCCTCTTCGGCCTGAAATGGAGCTGCCGCGTGGTCGCGCCTTTATCCATTGCGGTGATTTTGGTGAAAAATCTTTGAGCATATCAAAACTATGTAACTTGAATTCGTATCGTTGCTGATAGCACGGGGCTTAAATCCCCCTTGAAGCACGCCGAAGCGAGGAACAAGCGGGGCGGGGTTTCGGCGAGGATGTTTGAGCGAAGCGAGTCCCGCAGCCGCCGCCTCGATTGTCCACAGTGAGGGGTTTCGTGCTGGTCGGGGTCGCCTTCTTTGCGTACTAGGATTTCTGGCGAAGCAAGAAAGTAAGTCCCACGCGGGGGATTCCCGCACCTAATCAACGTGCCGAAGGCACTAAAAAAGCCTTGCTTTAGATTTGCATAGAGCCACCTAGGCTCATTTATTAAAAACACGCAGGATGTTTTATGACAACACGTAATGCTTGGGGCTCGCGTTTGGGCTTTATTCTGGCGGCGGCCGGCTCGGCCATTGGGCTGGGTGCGATTTGGAAGTTTCCTTATGTCACGGCCATGAATGGCGGCGGGGCGTTTTTGCTGCTGTTTCTGATTTTTAGCTTTACCCTAGGGCTGGCGCTGATGATGGCCGAGATTGCCCTAGGCCGCTCAGCTACTAACGGTGCGGTGGGCGCGTTTAAAAAAATCGGCGGCAAGCACTGGGCGCTCCTGGGCCTCTTGGGCGTGATCGCAGGCTTTGTTCTGTTTTCGTTTTATAGCGTGGTGGGCGGCTGGACTTTTGCCTACCTTGGCAAGGCCATTGATGGCAGCGTAATGAGCGCCAATCCAAAAGCATTAGAAGCGATGTTTGGCAGCTTTGTATCTGATCCGATTAAGCCCTTGATTACCCATGCACTGTTTACCCTAGCCACCTTAGGTATTGTGCTGGGCGGCATTGAGAAGGGCATTGAGCGGGCGGGCAAAGTGCTGATGCCTGCGCTGTTTATTATTATGCTGATCCTGATGCTGCGCTCTTTAACGCTGCCGGGCGCATGGGCCGGGGTGGTGCAGTTTTTAGCGCCAGACTGGAGCCGCGTTAATCCCGCCATGGTGGTGGAAGCCTTAGGGCTGGCATTTTTCTCGCTGTCTTTAGGCGTGGGGGCGATGGTGGCCTATGGCTCTTATATGCATTCCAGCGAAGAAATTCTCTCTGCTTCACTGTGGGTGGTATTTCTGGCCGTGATGATTGCGCTTCTTGCCGGGCTAATGATTTTTCCTGCCGTGGCGGCTTTTGGCTTAAACCCAGCGGCCGGGCCGGGGCTTACTTTTATGACCATGCCGGTGGTGTTTATGCACCTGCCCTTTGGCCAGTTGTTTGCTATTGCCTTTTTTGCTTTGCTTGCAATGGCCGCATTGTCTTCATCGGTGGCGATGCTAGAGCTGATCGCCATCTGGTTTATTGACGATCTGAAGCTGCCGCGCCGTCCTGTATTGATCGGCATCGCGCTGGCGGTGTTCCTCTGCGGTATCCCGGCATCGTGGTCGTTTGGTATCTGGTCTGATGCTCGCATCTTTGGCAAAAGCATTTTTGATGCGATGGATTACTTTGTATCCAATCTGGCCATGCCTATTGGCGGTATTGGCCTCGCGCTACTGGCAGGCTGGAAAGGCGACACGCTGGTGGATGAAGTGGGCCTGCAAGGCTGGAAAAGGCAAGCATGGCTGATTACCTGCCGCTACCTTGCACCTGTGCTGATTACCACGGTGCTGGTGAAAAATCTGTAAACACGTGCTGCAACGCAAAATTACTGCTTGACTATTAGTCAGCTTACAAGGCATTCTTAAAAGCATGAATACAAATATGATCAACTCTTTTACAGGCTGGTGGCGCTTCTAATTTAAGCGGCACCGTTGATCTATGGGGCCGCCGAAAGGGCGGCCTTTGTTTTTAGCTCGCGCATTCGGTGGCAGATATATTTGGCAAATGGCTATGGGCTCATTTGTCGCTACCAGGAATAGCGCATGTCTCGTTCGCAATGGAGCTCTAAACTCGGCTTTATTCTTGCCTCCGCAGGGGCAACCGTCGGCTTAGGCTCAATCTGGAAATTCCCTTACGTGACCGCCATGAATGGCGGCGGTGCGTTTTTGCTGATATTTGTGTTGATCACTTTTACCCTAGGCATTGCGCTGATGCTGGCCGAAATTGCCATTGGCCGTGCTGCGGCTTGTGGTGCTGTGGGCGCATTTAAAAAGCTCGGTGGCAAGGGCTGGTCGGCGGTTGGCTATATCGGCGTACTTTGCGGCTTAACGGTGTTTTCCTTCTACAGCGTGGTCGGCGGCTGGACAATCGGCTATCTGCTGCGCGCCATTGATGGCCGTGTCATGAGTAACGATCCGAAAGCCTTGGGCGCACTATTCGGGCAGTATGTTTCCAGCCCGGTTGAGCCGATTATCACCCACGCCCTGTTTGCCCTGCTTACTCTGATTGTGGTGATGTCCGGTATTCAAAAAGGCATTGAGCGCGCAGGTAAAATCTTGATGCCCGCCTTATTTTTGCTGATGCTGGGGCTGATTGTCCGCTCTCTTACCCTGCCGGGCGCAGGGGCGGGCGTGCTGGCTTTTTTAGCGCCGGATTTCTCAAAAGTAAACTCAAAAATGCTGGTCGATGCGCTAGGCCTTGCATTTTTCTCGCTATCAGTAGGCGCAGGCTGCATGCTGGCCTATGGCTCTTATCTGGGGCGTGATGTAAAGCTCACCAATGCGGCCATGTGGGTGACGGGCTTAACCACCATGACCTCCATCTTGGCTGGCCTGATGATTTTCCCGGCCATTACGGCCTTTGGCCTGGATGCCGCAGCAGGCCCAGGCCTGACCTATATGACCATGCCGGTGGTGTTTAACCATCTGCCTTTTGGCCAATTCTTTGCGGTGGCGTTCTTTGCGTTACTCTTAGTTGCAGCACTGACCTCATCCGTTTCTTTGCTTGAGCTGGTGGCGGTGTATCCAATTGATGAATGGAATCTGCCCCGTAAAGCCACCACTGGCCTGATTACTCTCTTGGTGTTTCTGGCTGGTATTCCTGCCTCGCTCTCGTTTGGCGTGCTGGGCGAATATAAATGGTTTGGTCGCAATGTGTTTGAGCTGATGGATTACAGCGCATCTAATATCCTGCTGCCACTGGGTGGGATCGGCACGGCGCTGTTTGCAGGCTGGAAAATCTGGCCCGTGATCGAAGCCGAGCTGGAACTTAGCCCCGTTTTAAACGTTGGCATGAAGTGGATGTGTCGCATCGTAGCCCCGGCCTTGATTGCTTTGATCTTGGTTTACAACCTGTAAGGGGCTTGTTTCATTTCCCAAGTTCATTGGCCCGTCATTCCCGAATACATTGATCGGGAATTCAGCACAAGCACTGGATTCTCGATAGGAGCACTCGGGAATGAGGGTTTAAATGCAAAGGATATTTCGCTAAGCAGGCCACAGTTTTGTAGGGTGAGTGAAACCCGCCGAAAACATTACCGTTTATCCCCGTTCAAGGAGCACAAGCTTGTGAGTGCTCTGTGGATAAGTGGGGCAAGTCTTTGTTCTGTAGGCGGCTTTTTTTGCTGATTAAATTTTAAGCAAGCTGGCTTTTAGCCATGACAATAGATAAAGGCCAGCATCTCTGCTGGCCTTTATCCTTCCTGATGATCAAGCTGCTTTAGCTTTAAGCTGAGGGCGCAAAATCTTGAACCACAGCGTAAAACGAGGCCACAGAGAAAACCATCGAATTCTTGTTTTCTCTGTGAAACTCTGTGCCCTCAGTGTTCTCTGTGGTTAAGGGTTTAGCGCTCTATCAAGGCTAACTGAAGAATCCTGCTCATCAGCTTATCTTTTATCTGGCTTTCTGCCAGCGCTTTTGTAAGCTGTCAAAGCTCAGATAAAGCGCGGGGGTGATGTAGAGGGTGATGAGTTGCGAGAGCACCAAGCCGCCAACTACTGCCACGCCCATGGGTTGGCGCAGCTCAGCACCTGCGCCGATACCGATGGCGATGGGCATCGCCCCCATAATGGCGGCCAGCGTGGTCATCATAATCGGGCGGAATCGCAGCAAGCAGGCCTCACGGATGGCGTCCTCAGGGGCTTTGCCTTCTTTACGCTCGGCCTCCAGCGCAAAGTCGATCATCATAATGGCGTTTTTCTTGACGATACCAATCAAGAGCAAAATCCCGACCATGGCGATAAAGGTGAGCGGCAGGCCAACAATATCCAGCGCAATCAGCGCCCCCACGGCCGCAGAAGGAATGCCCGCCAGAATAGTGAGCGGGTGAATCCAGCTTTCATACAGCACACCCAGAATTACATAAATCACCGCCACGGCCACCAGAATCAACCAGAGTTGGGTATTTTGCGATTGCTGGAATACGGCTGCATCCCCGGCAAAAGCACCAAATACTTTGGATGGCAGCTGGATTTCTTGCTTCAGGGATTCAATTTTGGCCGCGGCTTCAGATAGCGTTTTGCCTTCGGCCATATTAAACGATAGCGTCACCGCAGGCAGCTGGCCTTGGTGGTTGATGGCGTTATTGGTCATGATGCGCTCAACACTGGAAAACGCCGAGATCGGCACCAATACACCACTATTACTGCGGGCATAGAGTTTATTGAGCGCCGATTCATCACGCCGATATTCGTCAGAGAGCTGCATCAGTACCGAGTAGCTGTCTTGCGGCAGATAGATGGTGCTGATTTCGCGCTCGCCAAACGCGCCGTACAGGGTTTCGCGCAGGTTTTGCATATCGATGCCCAAGGTTTGGGCCTTGTCTCTGTCGATATTGAGCCTTGCTTGCAGGCCACGTTTTTCGGTGTCGGAGGTGACTTCGGTAAAGATCGGCGATTGGCGCATGGCGCGCATCAGCTTGTCTGACCAATCACTTAATTCGTCCGATTGCACGGCTTGCAGGGTGTACTGGTAGCGGCTTTTGGAGCTGCGTGCGCCAATTTTCAAGTTTTGGGTCGGGTTAAAAAACACTGATATGCCGGTAATGCCGCTGGTGTCTTTACGCAGGCTAGCTACGGTTTTTTCCATAGAAAGCCGTTGATTGCGAGGCTTTAAGGTAATAAACATTCGGCCACGGTTGCCGCTGGATAAGCTGGAAACCACCACATTTACATTGGGATTTTTTTGAATCCGCTCGGCCACTTCGGTATGCAGTTTAAGCATGGCCGGGTAGGCAATATCCTGCGGGCCCTCAGAGCTGGCCTGAATCTGGCCGATATCTTCTTCGGGGAAAAAGCCCTTGGGCATGGATTGATACAGCCAGCCGGTAAGTGCAAAAGTTGCTAGAGCAATGATCAGCATCAGCTTGCGGCGGCCCAAGCTCCAGTCCAGCGTGCGCTGATACGCGCCAAGCACTTTATGAAAGCCCTTTTCAAAAAAACGGCTCCATGCGGGCACATGGACGTCAGGGGCTTCGTGCTTAATATAACGCGCTGCCAGCATAGGGATCAGCGTCAGTGCCACTACGGCAGACACCATAATGGCTAAGGTGACGACAGCGGCAAACTCATGAAATAAGAGGCCAATGGTGCCGGGCATAAAGAAAATCGGGATAAACACGGCAATCAGCGATACCGAAATCGAGACCACGGTAAAGCCCACTTCCTGCGCTCCTTGAATCGCCGCTGCCAAAGGCTTCATGCCGTTTTCAACGTGGCGCATGATGTTTTCAAGCACCACAATCGCATCATCTACTACCAAACCAATGGCAATGGTCAGCCCCATGAGCGAGATATTGTCGAGGCTATAACCCAGCCAGTGCATCAGTGCAAAGGTGGCAATCAGTGAGATGGGTAGCGATAAAGCGGGGATCAGCGTAGCAGCAGCACGGCGTAGAAACAGTAAAATCACGCCCACAACCAGCAGCATGGTGAGCAGCATGGTGAGGTTGACGTCGTGAATCGCTTCGCGCACCGATTGTGATCTGTCGTTTAAAACCTGCACATTCACAGAGGCGGGCATTTGTGATTTTAATTGCGGCAGGGCGGCTTTGATGGCGTCAACCACGGCTACGGTATTGGCATCGGACTGGCGCATCACAGCCAGCACGATAGAGCGCTCACCGTTAATCCAGCTGCCACTTTTTACGTCTTGCACGCTATCTTCTACCGTGGCGACATCGGCGAGGCGCACCGCTTGCTTATTCTTTTGTGCAACGATTAAGTTGGAAAAATCAGCGGCATTTTTAAGCTGCTCATTGGCTTGCAGCGCCAGCACCTGGCGCTTGCCATCGAGCTGGCCAACCGGGCTGTTGGCATTGGCAGATTTAAGCGCTGCGGATAACTCTGCCAGTGTCATATCCCTTGCGGCCAATAGCTCTGGGTTAACTTGCACCCGTACGGCAAAGCGTTTTTGCCCGTAAACCGTCACCTGTGCCACGCCATTGAGGGTAGAAAGTGTGGGGGAAATCAGGTTGTCGCCGTAATCGTTTAGCTCAGCGAGGCTCATCGATGGCGAGTTAATCCCCACCATCAGCACCGGTGCATCCGCAGGGTTGACTTTGCGGTAGCTGGGCGGGCTGGTCATGTCTTTAGGCAGGCTGCGGGATGCGCGATAGAGCGCGGCTTGTACGTCGACGGCCGCATCGTCGATATTGCGGTTGGCGTCAAACTCCAGCGTTAGCGATACCTTGCCCTGAGTGCTGCTCGAGGTAATGACGGCAAGGCCGGGAATGGTTGAAAATTGCTTTTCAAGCGGTGTTGCCACCGAGGTGGACATCGTTTCCGGGCTGGCACCAGGCAAGCTGCCAGACACCTCAATGGTGGGCATATTAAAAGAGGGCAGGGCAGAAATGGGCAGATTAAACCAAGCCACTACCCCTGCCACCACCACTGCCAGCCACAGAAGTGTAGTTGCGATGGGCTTATTAATGCTGAGTAAGGAAATGTTCATTTTGCGGCACTGGCGGCAGTTTTTGGCGCACTTGCGTCACGTTTTTTGGCTTCGCGTACTTTGCTGCCTTCACGCAGATTTTGCCCGCCTTCTTTCACTACTTTGATATTGCTGCCAATGCCGCTGACCACGGCGCGCTCGTTTTCGACTTGCAGCAATTCAACCTGTATCGATTTAACCGTTTGATCTGCCTGAATGGCAAAAACAAAGCGATGATCTGGGCCGGTTTGTACCGCCTGAGTCGGCAAGACTACGGCGTTTTTAAGCGTGCCCGCAGCCACTTGCACAGGTACAAAAGCGCCAGGCCAGAGCAGGTTTTTGGGGTTGGAAAATTCTGCCTTTAAGGCGATGGTGCCCGAGCTTGAGTTAACGGCATTATCGATAAAGCTCAGCTTGCCCTGCATTTTATTGCCGTCGGCTAAGCGGGCGCTGACTAAAATAGGCTGAGGTGCGTTTTGTAAAAGACTTAAATCACGCTCAGGCAGGCTGAATGCCACGGTGATGGGGTCCAGCTGGCTGATGGTCACCAGTGGAATTGCAATACTTGGCTGCACATAGCTGCCGGTATGCACTTCAACCAGACCCGCACGGCCACTGAGCGGTGCTTTGATTTGCGAATAAGATAAGTTGATTTTTGCCGCATCCACCGCCGCACGCTCTGCAGCGAGTGTGGCTTGCAGGGTTTCTAATTTGCTTTGGGCATTGTCGAGTGCGGTTTTGGAAATAAAGCTTTGAAGTGCTAGCTCTTTAGAGCGGGTGTAATCCCTTTCTGCGGCAGCTAGCTGGGCCTGGCTTTGTGCGAGTTTAGCAATGGCCTGGCGCACATTGGCTTCCTCGGTCCTGGCGTCTAGGCTGAATAAAAGCTGGCCCGCCTGGATCTGATCACCTTCTTTAAAATGAACTTTACTAATCAAGCCACTTGTTTGCGGGCGGACTTCCACCTGATCCAGCGGGCTGACATGGCCCTGTGCGCTTAAATTCAGCGCAATGTCCGCCGTCTGCGTTGTGGTGGCCGTTACTTGCTGGGGAGGGCGCTCAGTTTTTTCTTTTACTGTTTCTTTACCACAGCCCACAAGGATCAGGGCAATCAGGGTCAGGCTAAATTTAGTCATTCATAATTCCAGCACGAACACCGCGCCGAAATCGTACGGTGATCGCAATCATAGTCAGGGCCACCATCAGGCCAAAGCCGGTAATAATGGCGTACATAGGAGGAATTCCACTGGCCTGGAATTGGTGGGCTACCGCTTTACTCACATTGTCGGTAATGGGATGGCTGAAATATTTCACCATCATGGCATGTATACCTACCATGACCAGAATACCGATATTTTCATTAAAATTTTGCACGGCAATAGAGTGCCCCGCACCCATCAGTGTATGCCCTCTGTGTTGCAACATTGCGTTCAATGGCACCACAAAGAAGCCGGACAGGCAGCCAACAATAAACATCAGAAACGCAGCCAGCCAGGTATTGTGAACAAACAGCATGCCGATCACCAAAATGCCCATGGCGATACCCGCAGGTAAAACACAAAATGCTTTTTTGAGCGGAACATAATGCCCAGCAAGAATGGCGCCTGCCGCAATGCCAAATGCAACGACTGCGACTAGTTGAGTCGCTTGCTCCATGGAAAAGTTCAACCAAATAATGGCCCAGTTCAATACTACCAAGCGCATGGTGGCACCCGCGCCCCAGAATAGCGTGGTAACACCAAGGGATAACTGGCCCTGAGGGTCTTTCCAAAGCTTGGCTACGCAGCCCCAGAATTCTTTAATCAGCGCGACAGGCTGCAGCTGCAAGGGTTTGAGCTCTATATTTAATTTAGGGATGTAGCAGTTCAGCCAAGATGCGGCTAGATAGAGCAAAATAATTGCAGCAATCGCAAAGGTTGCCGGGGTAAAGAAAGCCCCCAGCACGGTGCTGTTTAGCCAGGGAGCAACGTGAGAGCCAGCAAGTAAGCCGCCTAATATCGTGCCAAAGATAATGGCACTGACGGTTGCGCCTTCCAGCCAGCCATTGGCGGCAACCAGTTTTTCGTGAGGTAAGTATTCGGTAATGATGCCGTATTTGGCAGGGGAATAGGCTGCAGCGCCAAAGCCGACAAGGGCGTAGGCCATAATCGGCGGGATGCCCACAAGCATGCCAAGGCAACCGGCCAGTTTGATGCCATTACAAATCATCATGGCCTTGCCCTTGTGCATGGAATCGGCAAAAGAGCCGGCAAAGGGGGCAAGCACTACATAGGACACTGTAAAACACCAAAGTAGCATGGATAAATGCCATTCGGGGGAGTGTTGCTCTTTTAGTAGCGCAAGGGCCGCAAAGAAGAGGGCGTTGTCAGCAAGCGCAGATAAAAATTGCGCGCCAAGAATAATGAAAAATCCACGATCCATCTTGGAACAGTACCCTTTTTTATAGTGTGGGGTTTATATCACGAAATGCAGGCATCCTGCCGGACTTAGGTGGCCGATGCAAAAAATTGCATGATCAGGATCAGATTTTGCCGGATTTACAGCGTAAATGTGAGGCATTGGTCAATATAAGCAGTTAAGTACAAGGCTAGGAAGGTGATTTTTACGCTGACAGATCCTAAGCCCTGCAGCTTGCCATCAGTAAAGCATTGTCGCTTTTGCGTCTTACATGTCATCAACAAGGTTTATACTCTACGCTTTTCCTTTGCCATGGTTTTGTCATGACCCGCCCGATTCGTGCTGTGATTCATACGGCAGCACTTGCTTCTAATTATGCGCATGTAAAAGCATGCGCACCAAATAGTAAAGTTTTTGCAGTTGTTAAAGCGAATGCCTACGGCCATGGCATTGCAAATATGGCAGCTGCGCTGCCCGGTGCAGATGCTTTTGCTACTTTAGAAATGCCTTCTGCACTGACCTTAAGAGAGTTAGGGGTAAAGCAAGCCATTCTATTATTAGAAGGTGTATTTTCTGCTGCCGAGCTGCAGCTGTGCGCCAAGCACGATTTCTGGCTGTCAGTGCATGATGAGCGCGGCATAGGCTGGCTAGAAAACACTGATTTAAGCCGTCCTGTGCATATTTTCTTAAAATTAAATACCGGCATGAACCGGCTTGGCTTTCCGGCCGAAAAAGCGCCGGCTTTAGTTGAGCGCCTGCAACATTGCAGTAATGTGGCAAGTATTACGCTGATGGCACATTTTGCGACAGCGGATGATCCGGAGCAGGGGGTGGCCGCGCAATGCGCACGTTTTGACGCGGCATGCAGCGGGCTGGCGCTGCCTGTTTCTCTTGCTAATTCGGCCGCTTTACTGGCTTACCCGGAAACACAACGTCAGTGGGTAAGACCCGGCATTGTTTTATATGGTTCATCCCCTTTTAGCGAAAAAAGTGCTGCAGAGCTGGGTTTGCAGGCGGCCATGACTTTAAGTGCTGAAGTGATCGCTGTTCAGGATCTTAAAGAAGGCGATACCGTCGGATATGGCGCCGGCTTCGTTGCAGCAAGGCCAATGCGGATAGGGATTGTGGCCTGCGGCTACGCCGATGGTTATCCGCGCCACGCACCAACGGGAACCCCAGCTTTGGTGGATGGCGCGCGCAGCAGGCTGATAGGCCGGGTATCGATGGATATGCTGGCTGTTGATTTAAGCGAATTACCTAGCTCTGGTGTGGGAAGCTCGGTTGAGCTATGGGGCAAAAACTTGCCGGTTGATGATGTTGCCGCTGCGGCAGGCACCATCGGCTATGAGCTGATGTGCGCAGTAGCGGCCCGGGTGCCTGTATTTGTCGAGTTCTGATCCGGGCTTTAACCATACCGCAATGCATAAAGGCGCAAACAAAGCTTATCAGTCAGCTTTAGTTTTGCGCCTTTTTTGTTTAACACGATTTATTTCTTTTGAGTGTGTTTGCTTTTTCTATGTTGGTTTTTTGTTGTTCTTTGCACTAAATAGCAGGCTCAGGGCGATGTGTTTAAAACATATAGCCATTGCTTGTGATGTTTATGCCTAAACAGCATAACAATTCATGAATAAATAATGACTTAAACTGTTTTCTTGCTCGAAAAGATCGCCGGCTTTCATTACAATGATCTTTCCTTTTAAAACCTACCCAAGCAGCAGGTTTGATCCATGGCATTGATTGTCCAGAAATATGGCGGCACCTCGGTAGGTACTACCGAGCGGATTAAAAACGTGGCTCGCCGCGTGGCTAAATTCAAAGCAGAAGGGCACGATATAGTCGTTGCTGTTTCTGCGATGTCCGGCGAAACCAATAAGCTGATCGCACTGGCTAAAGAAATTCAGGCCAACCCAGATCCTCGTGAATTGGATGTCATTGTCTCTACCGGTGAGCAGGTCACTATTGGCCTACTGGCTATGGCGCTGAAAGAAATCGGCGTTGATGCAGTAAGCTACACCGGTGGTCAGGTCAAGATCCTGACCGACAGCGCGCACACCAAGGCGCGCATCCAGCATATTGACGATGGCGGAATGCGCAGCGATCTGGCCGCTGGCAAGGTTGTGATTGTTGCGGGCTTTCAGGGCGTAGACGCACAGGGCAATATCACGACCTTGGGCCGTGGTGGCTCCGACACCACAGGTGTTGCGCTGGCCGCAGCACTTAAGGCTGACGAATGCCAGATCTACACCGATGTGGATGGCGTTTACACCACAGACCCGCGCGTAGTGCCAGAGGCACGCAAGCTTTCCACGATTACTTTTGAAGAAATGCTGGAAATGGCCAGCTTAGGCTCAAAGGTATTACAGACCCGATCGGTTGAATTTGCCGGTAAATACAATGTGAAGTTACGTGTCTTGTCTTCTTTTGAAGAAGAGGGCGATGGCACGCTGATTACCTTCGAGGAAGACAGTAAGATGGAAAAACCCGTTATTTCCGGCATTGCGTTTAACCGTGATGAAGCCCGTATCAATGTGATCGGCGTGCCAGATAAACCGGGCATTGCTTATCAAATTTTAGGGCCAGTGGCGGATGCTAATATCGACGTTGATATGATTATCCAAAACGTGGGCCAGGATGGCACAACTGATTTCTCCTTTACCGTCCCTAAAAATGATTTGGGCCGTGCGATTAAAGTATTAGAAGGCGCACAAAGCCAGATCAGCGCCCGCCAGATCAATGGCGACGATAAGATCTGTAAAGTATCGATCGTGGGTGTGGGCATGCGCTCGCATGTCGGTGTGGCTTCAACAATGTTCCGCACGCTTGCTGAAGAAGGGATCAATATCCAAATGATTTCTACTTCCGAGATTAAAATCTCAGTTGTGGTGGATGAAAAGTATCTTGAGCTTGCTGTGCGCGTGCTGCATAAAGCGTTTGGTCTGGATACAATTGAGTAAAATCAGCTCAGAATAAAGAATCTGACTCTGTCCTAAAACAATGTTTGTTATGTTTTTGACCGTGATATCTGATTTTTTAAAAAGGTGCAGAATTTTTTATTCTGCACCTTCTTGTTTTTTTACCTTACAAAACAAAACACTAGCTTTTGATTGATGCCGTACTGTAAGAAATAGCTAATGAAACTTAAATTATTTTCAGCTTAGCGGTTGACGGCTTTGCGGTGTTTGCGTAGTATTCGGGTCCTTGACGGAGAGTTGGCCGAGTGGTCGAAGGCACTCCCCTGCTAAGGGAGCATACGGGCAAAACCTGTATCGAGGGTTCGAATCCCTTGCTCTCCGCCAAGCATGTTGCGGCTGTAGCTCAGTTGGATAGAGTATCTGGCTACGAACCAGAGGGTCAGGAGTTCGAATCTCTTCAGCCGCACCATTAAATACGTTGAGTCTTTTGATTCAGTGATATTTAAGTAGTTTTAAAGATGTTCCCATAGTTTAGCGGTTAGAACACTGCCCTTTCACGGCGGCGGCCGGGGTTCGATTCCCCGTGGGAACGCCAGAATTTGTAAGACGTAAGTTCGGAATATCAAGGCCGGCTAAGCCGGTTTTTTTATTTTTTGAACTTGCAGAGCGGCTGTAGCTCAGTTGGATAGAGTATCTGGCTACGAACCAGAGGGTCAGGAGTTCGAATCTCTTCAGCCGCACCATTAAATACGTTGAGTCTTTTGATTCAGTAATATTTAAGTAGTTTTAAAGATGTTCCCATAGTTTAGCGGTTAGAACACTGCCCTTTCACGGCGGCGGCCGGGGTTCGATTCCCCGTGGGAACGCCAAAATTTAGTATATACAGAAGTATGCGGCTGTAGCTCAGTTGGATAGAGTATCTGGCTACGAACCAGAGGGTCAGGAGTTCGAATCTCTTCAGCCGCACCATTAAATACCTTGAGTCTTTTGATTTAGTGATATTTAAGTAGTTTTAAAAAATGTTCCCATAGTTTAGCGGTTAGAACACTGCCCTTTCACGGCGGCGGCCGGGGTTCGATTCCCCGTGGGAACGCCAAGTATTGCATGATGCATACTGTATAAATCACCACTCCACCTCATGGGTTGAGTGGTTTTTTTACGCCTGAAATTTGTGTGACTTATTGAAGCGGTTTGCTTAAATTGTTTTGCAAGCGTGCTTGGATACGTGGCACAACAAATTGAATAAACGCCTCATATTTTTTGGGTAGCGGGTGATGGTAGGGGTAGACCAGATAAAAGGGGTAGGGCGCTGGTTGCCAGCCTGGTAAAACCTCCTGGATTTCACCTTTACTGACCAGAGGCTCTGCAATATAGGCAGGTAATAAAGCGACACCAAAGCCAGCAGCAACAGCGCTGGCTGTGCTGGCATAGCTATCAATAGAGAACTGGCTATGTAGCTCAATTTGCTCGATTTTTCCTTCGCATTCCAGTAGCCAGCTGCCTTCTTGCTCTTGATGTAATTCGAGTAAAACACGGTGTGACATTAAATCACAAGGATGATCCAGCCGTCCTGCCTGTGCAAGATAACTAGCTGAGGCATAAATCCTTTTTTGTGATAAGCCCAGATGCCTTGCCACCAGATTTTCATCTCCCACTGTTCTTGATCTAAGGCAAAAATCAATACCATCTGCGATGGGGTTTTTAAGCCTGTGATCCGTGTCTAATTCAAGGCGTATGGCAGGGTATTGCAAGCTGAATTCAACTAGGATGGGGGCCAGTATGGTTTGCCCGAAGGCTTGAGTGGCACTAATACGAAGTGGCCCCTCTACCGTTGCCTGCAGTCCTTCAATATCCCTGCGTGATTGCTGCAGCATCTCTCGTAATGCAGCAGCATGCACAGCCAGCCTGATCCCCGCCTCTGTGAGTGATACCCGTCTTGTGGTTCTGAGCACCAGCAGGGTAGCAAGCTCTGCCTCTAGGCGTTTTACACTTTGGCTGATATGGCTTTTAGTGCAAGCAAGTAAGTCAGCCGCGGCGGTAAAGCTGGCAGTGCGTGCAAGCGCATCGAAGGCGAGTAAGGCATCAGGTGGGAGCATTGTTTTCATATGCAAACAGTGTGTCGTTTTTAGCTAGTTTATCGCAATTTAATTGCCAATTACTATGTCATTGTCAATTAAATAAAACGATGGTGCCAGAATGATTGCGATCTTACGTCAGTTTTTTAACGCCCGTATTCAGCGGCCTGTGCAAATAACTTTTTATCTGAAACGAGCCGTGACTGCGCTGCTTGGTTTTTGGTGGCGGGGTTTCTTGCCTTGCGGGCAGGCATTAAGGGATGAAATTGAGGCATTAGAGCGTGTGCGGGATCGCTGGCGTTCCCGCTAGCCGTCATCGATCTAAGGTTGGGTAATTCAGTCCATAAAATATAGTTTTCATGTGGTTTGCCATAAAGCGATGCATCTGATCAGGGATAATACCTGGCTGTGCAGCAACAACTCTGTGGGACACTCTGAGTCAATGAAGGTTTTAGGCAGCTTGCCTGAATTTTTCATAAAATGAAGGGTATCTTTTAGTTTGCAAAAAAATGGTTCTAAAAGTTTACTTTTAGCGATTGTTGTTGGCGAACAGGGTGGAAAGCACATTGGCTAAAATGAATCATTCCCTTTCGGACTTACTGATTGTTTTGAATAAAGCTTTGCAATTAGCAGAGCAGCTTGCTGTTTGGCATGAAAAAAAAGGGGTACATGGCGCTTTACGGCCTGAATATATTAGTTTTACAGATTCAGGTGCCAGTATCAGCCCTGCACATCAGGAAGAACTTGCACTTAGCCTGCTTTGCCTGCGTTATGCCTCGCCAGAGCAGGCTGGTCGCTTAGCGCAATTTGATAAGCGCAGTGATTTATACTCTCTGGGCGTTATTCTCTATGAGTGGATTACAGGGCGCCTTCCTTTTTCTGCTGATGATTTACTTGATTTAGCTCATCAGCAAATGTCTTCATTACCTGTTGCGCCAGCCTCTCTGGAGCCACAATTACCCTTACAGATTTCTCATCTTATTTTAAAGCTCTTGGCGAAATCTCCGGAAGCTAGATATGCAACAGCCAAAGGTTTGGCTGCGGATCTTGCTCTGTGTATTCAGCAATTAAAAACAGCAGGCTATATTGCTTTATTTATATTGGGTGAAACAGATTCAGGATCACAATTTATGATTCCGGATCATTTATATGGCCGGGAACAAGAAATTGATTATTTGCAGCAGTTATATTCAAGAGCGGCTCAGGGGCAAGCGATTATTTGCATGTTAGGCGGGTATTCGGGGGTAGGAAAATCCACTTTAGCACTTTCAATTCGGGATGAAGTCCAAAATAAGGGAGGGCGGCTTATTGTTGGTAAGTTTGATCAATTCAGACGTGATTCACCTTATTCAGCATTAATAGAAGCCTTTAAGTCACTGCTTCGTCAGGTATTAGCCAGTAAACAGGCAGAGTTAGCACAATGGCGTGAGAAAATCGCAGACTCACTGGGTGAAAACGCACAAATTGTTATTGATGTTCTTCCTGATTTAGAAAAAATAATTGGCCCACAATCCGCTGCACCTTTGCTAAGTGGCCTTGCGGCTCAGCGCCGGTTTAATGAACTGTTTGCTCAGTTAGTGGCGCTATTTGCCAGTAAAGAGCATCCGTTGGCGATATTTTTAGATGATTTACAGTGGGCTGATTTTGCTTCGCTTGCTTTGATTCAGTCCTTTGCTAAAAGCAGTATGGCAGCTCACATACTGATTATTGCGGCATATCGTGATAATGAGGTCGATGCGAATCACCCATTAGTTAATATGCTAAATGAGGTACTTAAAAGCAAGGCTTGTGTTGAAAAACTAGCTTTACAGCCTCTGCATGCTGAGCATTTAAGTGAGTTGATTCAGGATACCTGCCGCAATATTCAGAATGTGGCTGAGTTAAGCTATTTACTGATGAGCAAAACGGAAGGTAATCCATTTTATGCAAGACAGTTTCTTAAAAATATGCAGGCTAAAGGGCAGTTGTTTTTTGATTTTACTGACAATACTTGGCACTGGCAATTAGACCTAGCCCGCCTGCAAGATGCTGCAGATAATGTAGTTGAATTAATGATGCAGCGTTTAAATCGCTTTTCAGTTGAAACTCAAACTGTATTACAAACGGCTGCCTGTATTGGAAAGCGCTTTGATTTATCATTATTGGCTATTGTTGAAAATATAAGCGAATCTTTTGCGCTTACATTATTGGCTCCTGCTCTGCATGATGAGTTGCTGCTTGCTGTTCATGAGGGAGGTGAGCGAAAAGTATTTCAGTTTGCCCATGACCGGATTCAGCAAGCCGCCTATTCTGTTACTTTAGATCGCAATTTAAACAGCCTGCATTTAGAGATTGGTCGCTGTTTATTGCAGCAGATATCTGCTGAGGCGACCGAAGCGCCATTGTTTGAAATTGTGGATCAACTTAATTTTGGTCTGGACAAAGTTAGGCAGCCTCTGGAGCGAATTGCCTACGCTCAGCTTAATTTACGGGCAGGTATTAAAGCGAGAGAGGCAATGGCCTATCAGGCCGCCATGCGATATTTAGATACGGCTATTTTCTTATTACCCGAAAATTCATGGTCAGAACATTATCAACTTAGCTTTGATATTTACCTAAATGCATCAGAAGCTTGCGATTTATGTAATCTGGATGAGCGATTTGAGCTACTGGTTGAAACTTTATTATCTAAGGGGCAGAGCGCTTTAGATAAAGCCCATGCACGGATCAGACAAAGTATTTATTACAGCCGCAAAGGCAGGATGGCCGAAAACCTTGAAGCAGGCCGGCTTGGTTTGATTTTATTTGGTATGGATATCCCTGAAGTAAATGATCACTATAGAATGAATGAACGTTTTAAAAGTGAAATGGTGATGTTCAGAAATTATTTTTCAGATAAAAAATTATCTGATTTATATAATTTACCTTTTGCGCATGATGCAGAAACAGATATTATTTTAAAACTTATTGCGTCTATTTCTGAATCTGCTATTTTTACTCATTATCCTTTGTTTTCGCTAATTTCTGTTCTTGGCGTTAACCGCTCGATTGCATTTGGTAATGCACTGCTTTCTCCTTTTTGTTATACCCTTTTGGGTATTACAATGATTTCACAATTTAATAATTATCAGGATGCCCGCAATATTGCGGATGCTGGTTTAAAGTTAAGCAGAGAAAAACTGTTTGATTTATGGGGCTATAACCGTGCATTTACTTATTACACATGGAATATTAATCATTGGACTTTGCACGCTGAGACTACGCTACCTCTTTTAGATGAAAATTATAATCTGGCACTGAAAGCACATGATTTAGTTTATGGTGCTTATGTATTAGTGGCCAAGCCATGGAGTCATTTTTTATTAGGCCGCAGTATGCTCGATGTGATTTCCAGCAATCAGCAACTGGGGCAATATTGTTTAACGCATGATGTAATTTTTCCTGTAACGCTGGCGCAGCCTTTTGAAGCTTTAGCCCGGGTGTTACATGGGGAAAGCGGCTCCTTGAGCGATTTAAACAGCGAGCATTTTGATGTACAGGCATTTCGGCAAATCTGGGGTAGTGTGCCCATTGTCATGGCAGGTTTGCATATTGCACAACTTTCTTTGCATATTTATTCACAGGAATATGATGCAGCTTTGTTATTGGCGGAGCAAATAGGCAAAGATTATCCATCAACCTATTTATTAAATTTAGTCTGGAAGTTTTCCCATGGTTTGGCGCTGGCTGCTTTAGCCAGAAAGAACTCTGGAAAAAAACGACAGGCTTATATTGATGCCATGGAGGCCATCAGCGAATACTTTGAGCAAATTTCTAAAGAGGGAACGCCTGAAAATGTAGAGCATAAACTGGTTTTTTTACGTGCCGAGCAGGCGCGTCTGGATAATCGAACTGAGGATGCTGAGCTTTTATACTGGCATGCTATTCGCCTTGCTCAACAAAGAGGTTTTTTGCTGGATGAGGCCTATTTTTATGAAATGCTTGGATTATGGCTGGAGGAAAGAGCCTGCGCTTTTGAGCCTATTCAGCAAATTTTAACTCAAGCGGCAACCTGTTATCGGCAGTGCCATGCATTAGCGCTGATGGGGCGGGTTGAGCTGCGTTTAAAAGTGTTGCCAAGGCAGGAGCTGGAGGTTATTCAAAACGATGTGGATGCGCTGCATGCCTTAGATAGCCTTGATACGTTGGCTATTTTGCGGGCAGTTCAAGCGATTTCCAGTGAAGTGGGCGTGCAGCCATTATTAGGGCGTTTACTGAAAATTATTATCGAAGCCGCAGGTGCTGATCGTGGTGCCATTGTGGTGCGTGACGGTGATCAGTTGCAAATTGAGGCGATTCTTAATTTTGTACAGCCGGTATTACCTGAGAGTTTATTGCGTTTTGTTTTTAATACAGGGCAAACCACTTTATTAAATGAGCTAACGCAGTTTTCTGAATTCAGGGGAGATATTTATTTTACGCAGTATCGTCCTGCTTCTATTCTTTGTCGTGCATTGGGGCGCAGCAGTGCCGGACGCCGGGTATTGTATTTAGAGCACAGCACGATCAGTAATACATTTTCTATGCAGCGCAGGCAGGTATTAGAGTGGTTGTCTGCACAGGCTGCCATTTCTATTGAAAATGCACAAATGTATCAGGAGCTTGAATCATTGGTGGCCAAGCGCAAGGTAGAGCTTGAGCGTAATCGGAATGTACTGGAATCCATTTTAGAATTCTCCCCTGCTTTGGTTTCTTTAAAAGATTTAAATGGCCGCTATTTGCGGCACAATTTGCGTTTTGCTGAATTATTTAATCGGGCAGGTGAATCTCTGGTAGGGATGACCGATGAAGAGATTGCGGGGCCGGAAACAGCAGATCGTTTCTTGATTCAGGATAAGCGGGTAATTGCAGAAAATGCACCTCAGCGGGTTGAGGAAGAAATCATGACTGCTGATGGATTACATACCTTTTTAACGCATAAATTTCCCCTGCGGGATGCGGATGGCAGTGTTTATGCTGTTGGGGGAATTGCGATGGATATTACCGAATTAAAATTGGCACAAAAAACTGCAGAGGCGGCAACACAGGCAAAAAGTGCATTTCTGGCCAATATGAGCCATGAAATCAGAACACCAATGAATGCGGTTATTGGTATGGCTCATTTAGCATTGAAAACAAATTTAAATGAGCGTCAGCGTGATTATGTGCAGAAAATTCATTACGCAGGTCAGTCTTTATTGGGAATAATTAACGATATTTTAGATTTTTCTAAGATTGAAGAGGGTAAATTATCTATTGAAAAAATTGATTTTAATCTTGACCAGGTCTTTGCCAATATTGCGACTCTGACATCAGGCAAAGCAGAAGACAAAGGTATTGAATATCTTTTTCAAGTGCACCCGAATGTACCGAGATATTTAGTTGGTGATCCACTGCGCTTGGGGCAGGTATTACTGAATATGGTGAGTAATGCAATTAAATTTACCGAAAAAGGTGAAGTACATGTAATTTGTGAGTTAATCCGTTCTGATGAAAAGCAGGTGGTTTTGCGCTTTTCTGTCCGGGATACGGGTATGGGCATGAGTTCAGAACAGGTAAAAAAACTGTTTTTACCTTTTAGCCAAGCGGATAGTACAACCACGCGCAAATTTGGTGGTACAGGCCTAGGATTGTCGATTTCCAAGCGCTTGGTTGAAATGATGGGCGGGGAAATTGAAGTGCAAAGCGTGCCAGAACGGGGCTCTGTTTTTGCGTTTAGCTGTGTTTTTGGCCATGAAACCGCTCAGCAGCACAACACTACACGCTTACCTCACCATTTACATGGCATGCGTATTTTGGTGGTGGATGATAATTCGGTTGCCCGTGAGATTTTGCAGGAATCACTGCAAAGTCTTACTTTTGTAGTAGATGCTGTGTCTTCCGGAGAAGATGCGCTAGTCAATTTGCACCGTGCCGATGCAAAACAGCAACCCTATGGCGTGGTTTTTACAGACTGGCATATGCCGGAAATGAATGGCCTTGAATTAGCCCGCAGAATTAATCTGGATAAAAGACTGTGTCATACGCCATCGCTTGTACTGGTGACGGCTTATACCCGTGAAGATATTCGCGCAGAAGCACAAGCGGCGCATGTAGATGGTTTTTTATTTAAACCAATTAATCAATCAATGGTTGTGGATACTTTATTAACAATCTTTGCGCCTGAATTATTGCGAGATATAGCATCATTTACCCGTACCGATATTATTCCTTACTTAAAAGGCATGCGTGTTTTATTGGTAGAGGATAATTTAGTTAACCAGCAGATCGCTTTAGAGTTAATGCGCTCTGCGGCTATTGAGGTTGATATTGCAAATAATGGCCATGAAGCGATTAAAAAAATAGTGGAATTTGGTCCTAAGCATTATCACTGCGTATTAATGGATCTGCAAATGCCAAAAATGGATGGCCATGAAGCGACAGCTGTAATTCGCAGTGATGCAGTGTTTAATACCCTGCCTATTATTGCAATGACGGCTCATGCCATTAATGAAGAAAGAGCCCGTTGTTTAGCTGAAGGGATGAATGAACATATCACCAAGCCAATTGATCCGGCTTTATTATTTGAGCGTTTGCAATACTGGCATCAGCATCGTTTATCCGCTGATGGCAGTACACGTATTTATATTGGCGATCTCTTGCCAGAGGAACCGGCCACTAAAACACCTCCAGAGGAGCCCAAGCCCGCTGAAGTCATTTTATCCGGATCGAAGGATTTATCTGAATTGGATAAGCTGAAATTATTATCGGGTGTGGCTGGTTTGGATATGGATGATGGACTGGCAAGGCTGGGGCAGAATGCTGCATTGTATTGGCTGGTCATTCAGCAACTGGTCATGACCGAGCAGGACAACCCGGAAAGAATTCGTGCCGCACTAGCACAGGGAGATTTTGAAAGTGCTTCCAGAGCGGCGCATTCTTTAAAAGGTGCTGCTGCAAATTTGTCGTTCAATGATATAACGCAATTTGCGGCCAAGGTTGAGTCTTTATTGCGTCAGGGAGAAAGAGGCGATGTGTTATATCGATATATCAATGAGCTTGATCAGTCTCTTCAGCTGCTGTGTCGTGCCATTGAGCAAATTGATCAGTAATTAATCTTCATATAAAAAACACCGCATTGCTGCGGTGTTTTTGTTTTAAGGCTGCGCGAGTTTGCCTTCTAATTGCTTTCTGATTTCCGGCATTCTGTGCTCCAAATAATGAATGCTGGTGCTGCCTTTAATAAAGGCTTCATCTAATAAAAGCTGCTGATGTAAAGGGATATTGGTGTTGATCCCTTGTACGACCATTTCAGACAATGCAATTCGCATTCTGGCCATGGCTTGAGCGCGATCATCACCATAGGTAATGATTTTACCGATCATCGAATCGTAATGCGATGGTACGGTATAGCCTTGGTAAACATGTGAATCCACGCGCACACCAGGACCGCCAGGGGTGTGGTAAGTGGTGATCTTGCCCGGGCTGGGGATAAACTTCAGCGGGTCTTCTGCATTAATCCGGCACTCAATGGCGTGGCCTTTGAGTTTGACGTCTTTTTGCGTATAGCGTAGCGGTAAATTAGCCGCCACACGGATTTGCTCTTGCACAATATCGATGCCGGTAATCATTTCAGTTACCGGATGCTCAACTTGAACACGAGTATTCATTTCAATGAAATAGAATTCGCCGTTTTCAAATAAGAATTCGAATGTGCCTGCGCCACGGTAATTAATCTTGCGGCAGGCAGCAGCACATCTTTCACCGATTTGTTTACGCTGTGCTTCGGTAATACCTGGAGCAGGTGCTTCTTCGATCACTTTTTGGTGACGACGCTGCATAGAGCAATCACGCTCGCCCAGATAAATGGCATTACCATGTTGGTCGGCCAGAATCTGGATCTCGATATGGCGTGGGTTCTGCAGGTATTTTTCCATGTAAACCATGGCATTCCCAAAGAACTTTTCTGCTTCTGATTTGGTTAGCTCTACAGCCGCGACCAATTCTTCTTCAGTATTCACCACACGCATGCCGCGGCCACCGCCGCCGCCAGCTGCTTTAATAATGACCGGGTAGCCAACGGCTTTACCGATTTTCATTAATTCAGCAGGATCGTCTGGTAAAGCGCCATCAGAGCCGGGTACGCAAGGTACGCCTGCTTCTTTCATGGCGTCTTTGGCAGAAACCTTGTCGCCCATCAGGCGGATGGATTCCGGGCGCGGGCCGATAAAGGCAAAGCCGGATTCTTCAACGCGTTGGGCAAAGTCGGCGTTTTCACTTAAAAAGCCGTAGCCTGGGTGAATAGCCTGCGCTTCTGTGACTTCGGCTGCGGCAATCAGTGCTGGCACATTCAGATAGCTTAATGTGGAGGAGGCTGGGCCAATACATACCGATTCATCGGCTAATTTGACGTATTTTGCTTCGCGGTCGGCTTCAGAATGCACGACAACCGTTTTGATGCCCATTTCACGGCAGGCGCGCAAAATGCGCAGCGCAATTTCACCGCGATTTGCAATCAGGATTTTTTCAAACATGGGAAGCTCCGTGAGGAGTAAGGATGAAAGGGAAGCCAGGGGTTTAACCCTGTTCTTCCCTTTTTAAGCCTTACCAAATCAGCCAATAATAAATAGTGGCTCACCGTATTCAACAGGGCGGCCATTTTCGACCAGGATCGATTTGATCACGCCTGCCTTGTCGGCTTCGATTTCATTCAGGAGCTTCATGGCTTCAATGATGCATAAAGTGTCGCCCACATTGACTTGCTGGCCAACTTCAACAAAGTTTTTTGCTTCAGGGGAAGAAGCGCGGTAGAAAGTACCCACCATCGGGGATTTAGCAATAAAGCCTTCTGGCTGCGCTTCTACTTCTGCGGCAACAGCGACGGCAAGCGGTGCTGCTGCGGCAGCAGGAGCGGCTACAGGAGGCAGCTGGTATTGCATGGCTTGTGCATAGGCCGGGATATTCTGATTGACGCGGGTAATACGAACGCGTTCTTCACCTTCGGTTACTTCAAGCTCGGCGATGCCAGATTCTTCAACCAGATCAATCAGTTTCTTAAGTTTGCGCAAATCCATAGGGGTCTCCTCTCTGTATATGAGAATTTATTGGCGTTGATTAATTATCAGGGGGCCTTGGGAGTAAAACGGAGTGCGAAATCCAAGGCGCATTCATAGCCGAATGCGCCCAGGCCGCAGATAACGCCAACCGCGAGGTCGGAAAAATAGGAGTGGTGCCGGAATGATTCACGAGCATGAACATTGGACAGGTGAACTTCAATAAAAGGAATTTGTACCCCTGCCAGCGCATCACGAATAGCAATGCTGGTATGTGTAAACGCAGCGGGGTTAATGATGATAAAATCCGTGCCGTCCAAACGGGCAGCATGAATGCGATCGATTAGCTCGTATTCGCGATTCGATTGGAAAGCATCAACGCGGGCAGCACGCTGTTGTCCCAGTTCAATGAGCTTAGAATTGATTGTCTCTAGGGTATCAGCACCGTAGTGCTGCGGCTCTCTTGACCCTAGCAGGTTCAAATTTGGGCCATGTAGTACTAGGATATTGCGTGTGTTTTGCATCCGCTACTCACTTTTGTTGCCTGTCATTGGGCGAAGTTTGCCGCAGTATGTGCGAATTTGTCCAGAAAAAGTGGGTAATTTCGGCGATTTGCATTCTAAAACACTTGTTTGAAAGTCCGCCAGGCCAATCTACATGCGGGTTTTATCGTACAAGGTGATACACGCCTTGTAGTTTTGTTACATCTTAAAAAAGGCTTGTTTTTACATGCAAGTAGCTGACTTTGATTACCATTTGCCTGAATCTCTGATTGCACAGTTTCCCCCTGATGCACGTGGGGAAAGCCGTTTATTACATGTAGATGGCCTTACACGGCAAGATTCACATTTTCGCGAATTGCCACAGTTTTTGCGTGCAGGTGATGTACTTATTTTTAACGATACCAAGGTGATTAAGGCCCGGGTGTTCGGTAAAAAAGAATCAGGCGGTGCAATTGAGGCTTTAATTGAACGCGTTTTGGATGAGCACAGCGCACTGGCTCACATCCGTTCATCCAAAGCTCCCAAGCCTGGAGCGAGGCTTATTTTTGCAGATCGTTGGACGGCGACAATGACCGAGCGCAAAGATGATCTGTTTAAATTGCAGTTTGATGGTGAAGAAAGCGTATTAGATATCCTAGAACAGGCGGGGCAGCTGCCTTTGCCTCCCTATATCACTCATATCCCTGATGATGAAGATGCTAAGCGTTATCAGACTATCTATGCGCGGGACCCAGGTGCCGTGGCAGCGCCTACGGCAGGTCTGCATTTTACTGAGGATTTGCTCGCGCAGTTACAAGCGATGGGTGTTAAAACAGGCTACCTGACTTTACACGTGGGCGCAGGCACTTTTCAGCCGGTGCGGGTGGATAATATTGCCGAACATACAATGCACCATGAGCGTTATTCCATTCCGGCAGCAACAGTGGCCCTGATTCAGGACGCTAAGGCGCAGGGCGGCCGTGTGATTGCAGTAGGAACCACCAGCCTGCGTGCATTGGAAGCGGCGTCTCAGCAAGGCTTATTGGCCGAGCCGGAAGGGGATACTAATATCTTTATCACGCCGGGCTATCAGTTCCGCGTGGTGGATCGCCTGATCACTAATTTTCATTTACCCAAATCCACTTTATTAATGCTGGTCGCGGCGTTTGCAGGCTACGACACAATGCGTGCCGCTTATCAGCATGCAGTGGAGCAAGAATACAGATTTTTCAGCTATGGCGATGCGATGCTATTGGAGCCTGCTACTCTGAAGTAAGCCACACATAGAGTAGGGGTTTATTGTGTTTAGTGAAATCAGTCCTGAAGATGCAAAAGCTTTGATGCGTGGTATGGTCATTCCCCCACGTCCTGATATTTTGCTGGCTTTAGAAGATGCTCAGCATTCTGAAACCCCCGATTTTGCAGCGATTGCCCGCTTAATCAGTGCAGATATGGTTTTATCAGGGGCGGTCATTAAAACAGTGAACTCGCCGTTTTTTAGCCTGAGCAGCAGGGTTAATTCGGTGCAGCAGGCATTGCAGCTGCTGGGCTTAAAAAACTTAGCCAATATTGTGCAGGGACTGGTGTTGCGGCAGGTACTAAGCCCCGCATCACTTGGGGATATGAGCGAATTCTGGGATTACTCTTCATCTGTTGCGATGGCTGCGGCTTATTTAGCAGAGGCGGTGCACGGTGTGTCCAGTGATGAAGCATATACGCTGGGTTTGTTTCTGAACTGTGGCAAGCCCCTGATGGCTCTGCGTTTTCCGGGCTACACGCTGCAGCATGCTGTTGATGATCATTGTACAAACCAGGCCTTAATCACCCGGGAAGAGAAGCAGTATCGTGTCAGCCATAATGTGGTGGGCTATTTACTGGCCCGCGCATGGTATTTGCCCGTAGCAAGCAGCCTTGCTATTTTGCATTTGCACGATGGCGATATTTCAGAGCGCGCTGCGCAATGGCCGCATGTCTGCACTTTAATTGCACTGGCCCAGCTGGCTGAACATATTGTTCAGCGTTCATTGCATTTACCTGAGCAGGTGGGGTGGCCGCAAGCGGAAGTGCTGCTGCGGGGGCTGCTTGGCCTTAGTCAGGATGAGCTGGAAGACTTGCAGGATTCTGTGCAGCAAAAGCTGAATCACTGACGGGCCCGAAGATTCTGTCTATCCAGCAAGGACACAGCTTTTAAAAAGATCGAAAAAGTTAGATGGCTGTGTTTTTCAAAAGTTGGATCAGCGTTGTTTATCATTGAATGCCCGCTATTTTCACACTGCACTGCACTGACATTGCTTTGCTGCTGGCTTGGCGGTAATCTTGCGGCCCGTGCCGGACTGTGTTTCCGGCGGCGTTTAGGAAAAATAATGTTGAAATTTGAATTAAAAGCCACCAGTGGTGGCGCGCGTCGCGGCACCATGACTTTAAATCACGGCGTAGTTGAAACGCCGGTGTTTATGCCTGTGGGCACTTATGGCACGGTAAAAGCCATGACCCCACGCGATTTAAAAGAAATTGGCGCGCAAATTTGCCTCGGCAACACTTTCCATCTGTGGCTGCGCCCTGGTCTGGAAGTGGTTGAGCAATTTGGTGGTTTGCATGAATTTATGGGATGGGATAAACCCATCCTCACCGACTCGGGTGGTTTCCAGGTATTCAGCTTGGGCGCGATGCGCAAAATCACCGAAGAAGGCGTGACTTTCCAAAGCCCGGTGAATGGCGATAAATTATTTTTAACGCCTGAAGAATCAATGAAAATCCAAACGGTGCTCAATTCTGACATCGTGATGATTTTTGACGAATGCACACCGTATCCTGCCGATCGTAAACAAGCAGGCGACTCGATGCGGATGTCTTATCGCTGGGCCAAACGCTCACGCGCTGAATTTGATGCGCAGCAAAACCCGAATGCGCTATTTGGGATTGTGCAGGGCGGTATGTATGAAGACCTGCGTGATGAATCGATTGCGGGCCTTTTAGAAATTGGTTTTGATGGGATGGCCATTGGTGGCCTGTCGGTGGGCGAGCCTAAGGAATATATGGAGCGCATTCTGGCCCATACCGCACCTAAATTACCGGTTAACAAGCCGCGCTATTTAATGGGCGTAGGCACGCCTGAAGACCTCGTGTATGGGGTGAGTCAGGGTATTGATATGTTCGATTGCGTGATGCCCACCCGCAACGCAAGGAATGGCATGTTGTTTACCCGCTTTGGCGATGTAAAAATCAAAAATGCCAAACACAAGCTCGATAAGCGTCCTTTAGACGAGACTTGTACCTGCTACACCTGCAAAAACTTCAGCCGTGCTTACCTACATCATTTATTCCGCACCGGCGAGATTTTGGCTGCTCAACTGAATACCATCCACAACCTGCATTACTATCAAGTGGTGATGGCAGAGATGCGCGCAGCCATTGAAACGGATCAATTTAGCAGCCATGTGGCGCAATTCCATGCTGATCGTGCGCGCGGGGTAGATTAATAGCGCTAGGGTTCACGCGATCGCTAGCAAGGAAAAACGGCATAGCCTAAGCTATGCCGTTTTTTTATGGGTGCGTCGTTTTATTTGGCTAGCTCTAGCTCTACTTTAGCTGGCAGCGCAATTTTATGGTCTGTGCTGTACTGATAGTCATGAAAAATATGCTCAGCCGACAGAATCTGGTAGCTGCCATCTTCGTGTTTATGGCTGGTGTCTTTCAGGCGATAGGTATAGTGCCCACAGGTCCAGCAATCAAAATTACGCATATGGGTGCAAAGGCAGGTTTTATCCATTACCTTGATGCGCTTTGCATCGGGGGCAATGGCGATTTCACGATTGTATGCCTCGATATAGCTACAGCTGCCCTTCGCATCCAGCAGATAGCCATAAGCCTCGCAGTTTGGACGAATGCCAGCACCAATGGATGGGCTGTTTTTTAACATGCGCATCGGATAGCCCGTTGGGGAGATCTGATTCACTTCGATATTGTCTTCGCTGGCTTTAAAGTATTCCTGCTGAACACCAGCAGGCAGGCCGCATTCAGTTGATACCGTAAAACGGGTGGCAACTTGTACTGCAGCAGCACCGGCTTCCAGGAAAGACACCGCATCGGTGCCCGTGAAAATACCACCGGCAGGAATAATCGGGATATCTAGGTGCTCGTCGAGCATAAACTGGCGGATTTCGGCCACGATGGTGGCTAAATCGTATTGCGCCCAATCCATGCCAAAGCCTAAGTGCCCGCCCGCCAGCGGGCCTTCAACCACGACGTAATCTGGCAGGCGGTTGAGCTTTGCGTTTTTACGCAGAAATAATTGCAAGGCGCGCACAGAGGAAACAATAATCCCCAGCTTTGCGTCTCTGAAGCGCGGGTGATCTTCGATCAGCCCCATCGATCCCAGATGCAAACCGGCCGCCAGCGTAATGCCATCAATGCCCGCATCCAGTGCTGCTGTTAAACGCACCCGAAGTGTTTCTTTCGGGGCATTCATGGTGAGTTTTTCCATGCAGTTGATAAAGACTAGGCCATCACCACGCTTGGCTTCCATGGTTTTACCCACGTGCAGTTTGGTGGCTTCTTCTAGGCGGCCTAAATCAAACTGAACTTCGGATTTATCCGAGTTGGCTACATTGTGTTTGTACTGCTGAAGTTTTTCTTTTACTTGCTTGGTTTTGTAGCGACGATCAGTCACTGTGTTGATCATGGCATCTGAAATATGGCCAACACCACCGAGGCGAGCTGCTTCAAGTGCCAGATCGGCAGTGGAAATATCGACACCCATACCGCCAATCATGATCGGTACGAGTTCTTTTTTACCGAAGCGAAGGCGGAAATCATCTACACGTTTCATCGTTTGTACTTTAACCAAGTAATCAAAAAGGGGCTAAACCTTATCGGCACCGTCTATTCTTTATCGTGATAATCACCACGAGGGTGGGGATTTTGCTGGTAAATTCAAATTAAAATGAGCATTTGAATTCGGGTAATTGTTGCTTTACCGCTATTTTCTGCGCTTTTTATCCCCACCGCCATACCGATTTAAGGAAAATATCTCGCCAATATTGGCTTAATTTTCTTTCTAAATCAGAGGGCTAATGCTTTTTCCTGCATGGTGATCAGGTCTTGAATCCCTTTTTCAGCTAAATTTAATAATGTATTCATTTCTTCTCTGCTAAATGCATCACCTTCGGCTGTTCCTTGTACTTCTACAAATTTTCCGCTGCTGGTCATCACCACATTCATATCTGTTTCGCAGTCTGAGTCTTCTGGGTAATCCAGATCCAGCACGGCTGCGCCTTTATAAATACCAACCGAAATTGCTGCAACGTGTTCACGAATCGGTGAGGCGCTGAGTTTACCTGCCGCAATCAGGCCGTTAATTGCATCGGTTAGGGCGACAAATGCGCCGGTAATGCTGGCGGTACGGGTGCCACCATCGGCCTGGATTACATCACAATCGATCACAATCTGGCGCTCGCCCAAGGCCGCCATATCAACCACAGAGCGTAATGAGCGGCCAATCAGTCGTTGAATTTCCTGTGTGCGGCCACTTTGCTTGCCCTGAGCCGCTTCACGGCGCATACGGCTATTGGTAGAGCGCGGCAGCATGCCGTATTCCGCTGTGACCCATCCTTGGCCCTTACCCTTTAAAAAAGGAGGTACGTTTTCTTCGACTGAAGCGGTGCAGAGTACTTTGGTGTCACCAAACTCGATCAGTACCGAGCCTTCGGCATGACGGGTGTATTGACGGGTGATACGAACGCTGCGAAGTTCATCGGGACGACGTGAGGAAGGGCGCATGGCGAGTCTCATTTAGATGTAAGTTTCAGGGATTATACCTTTGCCAAGGCATTTCTAATGCTTAGCAATGGCTGACCCTGCAATAAGTCACACTGACACATTACAGTGACCATATGACTAATATATGGCGAAGCGGGGCTGATAAACGCTTACTCTGCTGTTTTATATTGAAATTTGCAGTCTATTTTTTGAAAATCAGCCCGAGGATGGCAAAGAGAATGGGCTGGTGTAATAAATAAATGATCAGGCTATGCTTGCCCATCCAGCGTATGGCGGCAAGGAATCCGGCACTGCCCATGCTCAGCCATGCTGCAGGAATAAGCCGCTGTGCAGCAACACCCAGTAATACCACCCCAAACCAGGGCAGGAGCGGCACATAGTCTTCGGTCATGGGTTTGTAAGTCATCATACCCAGCCAGGCGAGTGCTGGGTGATTAAACAGCGGTGCTTGAAAATAAGCCCCCAGTAAAATAAACAGAGGCCCCAGCAGCAAACTGGTTGAAGTTTTACCCACAAAAAACGGGGCAAGCAGGCCGGCTGCAAAAAAGAAGTGCAAAACACCAAACCAGATCACTGCATGAGGAAAAATAAACCAGCTGCCCAAGGTGGCCGCTCCTGCACAGGCGAGGAGTTTGAGCTGGCGTTTGGGGCTGATTTTCTCTGCGGTAGACAAGCCAGCAACAGCGGCAAAAAGGGTCACAATCAGGGTTCTGAGTGCAACCCATTCAGGGTCGATATTGGTTTGGACGGCCAGTTTGCCGAAATAGGCCAGATCAAAACAAAAATGAAAAAACACCATCAAAATCACGGCAATGCCCCTGAGTAGATCGGGCAGGGGTTTGCGGCTGGCTGCAGGCATTATTTAGAGTATTTCTGGATGGCCGCCTGAATCTCGGCGATCGCCGCTTCGATATCTTCATCCGTAATATCGGCCGCGATGGTGGATGGATCAATATGGGTACTGATGGTATTGAGATCGAGTTTTTGTGTGGAAACAAAAGCATTTTCAGAAATAAACTGATCTTCAGCATCGTGCCAATTAATCCCCAGCGCACTGATATTATCTGCCTGCTTGCCGCCATGTAATTCGGCCTGATCCATCAGCTGAGGAATCGAAAACAGGACAGGAAAAGAAGATAAAAAGTGGACTAGCTGGTTCTCTGTAACACCGCCCCACAGCCCGTCCGTGCATAACAGCAGGGTATCGCTGTCGCAGAGTGCAATAATGCCGCCCAGCTCGATTTCTGGCTTGATGCTGCCACCTAGGCAGTTATAAATTTTATTGCGCTCTGGGTGAATCAGGGCTTCTTCAGCGGTGATCTTGCCACTATCCAGTAATTTTTGGACTTTAGAATGGTCCTTGGTTTGCAGCAGGATTTCACCTTTACGCAGTAAATACAGACGTGAATCGCCCACATGTGCCCAAAATAAAATGCCATCCTGAATCACACAGGCCACAACGGTGGTACGGGGAATTTCAAGCAGGTGATGCTTGCTGGCGTAATCAGAAATAGCGGCGTGGCACTTAAGTAATGCATCGTTTAAAAACTGATTGGGGCTTTTAAGGATGGGTTGTGCTTTTTTCTGAAACAGATCGGTTAGCAGCTCCACCGCAATTTGCGCGGCGATTTCGCCGTGCAGATGCCCACCCATGCCGTCGGCCACAACGAGTAAGAGCGCATCGCGGCTATAGGAGTAGCCCAGACGATCCTGGTTATATTGGCGGCCGCCCTGGCGGCTATTTTGGTATACGGTAAATTTCATTCTGTTTCCAGCTGGCCTTTGTTTGAATACTCTGTCCACTTACGGCGCAAAATACTGACCAGGCCACTACGTTTAACAGGGGCAGAGCCCCGCTCTAAAAGTTGCTTCTGAAGCTGAGGTACGCTTTGTGGTCTGCTGCCCGGATCTAAATTCAGGCAGGAAGAAATAAGCTCGATCAGCTCTGGTGAATAACGGTCTCCATAGCGGTCGTGCAGCTTGACCACTTTATCGAGTTTTAATCGCTGATCAGCCGCTTGTGGTGCTGTACCCGCAATACAGGCAAATAAGCTGGCGCCCACACCATAGATATCGGTCCAGGGCCCGTGAGGATCTTTTTTATTGTATTGCTCGGGGGCAGCAAAACCCGGTGTATACATCGGGGTGAGTTTGCTTTGCTCCGTAGCCAGTGTCTGGCGGGCTGAGCCAAAATCCAGCAGCACCGGCGAGCCATCTTTGCGGATATAAATATTGGCAGGCTTGATATCTAAATGCAGCAGCTTATTCAGATGCACTTCACGCAGACCATTGAGTAAATGATAAAACACATGACGGATCAGGCCTTCATCTACGCCGCCTCTGCTGTGTTTTAGCTGAATTTCTTTTTGCAAAGTACGGCCGCGCTCGTACTCCATCACCATGTATACGGTATCGTTTGCGCGGAAAAAGTTGCGAACCCGGATAATATTTGGGTGCTGAATATGGGCTAAAGTTTTACCTTCTTCAAAAAAACATTTTAAGCCGTGACGAAACAAGGCAATACTGTCTTCGCTGCGTGCTTGCACCAGTTCACCCTCTGTTCGGAGGGCTAAAGAATTGGGCAAATACTCCTTAATGGCGACTGGATAATCTTTTTCATCATGCGCCAGATACACAATGCTAAAGCCTCCTGCGGACAGCAGTTTAGCGATCGTGTAGTTCTGAAGTTGATAGCCGCGTGCGAGCGGTTGATTGCTTGGGGTTGCCATGCGTGTCTTTTCGTTATACTTGTGTATCTGTTAATTTTGATTTCAGCTTGATGGAATGTAAAGCAAATCCCATAAAGGAGCTCTAATGATTTTAAGTATGACTGGTTTTGCCTCAATTCAACGTGAATTGACAGGCGGCACCTTAAGTATTGAGCTGCGTTCGGTTAATCACCGTTTTTTAGACCTTACTCTCAGAACTCCGGAAGAAATCCGCCCGTTTGAAGGCGGGATTCGTGAGCGTGTATCTGCAAAACTAGCCCGTGGCAAAGTAGAGTGCCGGGTAAACTGGAACGCGCGTGCCGGTGGAGAGGCCGCTTTACAGCTGAATACAGAACTATTACAGCAGCTTTTAGCCGCCGCTGCAGTCGCAAAAAAAATTGCTCCCCTCGCTTCCGAGCTGCAGCTTGGCGAGCTTTTACGCTGGCCGGGTGTTTTATCTGCGCAAGTTGCCGCACCAGAATCACTGGGCACAGCCTGTCTTGAAGTGCTGGACGAAGCACTCCTTGATTTTAGCGCCAGCCGTGGCCGTGAGGGTGAAAAGCTCAAAGCGCATCTTTTAGAGCGTGTTGCGGGAATGCAAACCATTGTGAATGAAGTAACCCCGCTGATTCCGCAGCTGGCCGCCTCTTACGAAGCCCGCATGAAAGCGCGCTTTTTAGATGCACTGGGTACGATGGACGACGATAGAGTGCGCCAAGAAATTGTGATCTTTGCGCAAAAAATTGATATCGACGAAGAGCTTTCACGTCTGAATGCACATTTCAGCGAAATTCGTCGCATTCTGGAAAAAGGCGGCTCAGTGGGTAAGCGCCTCGATTTTCTGATGCAAGAGCTTAACCGTGAAGCCAATACCCTTGGATCCAAATCAGTCAGCGCCGAAACCAGCCGCGCCTCGATTGAGCTTAAAGTATTGATTGAGCAGATGCGTGAGCAAATTCAGAATATTGAATAGTGTTGGTGCCTCTGCTTGTAAAAAACCAAAGCCCGGATCTTGCCGGGCTTTTTCTTAACAAGTGTTCCTCTTTTGCCGCACTATAGGCTTAAATTCCGCTCAAAATTCACCAAATCAGCCCCCGGCTTAAGCGTGTAAAGCTGGGCCATGCGCCCGCCTGATGAGACTTTTTCTTCTCTGATTTCAAAGATGCGGGATGCTTCGATCCGGCGCATCAGGCTTTTTCTTTGTATGGGTTTTTCAATAATGGCTTCAATGACCGTTTTTAACTGGGCAATGGTAAATTGCGCGGGCAGGCAAAATATGGGCGTCATTGAGTAGAGCGTTTTTTGCTGCAAGCGCTGCTTTGCCATTTGAATAATTTGCAGATGATCAAAAGCCAGGTTTGTTTTTTCCAGATCACTCACCGCAATCCAGCTGGCAGATTCTACGCTGCTGATTTGGGGGCTGACATCCTGGCAGGCCACGAGCGCAAAGTAGGCAAGGGTGACACTAAAGCCACGCGGGTCCCTATCTGGCCCTGATATGACTTGCAATTGTTCCAGATAAGCGGGTTTTAAACCGGTTTTGGCTTCCAGCTTACGGCTTGCCGTGGCATCGGTATTGGTATCCTGCTCTACGTCAATAAAGCCGCCAGGTAGGGCCCAAGCACCTGTAAAGGGCGCCTGGGCGCGTTTTACCAGCAGCACCATCAGCTGCCCGTTTTTTACCGTAAACAGCACGCTGTCAACGGTGAACAATGGATTTGTATATTCTGTACTCATTCAGATGCCTAACTTGTGTCTCTGGGACATTATAAAGCATATACCTTAGCTTGTTTTGACGGATTTTTACGTCGTAGTGATTGACATAGTGTCACAGAGACACTAACATGCTTATCACTGCTTCAGCATTTAAATCATATTTTCAGTACAGTCTTTTAACCAGTTGCAGCCTTATTGGGTGATCATGATGGATGGATGTTCCAGTCGTTTTTATTTACCCCGCACAGAAAACATGGGGGCAGAATATAAGCAGTTTCAATTTGGCGCAGGTGAAAGTCATTTTCAAATATTATCTCCGATCAGCCGCCATGCTGAAATTATGTTTCGCTATTCAGGTGATCAATCCATTATTCAGCTGCTCTTATTAACGGATGCTTTAAAGCGGCATGGCGCAGAAGTGATTGATCTTTATATCCCTTATTTCCCCGGCGCAAGGCAAGACAGGGTGTGCAATCAGGGAGAAGCACTTTCTGTAAAAGTGTATGCGGATATGATTAATCAGCAAAATTTTAATCGGGTATTTATATTTGACCCGCATAGTGATGTAACAGCGGCGGTATTGAATAAGGCCCGGGTGGTAAAAAATCATCAGCTGATTAAACAGGTGCTTGCTGAAATAGCAGAAGAAATGGTATTAATCTCGCCCGATGCTGGATCAAATAAAAAAATATTTGAATTATCCGTTCAGTTGGGTGGGCTGGAAGTGATCAGGGCAGATAAAGTGCGTGATGTCAGTAATGGCAGGATTATTGATACCGAAGTGTATTGTGATGATCTGGGCGGAAAAACCTGCGTTATTATTGATGATATCTGTGCTGGTGGCCGCACTTTTATGGAATTAGCTAAAAAACTAAAAGCTAAAAATAGTGGCAGGATTATTTTAATTGTTTCGCATTATGAAGGCGTGGCAAACGAGGGCGATCTGCGCGCCAGTGGTATTGATGCTGTCTTTACAAGCAATAGCCTGAAAAATATGATTAGTACTGATTATATTACCGTAAAAGATATTTGGTCCTTTATGCCGCTTCAAGGAGAATCAAAATGAACTTAAATCCAGTTACTGCGATTGATGGCTATAAAGTAGACCATCGCAGACAATATCCTGATCAGACTGAAATTGTATTTAGCAACTTAACCGCCAGAACTACGCGCAGAACATATACCGACAAAATGGTATTTTTTGGTCTGCAGTATTTTATTAAAGATTTTCTGATTAAGCGCTGGAATGCTGATTTTTTTCAACAGCCTAAAGAAGCCGTTATCAGCCGTTTTGAGCGCCGTATTAATAATTATCTGGGTCCGAATAATGTGGGTACTCAGCATATTGCAGATTTGCACGATCTGGGTTATCTGCCGATTAAAATTATGGCTCTGCCAGAAGGATCGGTTTACCCGTTGCGTGTGCCTTGCCTAGTGATTTTTAATACAGATGAGCGTTTTTTCTGGCTGACTAATTATCTAGAAACGATTCTTTCGACCAATGTTTGGGGAATGTGTACCAGCGCGACAACGGCGCACGAGTATAAAAAAATTCTCACCCGATATGCCTTGGAAACCGATGGCAGTACTGATTTTGTAAACTGGCAAGGCCATGATTTCAGCTTCAGAGGGATGTTTGGTGCAGAGGCCGCAGCAATGAGTGGTGCAGCCCATTTACTAAGTTTTACCGGCACGGATACCATTCCGGCCATTGATTTTCTGGAAGATTATTACCTAGCCGATAGCGATAAGGAATTGGTGGGTGGCAGTGTGGCAGCTACTGAGCATTCGGTGATGTGTGCAGGAGGAATGGAGAATGAATTAGAAACATTCCGCCGTTTAGTTGAAGATATTTACCCTGCCGGAATTGTGAGTATTGTTTCTGATTCATGGGATTTCTGGCAGGTGATGACTGATTTTACCGTGCAGCTGAAAGATAAAATTATGGCTCGTAATGGTAAAGTCGTATTCAGGCCTGATACCGGATCACCCGTAAAAATGATTTGTGGTGATGCCACGGCACAGCCAGGTAGCCCTGAATATAAAGGTGCAATTGAATGCCTATGGGAAGTATTTGGTGGTACTGAAAGCAGTAAAGGCTATAAACAACTTGATCCGCATGTGGGTTTGATTTATGGCGATTCTATTACCATTGAAATTGCCGAAGCGATTTGTGCAGGTTTAAAAGCCAAAGGCTTTGCTTCGACCAATGTGGTGTTTGGTATTGGCAGCTATACCTATCAGTATGTCACTCGTGATACGGATGGCTTTGCGGTAAAAGCGACGTTTGCAAAAATTGCTGGGGCCGATAAAGAAATATTTAAAGCGCCCAAAACCGGTGATGGCACAAAAAATTCGGCCAAAGGCTTGGTGGCTGTATATAAAAACCAACAGGGCGAGTTTTATTTAAAAGATCAGGCCAGCTGGAGCGATGTTTATAACTGCGAGTTTATCCCCGTATTTGAAAACGGGAAAATCCTAAATGAAGCCAGCCTTGCTGAGATCAGAGCCAGATTAGCTGCAAATTAATGTTAGGATTGTGTGAGTTGTGAAATAAAAAGGGTGAGCCAGTCTCGCCCTTTTTTTAAGCGCTGTTATTTCATTGATTCATTACAGGAGAAAGCGATGAATTCGTTTCAACGTTTGCTGTTAGGTGCAATGGTTTTAACTACGTTTCAGGCCGGGGCGGCAGCGCCTGTGGTAAAAACTTCGGCACCAGGGTTTTATCGGGTGATGCTGGGTGATTTTGAAATAACGGCTTTATCAGATGGCACCGTTTCACTGCCGGTGAGCAATATTCTTACGAATACCAGCAAGACTAAAGTTGAAAAAACTTTGGCCAAATATTTTTTATCCAGCCCTTTAGAAACCTCCGTGAATGCGTATTTAATTAACACCGGTGAGAAACTGGTGTTGGTGGATACCGGCGCAGCGGGTTTATTTGGCCCAACGCTGGGGCATTTTGGTGAAAGTTTGAAGGCCGCGGGTTATTCACCTGAGCAAATTGATGAAGTCTATATCACCCATTTGCATGGCGATCATATGGGCGGGCTGATGGCAGGCGGAGAGCTGGCTTTTCCAAATGCCATATTGCGGCTGGATCAGCGTGATGTGGATTTCTGGCTGAGCCAGGCCAATATGGATGCTGCACCTGCAGACGCCAAAATATATTTTCAAGGCGCAATGGCTTCGGTGAATCCCTATATCAAAGCGGGAAAGCTGAAGACGTTTAATGGTGATACAGATTTAATTCCCGGCGTTAAAGCGGTGGCAGCGCATGGTCATACCGCCGGGCATAGTATTTATAAGGTAGAAAGTAAGGGACAAACGCTGGTGCTGTGGGGCGATTTAATGCACGTTGCTGCTGTGCAATTTGCTCAGCCCAGTGTAACGATTCAATTTGATACTGACAGTAAGGCTGCTGCTATAGAGCGTAAAAAAGCTTATGCCGAAGCGGCTAAACAGGGCTATTTAATCGGCTCTGCTCACCTTTCTTTTCCGGGGCTTGGGCATTTACGGAAAGCGGATAAGGGCTATGAATGGCTGCCGGTGAATTATTCGCCTATGTATGGGAAGTAGGCAGGGTAGGGCGCAAAAAAAAGCCGAAGCAATTCGGCTTTTTTTATTGAAAGTTTATTTTTGATTTACGGATCACTATGTTTCTGTGATGGAAAATTTGTGTTCTTCGTGGTTCAAGCTTTTGGGGGTACTGCGCTTCATCCCTTATTCAAACAACACCAAACACCGCTCCTCATGCTTAGGATGCGGGATGACGGTGGATGCAATGCCGTAGGCGGTGCTGAGCAGGCTGGGGGTGAGAACTTCCTTGGGTGTGCCGCAGGCGACGGTGCTGCCGTTTTTAAGCAGCAGCAAATGGTTGCACCAGCGGGCGGCGAGGTTTACGTCGTGCAGGACGACGGCTACGGCGATATTTTCGCTCTGCGCCAGGCGGCTGACTACGGCAAGTAAATCGTGCTGATGGCGTGGGTCTAGGCTGGCGGTGGGCTCATCTAGCAGCAAATACCGTGGCTGGCCTGGATTCGCGAGGATTTGCAGCAGCACGCGGGCAAATTGCACGCGTTGTTGCTCACCACCGGATAGCTGGGTGTAACGGCGCTGGGCCAGATGGCTGATATCGGCGAGTTGTAAAACCTTTAAGCTTAAGTTGTACACGGTATGGGGTGACAGCTCTGCAAAGGGGTAAGCCCCCATGGCAATGACTTCTTCGACCCCAAGATCGAAAGTGAGATTCGGGTTTTGCGGCAGCACAGCACGCTGACGGGCGAGTTTTGCCGCTGGCATATCAGCGATATTTTCCCCTTTTAAGCAGATAGCACCCTGATCGGCCTTGATCTCGCCAGACAGCAGCGACAGCAGCGTGGACTTGCCTGCACCATTGGCACCCAGAATGGCCGTGACTTCACCGGCACGCAGCGTCAGAGAAACATCATTCAAAATCAGCTGCTTGCCGCGTTTAAAGTAAAGATTCTGAGTGTTTAATAAGCTGGGCATTTGTTTTTCCACACGGGTAAGAGGGCATTTGCGGCTGAAGCCACTTCTGCTGATCGCGTCTGCTCTTTAAAAGGGGTCATGTCACAGAGCGCTAAAGCAGATGTTCGCTAAAACACAAAAGGCATAAAAAACGGATCATTTTTCTTGGTATCCTCCGTGTCATTCTGTGCCCTCTGTCGTTCAGAATTTAGGTTTTATGTGCATACCAAGAGTCATCGCCCGTACGGTTTATTTCCGCGAAATCAGCAACCAAAGAAAGAACGGCCCACCGATCAGGCTGGTGACGATGCCAATTGGCAGCTCGGCGGGTTGTGCCACAAGGCGGGCTAGGCAGTCGGCGGCGACAAGGGCAATGGCACCGGCCAGCATCGATGCGGGCAATAAACGCCGATGATCAGCACCCAGCACCATTCTGACTAAATGTGGTACGACCAGCCCTACAAAGCCTATTCCGCCGGTTGCTGCCACCAGCGGGCCAATTAATAGTGCGGTGAGCAAGACTAACTTGCGACGGATGGCCTTCATGGGAAAGCCTAAATGCTGTGCTTCGCGCTCACCTAAGAGCAGTGCATTCATGGCGCGCCAGTGGCGCAGAATCAGCGCCGAAATCATCAGCAGGACAGGGCTTAGCACGCTAAGCAAAGACCATGTGCCACCTGCCAGACTGCCCATGCTCCAGAAGGTCAGGCTGCGCAGCTGTTGATCATCTGCCATATAGGTCATCAGCCCGATCAGGCTGAAGCAGATGGCATTGATGGCAATCCCCGCCAGCAGCAGCCCGGCAATGCCCTGATAATGTTTGCCCAAGTGATAAGCCAGCGCCGTGGCAATCAGGCTGCCAAGAAAGGCCGCCGGGGCCAGCACCATTAAGCTGCCCCCACCAAATAAAATGGCCGTGACTGCCCCTAAGGATGCGCCTGAGGTAATGCCCAACAGGCCAGGCTCGGCCAGCGGGTTTCTGAATAAAGCTTGCATGGCTGCGCCAGTGAGCGCCAATACCGCCCCGGCCAGTGCGCTAAATACAACGCGCGGCAGGCGCATATCCAGCAAAACGCTTTGCCAGAGCTGCTGCTCGGTGCCGATTTCAAATCGGGGGTTGAAGATTAACTGCGGTAACTCGCTAAGCGGAATGGCAACAGCGCCACTGCTGGCTGAAATCATCATCAGCAAAATAAGCAAGCCGCCTAAGGCCCACAGCAGCCAGTTTGAAAACTGCGGCAAGGTTGTGCGGGGCTGGCTTATTGCGGTCATGATCAATCCTGGTACAAGGGGAAAAAGATGAGTGCCTTCGGCACGTTGATTTTGGAGCGGTAGCCACCGCAGGGGCGTTCTTTTCTTCGCCAAGAAAAGAACCAAAGCGACAACACCAAAAACACGAAGACCCCTGCGCTGCGGACAATCGAGTCGGCGGCTGCGGGACTTACTTCGCTCGCTCAAACAGGATCAAAGAAACCCCGCCCCGCTTGTTCCTCGTGTAGCGGCTTCAAGGGGAGGATTTAAGCCCCATGCAAACAGCGCGTTTATTGCATTCCTCGCTGTTTGCTTGGCACCTATGAGGTTCTCCTACTTGGACACCTGCTTTAACTGTTGCAACGCTTCTGGCAGACGTACACCAAAGCCGAGCAGCAGCAGGTCATCCATCACTACAATTTTCTTGTTTTTGGCCGCAGGGGTCTGAGCCAGTCCTGGCATGGCGAGTACTTTTTCTAGGCCGCCAAGGTTTTGGACTGACATTCCCGACAGCACAATGACATCCGGCTGCAGCGCGGCGATGCTTTCCATGGACAGCGGTTTGTAGCCCTGTTGTTTGGCCAGTACATTGTTTAAACCGGCTAATTTCAAGATGGCGTCGGCAGTGGTTTCATTGCCAGCGCCTTCGGGGCTGCCACTGCGGCTGATCAGGAGCAGGGCGCGGGTGTTGCTGGCCGGGGCTGCAATGACATCACGCTTTAGCTTGGCCACGATGCTCTTGCCTTTTTCTTCCTCGTGTAAAGCGCTGGCGATGCCGGTGATGCGTTTTTCCAGTGCGGCCAAATTAGGCGCGCTTGGCAGCACAATCACAGGCACCCCGGTGCGTTGTAGCTTTGCCAACGCTTCCGGCGGGCCAGCCTGATCAGAGGCCAGAATCAAGTCAGGCTTTTGCGACAGCACGCCTTCCACCGAAAAAGCGCGGTAGTAACCTACCTTGGGCAATTTATTGGCTGCAGGCGGGTAAACGCTGGATTGATCCACCGCTACCAGCCGCGCTTCAGCGTCCAGTGCGTAAACGATCTCTGTGATGGGGCCGCCTAAGGTCACGATTTTCTTTGGGGCAGCGGCCAGTGCAGGTTGAAGCAGCGTCAGTAAAACAGACGTGATAAGCCATTTTTTCATGGGATCAGCCTGCCAAAGGGGTGCTACAAAGATCGCACATCAGCTTGCGCCATTCTGGCAACTCAGGCACGCCTGGTTTTCTTACGCCAAAGAATTGCACAATCAGCTCACCACCTTCGGTGTAAACCTCAAGTGAGGTCACCCAGCCGTCGCTGGTTGGCTTATTCACCACCCAGCATTCGCTGATGGCGGTGGTGTTGAGGTGCAGATTAAACATCGGGTCCAGAATATTGAACCAAGGGCCGGTGCGTAATAATTTTTCTACCGGGCCAGAGTGGATTTGAACCATGCCACGGTTGCTGACAAAGCACATAATCGGCAGTTTTTCGGTAGCAGCGCGCTGCAGCATGATTTCTGTGGCATCAATCGCCACGCGTTGTGCCAGATCATCCCCTGCTGCTTTTAAGGCGGCTAGGCGGGTGACTTTATGCTTGCCCAGCATAGGGAAAAAGCCGTGGGTATCGGTCAGGCTAAGCCAGTGCTCGCGCAAGGCTGCGTTATCCTGGCAATCGCCACGGCTGGTGTCGATGGGGTAAGCCTCAATTTGCATGGCTGGGATTTCAGCTGCGGCAAACTGGCTGACACAGGCATCGTAGCCGGCAGCATCGCTTTTTTCAGTTAAGTAAACTTTATGAACGGCCTCTCCAGCGCCATCAAAAAACTGCACGCTGCGGCGGCCGTTTTCATTCACGGCAAAAGCATGTTTCCAGTAGCTAAAAAACATCCGCAGGTCGATATCTTTACCCAGCACCATGCCTACTAGGCCTGTTGCGTGGATTTCCTCATAGCGGCCATGGCGCTCGTGCACACACCAGTCATTGCGGCTGAGCACCATCACTTCGCCTAAGTTTTGCAGCTGGATAAAAATCTCCTGTGGTGTGCCGGTGAGGGCAATTGCTTCTACGCCGCATTGCGCCGCAACCAGCTCGGCTTCAGATACTTGCAGGCGGGCCGCGCGATCACGGGCGCGAAGTTTAGGCTCGGCCGCAGCCAGCGCTTCGTAGTTGGCTTTCAGTACAGCGTTGCGTTCCTGGGTAGAGAGTGCGTGCATGGTGTGTCCTTATTGATCGGTTGATATGGCTTTGGGCGGGGGCACCTTAGGTGCTCTAACTAAAGTCAAAAAGATTTTTTAAGTGTCTTCGGCAAGTTGATTACAAAGAGCACAGAGAAAAACAACTCAGGAGCTAAGTTTTTATAGGGTGCACAACGACGTAGTCGCTCTGCACCGAAATCGGTGCGCAAGAAAAACGACTTGCACACCCTATAAAAATCAAACCCAATCTTGTTAAGTTGACAGGATTGAGATTTAAGCCCCGTGCAACTAGCCGTGATGAAACGCCAGATTATTTAGGCTTCAGAAATACTTAAAACACAATGGAAAATGTCTTAATTCAAAGCCTGTTTTTCTCCTTGAAACTTCGTGTTCTCTGTGGCCTCCGTGTTTCAAGGTTTGGGTTTTCCTGAACAACATACGCTAGCTTTTAAAACCGCCAATCTGCCGACACCCGCACATTGCGGCCCGGTTGGCTGTAGCGGTCCAGCGTGCTGCTGTTGGCGGCTAAAAAGCGCACATCGCTGTCTATCCAGTATTTTTGATCGGCAATATTAAATACGCCGCCGGATAGTTTTAGATCCTTGATGGGGGTCCACCAGAGGGCTAAATCGACGGTGCCATAGCCGGGTGATTTGAAATAGCTATCCTTGGATACTCGGGTTTTGGCGCTGGCGGCGGTGAGCAGCGCGTTGCCGCCCCATTGCTCCTTGCTGTATTCAAGGCCAAACACTGCTTTTAATGGTGCAACGCTGTCGAGTGATTCGTCAGTATCTTCATTACGGCCAACCGTCCAGGCCATATTGCCCCATGTACGCCAGTCTTTATTGATCTGCCAGTGGGCACGGCTTTCTGCTCCGTAGATACGGACACGGCTTTGGTTTTGACTTTGGAAGGTGATATTGGTACCGGGTACGCATAGTGGGTTGCCGGGGCAGGAAATGCTGACTTGTTCGATAAAATCTTTGTAGCGATTATCAAAAGCCGTGAAACTGCCGCCCACTGTGCTGTTGCCTAAGCGTGCGCCCAGCTCTACACCACGGCTGGTTTCCGGTTTTAAATCAGGATTAGCAATGGCGGCATAGCCCATGGGCGATACATAACTGCTGTTCAGCTCCATTGCACTTGGGGCACGAAAGCCTTCGCTATATTGGCCAAACAGGGTGATTTGCTCGGCGATTTTCCAGCTGGCGGCCAGCTTAGGCGATACCTTGGCGTCATCCAGCGCAACGGCCTTGCCACCCTGGCTGATAAATTCTGCGTCAAGCTTAGGGCGCAGTTTAAAGGCGTCATAGCGCAGTGCCGGGGTCAGCGTAAAGCGGCCTTCATCCCAGCCCATCTCATTTTGGGCGTAAATACCCCATTGGGTGGTTTGGGTTTTAGGGACATCACGCACAGGGGCGATGGTGCCGGTGCGCAGGGCGGCTAAATCATTTTGTAGCCACTCACCGCCAAGGGTCCAATGTTGGCTGATTGGGCCTGCGATGCGTTTTTCGATTAAGCCTGAGATGCCCACCATATCCTGATCATAAATAGATAAGCGCTGCCAGCTGGCTACATTGCGCCGCTGTTGTGTGGAGGTTTGCTCATTATTCTGGGTTTGGTAATACAGCTTGGCTTGGGCCGCGTCGATCAATCCTTGCGACGCTGCGGTATAGCTGTAATCCAGCGATACGCGGCTGCGGGTCTGGATATCATTGGCCTGGCTGCCAGTAATCGACGGCGTCATGGGGGCGCCAATATCGGTGTAAACCGTGGTATCTACTTCGCTGCGATAGTTTTCTGCTGCCATGGCTAGCTTGTGGCCGTTTTCAAAGTAGTGCTCTACCTTTGCCAATACGCTGCGTTTATTGGTGTCTTGCGGATTAGCCGTGGTGCGGCGGTAATCCTGGCTATCAACTGTGCCCTGGGTTTCATACTCATGGCCTTTGCGCTGAGCTGCTTGCAGCAGCCAGAAAGTATCCTGATTAAATGCACCGGCCACGGCGGCTTGTACGCTCAGTCCCTGATCGCTGCTGTCGTAATCTGATTTAACCTGGCCCGCAAAATGGCCTCGGCCACGCAGCATGTCGCTGGGGGACGTGGTACGCAGCCCAACCACTCCGCCCAAAGCATCTGAGCCATACAGCGTAGATGAAGGGCCACGTGCCACTTCGATGGCGCTGAGCTGGCTGAAATCAACCTGATCGCGGCCACTATTCAGATAGGCCCCAAAAGAAAAAGCATCGGGCAGGCGTATGCCATCCACCAGCATCAGCACCCGGTTGCCCTCTAAGCCACGCACATTCACGCTGGATAAACCGTAGCGGCCATTGCGGCTGATATTAATGCCTGGCTCCTCGCTGGCTAAATCGCGGTAATTCTTGATAAAGCTGCGATCCAATTCGGAGCGATCGGTGCTGCTGACCGATGGCGGCAATTCATCGAGTTTTTTATCGGTACGCGTTGCGGTGACCACCACAGGCTCTAACTGAGCGGCGGGGGCAGAATTACTACTGTTTGCGAATGCGCTTTGCAAGGTGGCGGCTAAAAGAGTGAGCGCGATAGCGTGAGTGCGGCGTTGCATACTGATTCCTGATAAATGCCTGCGATTGAAGTCATCACTGGCGGCGTAGACCATGGGCGCGAAGTGTTGCTGAAGGCTGCGGTTTGAAATTGCGATGCGTACTGAATAGGGCATGCAATAAGCACAACTATCGTAACAATAGTCATTCTCATTATCAATGGAATTTTACCTAAAATAGCCATGTGTAAGATGCTTTCACTTCTTGTAAAAATATAGGAGGGGTTTTAAAACGGGTAAAAAGGGTTCAGATCATGGCGAGGCAAGCTGTTGATACCTCGTTTGTCTTGCGTGGCCTGTTGGCGGTTTATTCTATATTTTTCAATTAGTTAAATAGGTGGTTGTGGCTGCTGGTTTAGCGTTTTTAAATGAATCATGGCCGTTTTTAGGCACTTTTTTACTGCAGGCAGAATATTTAAATGGTCTTAATCTTGATGTAAATCATCATATGAGTAAGTTGGGCTGGCCTTCTTTTTTTGTGTTAACGATAATCATTATCGATAAAATAAAAGGCAAACCCATTGCAAACCCTTATTTCAGAACCCAATAAAACCCAAGCTATTGCCACTGCCTTTAGTCAGCGCCGGGCCTTAATGCCTTTCTGGGGGCAGCAAGCGCTGGATGCCGAAGCATGGCCTCTTGCATGGCAAGAGATGAATCAAACCCCTTTGCCTGCGAATTCTTTGGCCTATGTGCATATTCCTTTTTGCGCTAATCGTTGCGTATTTTGTGGTTTTTATAAAAACGCATGGAAAGAAGAGCATGGCACTCCCTATGTAAACCGGGTGATTGCAGATTTGCAGCATGCTGCAGCCAGCAGAGTGTCGGGTGGCTCGATTGCTGCCGTGTATCTGGGCGGCGGAACACCTACAGCACTATCCGGGCCGGATCTGGCGCGCTTGCTGCGTGCCTTGCAGCAGTATTTGCCGCTGACTGATGATTGCGAAATCACCGTAGAAGGGCGCATTTCGCATTTTGATCGCGCCAAAATCGACGCTTGCCTTGCGGCAGGGGCGAATCGTTTTTCGATAGGCGTGCAAACTTTTCATACCCCGCTGCGCCGCCGTTTAGGCCGCAAGCATGGTGGAGAAGAGGCGGCCGCCTATTTGGCTGCACTGGCTGCCGGGCAAGAAGCCGTAGTCGTGGCCGATCTGATGTTTGGCCTGCCTGGGCAAGATGCAGCCATCTGGGCGAATGATCTGGATGTGGCGCTGGGCTTGGGCTTAGATGGCATTGATGTTTATGCCTTTAATTTGTTTCCCGGCCTACCCATTCAGCGCATGCTGGAGAAAGGCGTGTTCCCACCGATGAGTGGCTTGCCCACGCAGCTGGGTTTTTACCAAATGGCGCTGGATCGCTTTGCCGCAGCGGGTTGGCAACAGCTCTCAAACAGCCATTTTGGCTCGGGCCAAGGGCGAGAGCGTAATCGCTATAACTTAGCGATTAAATCAGGCCATAGCTGCTTGGCTTTTGGCTCGGGCGGGGGCGGTAGCCATGCAGGCTATGCCTATTCCATTGAGTCTGATTTAGAGCGCTATCTGGATGCCGCATCGCCCGCAATCGCCCGTGTCTCCCGCTCAGACCCAAGCCAGCACTGGGTTGCGGCTTTGCAAGGCAGCATCGAAATTGGCCAGATCGATGCATCTCTTTTACCCGTCGCCTGCCTGCCCCTGCTGCAAAGCTGGCAACAGCAGGGCTTGATTACGCCGCTGCAAAATTCACTATGGCACATCGCCCCACTGGCCCGTTTCTGGGGGCCAAGCATGGCGCGGGCTTTGGTGGATTACTCTGTTGTAAAACCCAAATCCTGAACCACAGAGAACATGGAGTTTCACGGAGGAAAATATCAATTTAAAAGTATTTTTTTGAATTTGTTTTAATTTCAGCAAACAACAAAAAAATGTAATGGCCGCGCTCTTTGCATAGGGCTTTTTAAAGTCCCCTTGAAACACGCCGGAGCGAGGAACAAACGGGGCGGGGTTTCGGCCAGGGAGCGAGGCAGCGAGCCAATCCCGCCTGCCGCCGACTCGATTGTCCGCAGCGTAGGGGCCTTCGTGTTTCGTGGGGCGGCCTTCTTTGGCTTCGTTTCTTGGCCGTTCAAGAAAGGAAGGCCCCTGCGGTGGCTAACCGCTCCAAAACCAACGTGCCGAAGGCACTAAAAAGGTCTTTTTGACTTTGCTTAATACATATCAGGTGAAACTCGTCTTACACAATTTACATCGCATGGCATTGGCATTGGCCTGACTGAATGCTTTTGCCATTTTTATTTAACTTTTGGAACAAACTATGAACAACACCCAATCCTTACGTGAACGTCTTAGCAAAAATCCCGGCGTGGTGCTGGAAGGCTTAGCCGCCTCTGCTGCACTGCCTATGAATGAGGTGATTGAATGCCTGCCTGCTGCAATGTGGCAGCGCCTTGCCGGTGAAAAAATGGCTGAGTTATTACTGGACATGGCCAACTGGGGCGATGTGACGGTGATTATGCACAGCAGCGATGTGATTATGGAATTCACCGGGCCGATTCCTGCGGGGGAGTTCAGCCACGGGTTTTTTAATTTGCCTGGGCCAACCGGCTTGCACGGGCATTTAAGGGTGGGCAATTGCGCTGCAATTTACGTAATAGAGCGCCCCTTTATGGGCCGCGATACAGCCTCTGTGCTGTTTACCAATCACGAGGGGGGCGTGATGTTTAAGGTGTTTTTAGGCAGGGATAGCAAAGGAGAAATCTCAGCCAGCCAGCTTGAAGCACTGCATCGGTTTTTTGAAGTCGCGGCTGTCTAAAAAGCATGATGCGCATTATTTGGGCTACTAGAGGAGGAGGGAATGCTGTAATGTTTAAATGATGATGATTGTTATTTACAATTTTGAAAGGCCATTCAAGTGATACACGATGTATTGATTTTTGGCGCCAGCCGCGGGCTAGGATTATGCCTTGCCAGGGCCAGTGTGCTGCGCGGTGAAAAGGCGGCCGCCATGGTCAGGCCGGATAGCGATACTGCCGCTTTAAGCGAGCTGGGTATGACCTTGATTAGGGGGGATGCTTTCAGCCTAGATGACTGCATCGCCGCCATTCAACAGGCTGGCGCAAAACGGGTGATCAGTGTTTTGGGCGGTAAAAATGCAGCAGGGCAGCGGATTGATGCCCTAGGCAATTTAAATGTGATCGAGGCTATAGAAGTGGCTGCACCTCAGGCAAGGTTTTTACTAGGCACGTCTTTGGGCTGTGGCGATCAATGGGATTCATTAGCGGAAGGGGCTCAGCGTATGTTGGGCGAGGCAATTAAAGCTAAAAATCAGGCCGAACAGCGCTTAGAGCAAAGCGCTTTAACTTGGATGATTGCAAGGCCTGCAGGCCTGAGTCATCAGCCCGCCACCGGCCAGTATCGAGTGCTGGCAGGGCGCGATGATGCGGGCAATTATTTGCCCAGAGCAGACGTTGCCAGTGCCATGCTAGAAATCTTTGCCGAGGATGAGCGCCTCTATAAAGCGTGGACCATTCTGGGGCCGGCAGATCCTGCTTGATTCTACTTAACACTTGAAGGCTGGGCACAGCCCAGCTGCCGCTCATTTATAAGCATGAATCTTAGGGCGGGTGTAACCCCATGTGTGCAAACCAAAATAAAAAAGACCATTTTAGTGCCTTCGGCACGTTGATTTTGGAGCGGTTGGCCACCGCGGGGGCCTTCCTTTCTTGAACGGCCAAGAAACGAAGCCAAAGAAGGCCGCCCCACGAAACACGAGAACCCCTTCGCTGCGGACAATCGGGTCGGCGGCAGGCGGGATTGGCTCGCTGCCTCGCTCCCTGGCCGAAACCCCGCCCCGCTTGTTCCTCGCTACGGCGTGTTTCAAGGGGACTTTAAAGCCCTATGCAAAGAGCGTGGTTATGGTTTTTCGTTGTTTGCTAATGTAAAAGCAAAATGGTTTGCGCATATGGGGTGTAGTCCGCCGTTTTCCCTGGTATTTCATGCCCAAACTAGACGGGTTTCACCCGCCCTAAGAGATTCACAGATTTGTCACCACCATTCATTTGCTAAGGCACACATGTATAAAAAATCCTCCCTGCCCTTTGTGCAGCACTTGTTTTAAGCGCCTGTGCCAGCAGCCCTGCTAGCGCCCCTTTTGCGGGTAAATCTTATGTCTTGATGGGCGAAGTGCACGATAACGCCCTCGGGCATCAGGCTCGTTTTCAGGCTTTAGAAAAAGCGGTGCAGGCAGGCTGGCGCCCGGCGATTGCCATGGAGCAGTTTGATGTGGAGAGCCAAGCAGATTTGGATCAGGCGCGTCTGGAGCAGCCGGATAATCCTGATTATTTAATTCAAAAAATGGGTGGCAAGCGCTGGGATTGGCCACTTTACCGCCCTGTGATCGCAATGGCCATGCGTTACGATTTACCGATTATTGCGGCTAATTTATCCCGCCAGGATGCAGGCAAAGTGGTGAAATCCGGCCTTTCTTCGCTGCCAGATGCCAAAGCGTTGGGCCTAACTCAGTTACCTGATGGTTTGCTGGCAGCACAGCGTGAAGAAGTGCGCGTGGGGCATTGCAATAAGCTACCAGAAAACTTACTCGATGGCATGGCGCTGGCGCAAATTGCCCGCGATGCCGTGATGGCCAAAGTGATGAAGCCTTATCAGGCGCGGGGCGTGGTGCTGTTGGCGGGCAATGGCCATGTGCGCCGTGATATGGGTGTACCGGTTTGGTTGCCCAACACACTGTCTGTGGGCTTTGTTGAAAGTAGTCAGCAGGGGGCTTTTGATCAGGAGCAGCTGATTGCCCCAGCAAACAGGACTGATCCTTGCGCGGGCTTTTAAGCATGCTTAACTGCCGCCCGGTGTGAAACTGGAGCGGGCAGTCAATTTATTTTTTTCAATTAATCATTGCTGCTGTGGATTTAAATGATGAATAGATTTTGTGGCTGATTGTATTAATCCTTAAGCAAACGTTAAAAAAAATCGTACTGAAGCCTTAACTTCATTACGATTTTTTTATGCTTGTAACAATAAGAGTCATGTTGTAGAAGCAAAATTTTAGATCTAGGATTTAGTGTGGGATAAGAATGTATCTTAATGTAATGGCTATGCATAAGTTGCTGATTTAAAGTGCCTGATGGCATATCGCTTGCTGTTTCTGCATAGGGTTTGTAGTCATATACATTAGAATTTAGTAATATACGGCGCTGAATCCGGTATTTCCCCATTTAAATCGGTTTATTGCACTGAACAAGCCGCAACAAATATCGGCTTAAATTGAAATAAACACTTGTTTTTTTGTAAGCCATCTAAAACAAATTGAATGATCAGCTGCACATTGGTGCATGATCGTAAGATGGCACGAAGGCCTCGTTCTTGCTGGGCGCAGCGCTTGGCAGATGATGTTTTGCTGCGCAGTGAAATTCTTAAAAAGTTGAGGCATGCTTTGGGACTAGAAAATTTGAAACTGCGCGGAAGGGTGTCACTCCAGTTTGCCGTTACTGCTACTTTTATCATTATGCTGGCATTAACGCTTGGTTCGATTATTAGTTTGCAAATGCGCAATCAATCCAAAATGCTTAAAGATTTAAGCAGTAAAGTGATTTCGGCTGAAGTAGCGGCTGTGCGCAGCGATTTAAATGTTTTTCTGCGCGCCCCGGCACTGGCAAACCGAATGGTGGCCGTGCTGATGAGAGAGCAGTATTCGCCTCTGGATAAAGATTTATCACAGTTTGAAGTGCCGTTTGCCCATATTCTGGGTGAGGTTTTCCCCGATCAAAAACAACTGAGCCTGATTTCATTTGGCTCTGTGCATGGTGAATATATTGCAATCAGCCGGGAAATTTTAACCAATCAATTTTCTCTGCTGCTTAAAGACCGCAGAACGAATGGTTATTTAAACTTTTATAAAGGCTTGCAATCGTCTGATCCCATTTTAAATCAATTTGCAAATTATGATCCAAGGCCAAGGCCATGGTATGCCCCTGTTGGAAAAAGTAAAAAACCATCATGGACAGCGGCTTATCAGGATTACGATGCGGTGCAGGGGATTACTGTTTCATTTAGCAGCCCGCTATATGATGGGGCGGCTCATTTTATTGGTGTGGTGGCTAGCGATATTAAGCTGGATAATTTTGATGACTATCTGCGGGCCAGCCCTAATCTTGGCCACGGGGCAATTTATATTGTCGGGGAAAATAACGAGCTTATTTCTCACTCCACCCATGAAGACCCTTTGCCGCGCATGCCCTTATTAAAATTGCCAAATCAGGAAAGTGCCAAGCTGCTGAAACCTAAAGACAGCTCAAATCTGATGGTAAAAAACAGTGCGCCACTTTTATTAAAAAAAGATGTGAAAGATTTTGAATTTAATCTGAATGGTGAAAGAATATATGGCCGTGTTTCTCCGGTAGTGGATGGTAATGGTTTAAATTGGCGTATTGTTGTTTTAATTCCGGAGCGTGATTTATTAGGCACGCTTAAAAAAGATATGCTGATTACCTTTATTATTGTATTAATTATTGGTTTGTTTGCTGCACTGGTGGCGTGGAAAACCATTGCCAGTATTACAAAGCCTATTTTGCTTGCAGCACAAACCGCCCGGCTTTTGGCAAAACAAGAATGGCAGCCTACAATTGCAGGCGGGCTGCAGCTTAAAGAAACTAAATTACTGGCCAATGCATTTGATGAAATGTCGAACGCTTTATCCTGCTCTTTTGATCAGCTAAATTACCGTATCCGCCATGATCATATTACCGGGCTGCTGAGCAGGGAAGGCTTGCTTGAGGAAATGCTTGAGCTGGTTAAAAAATCGCCAGATATGAAATGGGATGCTTTGTTTTTAATCGGTCTGGATAATTACCGCAGCATTCACGATAGTATCGGTTATGAGCAGGGCGAAGAATTGCTCTGCGCTATTGTCAATAATCTAAAGCCGTATTTGCCGGAAAAAGCATTGTTTGCACGCGTGGCAGAAACAGAATTTGTGGTGTGCCTGCCCATCGATTTTAATCAAACCAGCCTTGACCATTTGATTAATAGCTTTCAAGGCAGTTTTTCGCAGTCATTTAATTTGCAATATGATGAGGTTTTGATTACAGCCAGTTTAGGCGTGGTCTGCACCCCTTTTAATCATGACGATTTGATTGAAAATATGCGCAATGCCAGTATGGCATTGAGTAAGGCTAAAGAAAAAGGCCCAATTTCTTATGAAGTATTTCAGGGCAGCATGGCTGAACAATCAGCTAAAAAAATACATTTAATTGCTGAATTAAATGCAGCCATAGAGAAAAATGAATTCAGAATATATTTTCAGCCTGTTGTCAGTTTAAATGACAGCCAGGTCATTGGGGCAGAGGCATTAGTGCGCTGGCAAAGCGGCCAGCGTGGCTTGGTTGCGCCCGGAGTATTTATTCCCTTAGCTGAAGAATCAGGTTTGATTTTACAAATTGGTAATTGGGTGCTGCGTGAATCATGCCGCCAGATTGCTGAACGGTTGGGAAATGGCTGGGCCAGTAATTTTGATGTGCATGTTAATGTTTCTGTGCGGCAGCTGATTCAGTCTGATTTTTATCAGAATCTGGAAAACATCCTGCTTGAGTATCATTTACCACCCCATAACTTAACGCTGGAAATTACTGAATCTATTTTGATTGAAGACAGTAATGTGATTGCTACTTTGATTGGGCGGATCAGAAATCTGGGTGTATCCATTGCCATTGATGATTTTGGTACGGGCTATTCATCCATGTCTTATCTGCATCAGTTTGCCTTTGATTGCCTGAAAATTGATCAGTCTTTTGTAAGCCGCTTTTTGGATAATCATAAGAGCGAAGCCATTATTTCCGCGATTATCCGCCTAGCTGCAGGGTTTGATGTACCTCTGGTGGCTGAAGGCGTAGAAACCGCCGAGCAAGCTAAAAGATTGTACGAGCTAGGCTGCCAGCGCGCCCAAGGCTATCACTTTGGCCGTCCGGCGCCTTTGGAAGAATGGCCTCAAGCGTGGTGTGGCACGGGTAAAGCCGGGCCACTTGCCTGAACGCTGAGGACCATGGCGTTTTCATCCGTATCCGGGTTTAACATGCTTAATTGATTGGCTGTTGCTTGCACAGATTATTCATTTGCTGCAACGAAACATCGTCATTCCCGTATGCCTTTGCTGCGAATCCGGTGATGCGTCTGGATTCCCAATAAAAGCACTAGGGGATGACGGCTTTATCTTGTTAGGTCGTTAGCGGTTTGTTTTGAGCTATATTTTGTGATTCTTTTTTAACAGGCATATTGCAATTTGTTTCATCACAAATTTTGATGCGCTACCCCTCATGCAATCTCTCTAGCCCTTAGTCATTTTATTGCGAACCCAGACGCCTTCTTCGCCAACATAATAGGTGTGGCAATCTTCTACTTCCAGATTGTAAACGCGAGATTTAAATGCGCGATCCCCTTCGTCATAAATAATCGACAGCATTGCTTTATGATCAAAAACCTTGCAATCAAAATCTCCTGGGTAGGAATAGGGTACAGCAACGTCACGCTCACAACGATATGGATATGCCCAGAGATCACTGCCTGCGTCGAAAGTGACAATATGCGCTTCACTCTCGTTGTCTGGAATGCCCAGAATATCGGTTCGCACCCAGCCCATACCTGCCACCGGTGTGCGCCAAACCGGCCACACTTGCTGCACGATGGCAATGCCCCCATCAGCCAACTGCAATTGCTGATCTGCCCTTAATTCCCCAGCCGCAGTCCATCCTTCGCCATCCACCCAGAATGGATGGTTCGCCGTGGCATACAAATGGTGGATCGGCTGATCGCGTTTCAAATGATCTTCTGCTGCAAGCGTATATTTAACGACCCAGATTTCTTTGTCGTCGTAAGTGAAGGTATTGACAACTTGTTTGTAGACCCGCTCACCGCCACCTTCCGGCTGCGATAACACGCGATCACCGATCCGGATTTTTTCAATGGGTTTGAGCCCCTGATCCGTGTGTACCAGCGTCCCGGCAATAAAGCAGCCGCCCACTTGCTTAGGCAAATGCTTGCCTTTTTTATCCCAATTAAATAGTTCGCAACTACTGGTAAGCGGCTTCTGATATTCAATTTCTTTGTGCATGGCATCTGTATCACTATGAGTGGCAAACATTTCATCGGCATGGGCTGCCGTTTGCGGTTCTAAAATAAGATCAGCGCTGCTTAGCGTTCTCATGCTTACCAATCCCTTTTGAGCAGCGCGTATTGCAATAAATCATGATGCTGCCCATGCCAGAATCCTGCTTCCCTAAAGCAGCCTTCCTGCACAAAACCAAGCGACTCTAGAGATTTAATGGATGCTGAGTTTTGCGGATGTACTTGGGCCTGAATGCGATTAAGTGCCATATGCTCAAAGCCCCAAGCCAAGATCGCCAGCAAGGCTTCGCGCATCAGGCCCATGCCCCAGTGGCTTTGTGCCAGCTCGTAGCCGATATGGCAGTGCTTAGCATTTTTATCCCATTTAAACAGCCCGCAGCTGCCAACAATTTGCCCCTGATATTCAATGCCCCAGCGCGTGCCAGGATTGGGCATGGTGCGCCAGCTTGCAAAAATCTTAATCAACTGGCTTGCTGCAGCAAGATCCGCCATGGTATCGCAGCCAAACCAGCGCATGGCGTCTGCATCACTATGAATGGCAAAGATCGCGGCGGCGTCGCCGGCCACCAATTCACGCAGGTTTAAGCGCGGTGTTTGAATAAGGGGGAAGGGGGATTGAGCATGATCAGGCAATGAGTAAGCCCGCCGCATTTAATCTTTGCGCGATCGAATCTAAATCGCCCTCATATTCCCAATACATCACCCGGCCATGCGATGAGCTGACTAGCAGATATTTCTCGGTAACAGATTGAATTCGCTCAATCGCGATCAGTTTTTCTAAGAAAGGCTCGTCATGGAATTCTTCGACGATTTCCTTGTTCTCGGCGGTATAGCCGTGAACCAGCATGGCGGTGCGAACTCTTAGTGCGATGTATTTCATGGGGTGTCCTTGGTGATTTATCAACACAAAACCGTCATCCCCGAATGTATTTATCGGGGATCCAGCCGCGCAGCTGGATTCCCGCCAAAGGCATGCGGGAATGACGAAGTTGTGTGGCGGGAAATCAAGATGAGCGCCTAGTTCTGATGTGTTGGTTATGATTTCGTAGGATGGTTTTTTTTGAACTAAGTTTGCCTCGCTTAGCGATTTTGACGATACCCATCAAGAAAGCAGTGTTTTGATGGGTATCACTTTGCCCTAACGGATCCTACAAGGCTATACGGATACTTGATGGCTGCGTTGCGGAGGTTTTCGTACATGGTCTTTACGGCTTGGCCTTGTCGTTTGAACGTCGCTAATTTCCTTTCTTGGCCACACACGGGGCAGCCTCGCGCCGTCTCCCCTTTGGTTCTGCTTTGCAGGCCATGAAGAACGCAGGCGAATTCATATACATACATCCCCGCGTCGTTCTTATAGGTCTTTCCAGTCATCGTGCAGGCCGCGCCGGGGGCCGTGTCCAGCAGGGCCTGCAGTCCTTTGATCCCTTCTTCAGTCAGCACGCCTCTGTTCGCTCCTTTGATGTGAGCAATTCCCGCCTTGTCGGACTTGGCGTTGCCGCATTGGGGGCAGGGGTGTTTTGAGGCAAGAATATTGGACGCTTTCGATGCTTGGATTTTCCCATGGATAGGGCAGGTTAACGTGATCGGGGCGTCTGTACGGGTGAAGTCACTCAGCACGATGCCCGAGGATGGAAATTTTTTGTCAAATCGAGCTTGAATCGTTGAAAGATTAAGTGCCATAAGTCCTCAAAATATATTTGCTTCGCTTTAATTTTTTAAATATGTTGTGCCAATGGTTTAGCGCTTTTCTAAGTTTGTTCAGCTTTTCTCCGCCTGCCCAGCCACTGCACAAAATCATCCACAAAGGTAAATACCACAGGCACCACCAAGAGGCTGAGCAGGGTGGAGGTGATCAGGCCGCCGATCACGGCAATGGCCATCGGCGATCTGAAGCTGGGGTCGATGCCGATGCCCAGTGCAATCGGTAACATGCCTGCGCCCATGGCGATGGTGGTCATGACGATGGGGCGGGCGCGTTTTAAGCCTGCGTCCATTAGCGCGTCAAAGCGGCTCATGCCTTCACGGCGGGCGACGATGGCGTATTCCACCAGCAAAATGGAGTTTTTGGTGGCGATGCCCATCAGCATAATCAGGCCAATCAGCGTGGGCATGGAGAATGAGCTTTGGGCGATGAGCAGCGCCAAAAATGCACCACCAATGGATAAAGGTAAAGCCGCCAGAATAGTAACGGGCTGCATAAAGTCTTTAAACAGCAGCACCAGCACCATATAAATGCAGAGCACGCCGGTGAGCATGGCAATCCCAAAGCTGGCAAAGAGTTTTTTCATTTCTTCTGCATCGCCAAAGGCTGCACGCTCTACGCCCTTGGGCAGTTGCAGCAGGCTGGGCAGTTGATCGACTTCTGCGCTCACGTCCCCAAGCGAGCGCCCGCTCAGCTCTATATCAAAGATCACGTCTCTTGCCCTGTCGTAGCGGTCAATCTGGCTGGGGCCAGAAGACAGCTCAACACTGGCGACTTCGCCCAGCATCACATCGCCATTTTTGCCCGGTACTTTCAGCTGTTTGATTTGTTCTAAATCTTTGCGCGTGCTGTCGGGCAGGCGCACAACGATGGGGATTTGCCGCTCGGGAAGATTAAGCTTGGCGACCTGAGTATCAAAATCGCCGACCGTAGAGATACGAATGGTGTCCGAAATACTGGCAATACTGACGCCTAAATCGGCTGCCCTAGCCAAATCCGGCCGGATGCTGACTTCGGGGCGCACTAGGCTGGCGCTTGAGGTCACCGCGCCTACGCCTTGAAGGGTGCGCATATCGCGCTCTACATTTTGTGCTGTGGCTACGAGGGTTGCCGGATCATCACCTAGCAAAATGAGCTGAAATTTTTCACCTGATCCTCCAAGGCCCACGCTCAGGCGTACACCGGGAATATCTTTAAGTAAGTCTCGTAAACGGGATTCAATAATGATTTTTTTATCCCGCTCAGTGCGCCCGCTCAGCGTTAAGGTGAGATTCGCTTTGTTGACTTCGGTAATGCCCGCAGCAAAAGGATCGGCGCCTGCGCCGCCTCCGCCAATGGCGGTATAGATGCGGATCACTGATTTTTCGCCCGCTAACAGCAGGCGGGCGCGTTCGGCTACGCTGCTGGTTTCTTCCAGCGTGGCACCGGGCGGTAATTCAATTTTAACCAGCGTTTGCGATCGGTCATCGGGCGGAATAAAGCCGGTGGGCAGCAGGGGCACCAGCATCAGCGAGCCAATAAAAAACAGCAGTGAGAAGAGGGTAGTTAGCTTGCGATGCCTTAAGCACCAGTGTGCCAGCTTCAAATAGGCCTGCATAATGCGGCCTTCTTTATGTTCGTGGGTGATGGGCTTGAGGATATAAGCCGCCATCATTGGCGTGAGTAAACGCGCCACAATCAGGGATGCCATAACCGCCAGTGCGGCTGTCCAGCCAAATTGCTTAAAGAATTTTCCAGGCACGCCCGCCATAAAGGCGGTGGGCAAAAATACGGCAACAAGGGCAAACGTCGTGGCGATCACGGCAAGGCCAATCTCATCCGCTGCTTCCATGGCGGCCTGATAGGGGGATTTGCCCATGCGTAAATGGCGGACAATATTTTCGATTTCTACAATCGCATCATCCACCAGAATCCCGACAATCAGCGCCAAAGACAGCAGCGTGACCGTATTCAGGCTGAACCCAAGGTAGGCCATGCCAATAAAAGCAGGCAAGATGGAGAGCGGCAAGGCGGCGGCAGAAACTAAAGTGGCGCGCCAGTCGCGTAAAAACCACCACACCACCAGCACGGCCAGCAGGGCGCCTTCCCATAGCAGCTTCATCGATCCGTCAAAGGACTCCTGCACCGGCTCGGCCATATTGTAGGCTTCGGTGATGGTGAGGCCCGCGTTGGCGGCTTTGATCTTTTCCAGCGCAGCGTGAATGCCTGCGGCGACTTCAATCTCACTTGCCCCGCGTGAGCGGCTGATTTCAAAACCCACCACAGGCTTGCCATCAAGGAGGGCAATCGAGCGGCGCTCGGCGGTGGTGTCGGTAATGGTGGCAACCTGATCGAGGCGGATGCTGCGGCCATCGTTCAGAGGTAGTGTCATCTGGCCTAATTCACCCGCGCTTTGCACGGTAGATAGCGTGCGGATCGCCTGCTCGCTGCCAATTAAATCGCTGCGCCCGCCGGATGAATCACGCTGAGTTTGTGCAAGGCTGCGGGAAACATCGGCCGCACTGACGTTGAGTGCGGCCAGCCTTGCAGGGTCGATTTCTACGCGAATTTCCCGGTTGATCCCCCCGACTCGGGAGAACTTGCCCACGCCAGAAACAGAGCGGATTTCCTTGCTGATTTTGTTATCTACCAGCCAGGAAAGGGCTTCTTCGCCTAAGGAGCCGGATGCAACGGTAAACACCAGAAAGGGCACGCTGGAGAATTCTACCTTGCCGATAATGGGGTCTTTTAGATCGCTGGGCAGATCACCACGCACCCCGCTGATGGCATTTCGTACGTCTTCTACGGCTTCATTGATGGGTTTTTCAAGTACAAATTCCACCGTGAGCATAACGGTGCCGTCTTGAATTTTGCTGTAAACGTGCTTGACCCCCTGTAAGGCAGAAACGGAGTTTTCCAGCTTTCTGGCCACTTCGCTTTCCAGCTGAGCAGGCGCAGCCCCAGGCTGTATGGCCGTTACCGTGACCATCGGCAGCTCAATATCTGGGAAGTCCTGCACCTTCATGCTTTGAAAAGACAGCACACCGGCTAAAGACAGTAAGACAAATAACATAATGGCCGGGATGGGGTTTCTGATCGACCAGGCAGAAAAATTCATTACTTATCCTTAAGGGCGTGGCTTAGGGGATTGCTATGTGTTTTTGCAGGGCGGGTGCTTACCCGCCGTTTTCCTATCATTTAATGGCAAAGCTCGGCGGGTTTCACCATCCAAGCTAAGTAAAGTCAAAAAGATCTTTTTAGTGCCTTCGGCACGTTGATTTTGGAGCGGTAGCCACCGCGGGGGCCTTCCTTTCTTGAACGGCCAAGAAACGAAGCCAAAGAAGGCGACTCTGACCAGATCATCTTAGGGTGGGTTAGGCCGCACTTGATGCTCATTAGGACGCAAATACATTTCGGCTGTAACCCGCCATGACACTTCACCGCTATTTAGTAAAAAAACAAACAGGCCTTTTTAGTGCCTTCGGCACGGTGTTTAGGTGCGGGAATCCCCCGCGAAGTCTTTGATTTCTGCTTCGCCAAGAAAGTAAGCAAAGAAGGCGACCCCACGAAGCACGAAACCCCTCACTGTGGATAATCAACTCGGCGAAAAAGGCTGCTCGGGAGCAAGCTCGCTACCCCTTTTCCGAAACCCCGAGCTGCTTATTCCTCGCTTCGGCGTGCTTCAAGGGGAGACTCAAGCCCCGTGCCATGAGCTGCGGAATTAATTTTTAATGGTTGAGTGCTGACAATAAGTCCAACCCAACTCAACCCAACTCAAAAGTTTTTCCTCCGCCTTTGCCTTTCTCCGTGAAACTCTGTGTTCCCTGTGCCCTCTGTGGTTCAAAATTTAGGTTTTTTGATTTAGGTTTTTTGATTTGGGTTTTGTTATTTAGCAGCCACTACTTTCACCACATCGCCGTCGGCTAAGAATCCTGCGCCGCTGGCGATGATTTGGGCGTCTTTGCTGATGCCGCTGACGGCCACGCTTTGGCTGTCTTGCCGGCCTAATGTCACGCGCTGCATTTTGACTTTGTTGTTGGCTCCCAGCACAAACACATGGGCAAAGCCGTCGCGCATGACGATGCTGTTGCCGGGCAGGGTGAGCACATCGCCCTGGCCGGTTTGTAAAGCGCCTTTGGCAAACATGCCGGGTTTGGCGGTATCCAGCGAGGCGTTTTGCAGATCCACATACACCAGCAAATTGCGTGTGCGGGCATCCACGGTGGGGGCGGCTTTGCGGACTTTGCCATTGACCGATTGGCCATTGGGCAGGGTAAGGCTGACTTGCTGGCCGTTTTTGATTCGTGCGCTATCGATTGCGCTGACTTCGGCCCGCCATTCTAGGCGGCTTTGCCGGATTAATCTGAACAGCTCTTGCCCAGGCTGCACAACCGCACCAACCGTGGCGCTGCGTGCAGAGATCACGCCATCATCCGGGGCGCTTACCTGGCTTTGTTTAATACGTAATTGCTGGGCGGCAAGGCGGGCTTTGGCGGCTTGCAGGCGGGCTGCTGCGGCTTGTTCTTGTAAAACAGATTGCTTAATTTGCTGGCTGCTGAGCGCACCATTGCTATCTAGATTGCGAATGCGTCCGGCGTTATCTGAGGCTTCACTCCATGCCGATTCTGCTTCTGCCAGAGCGGCTTGCTGCTGAGCCAGTTCGATTTTGAGCGTGTCGCTGGAAAACTGCGCTAATACTTGGCCCCGCTTCACCACATCGCCGATTTGCGCCTGCACCTCGGCCAGTGCATAGCCGCCAATTTCTGCACCAATGATGGATTCTTGCCATGCTTCAATATTGCCATTGGCACTCACCACTACCGGCCATGTTTGCTTCGCTGGTGAAACCACCGTTACGGTCATCGCGGGCCGTGTGGCTGCGGTGGCCTTGGCAATGCTTTTAGGCATGGCAATCAGTGCGATCACCCCGCAAAGCACAAGGCCGGCGCAGATCGCAGTCAGCTTGGGGTGTTGCTTGAGGATACGCATGGGGTGCAGCTCCAATTTATCGGGGGCATGTTGATGTATTTACTATCTGGCGTACGGTGCTTCGGGCACGGCTAAATGTGTTGCTGGCGTTACAAACTGGGCGCTTTGCAGTAATAGGGTGCAAAACGACGAAGTCGTTACGCACCGATGGCTGATGCTAAAAAGCCGGTGCAGAAGAAAAGCGACTTGCATACCCTATGACAATCGATGGTGTTCTCACGTTTTTCTCAGTGTGCGCTGTGTTTTTACTGTTCTTCGTGTCTACAGATTTTTTTCAATATTCGGCGCTTTTCCGCCCAGCGCTTTGTAAAGTGCAATCCAGTTGGCGCTTTGTTCTCTTTGCAGAGTAAGCAGGCGGTTTTGGGCGGCCAGCTCGTAACGTTCTATTTCTGCTGTTTGCAGCTGGCTGGCGCTGCCCACTTTATAAAGTGCATGGCTGGCTTTGAGCTGCACGCGGGCAAGGCTGAGCTGCTGCTGCAGCACTTGGGTGCGGCGCTGGCTGTCATCCAGGCGCAGCATGTTTTCTTCAATTTCACGCACCGCTAGCCTTGCCAGCTGCTGATAGCTGTAAATCGCTTGCTGATAGCGGGCCATGGCCGCATCTTGTTTGGCGCTCAGCTCACCTGCATTAAACACAGGGATATTAAAGTTGATGCCAAACGACCAGTTGCGGCTGTCTAAATTAATGCCTTCACTGAGCTGGCAGCCCACGCAAATCATGCCGAGTAAAGAGGCCGATGGATATCGGGCCACTTCTTTGACGGCCACTTCTGCAGCGGCTGTTTCCAGTAATAAGGCGGCGTTTTTAATATCAGGCCGATCTGCAAGCACTTCGGCAGGGATGCTTTTAACAGCCAGAGCGGGGCGGCTGGGCATCATGCCTGCTTCTGGCGCAAGCATGGTTTTAAGTGTGTCTTCTTGCATGCCCGTTATGGCCACCAAGGCTTTGAGCGTAACGCCGCATTGGGTCGCGATATCGCTGGCTTGAAAGCGGGCTTCGGCTTGCTCGTGATCACTTTTGGCCGCATCTACAAGGCTGGCCAAGCCCACATCCAGCTTGCTGTGCATCAGCTTGGCGTTGAGGATATGGGATTCTAAAATCTGTGTGGATATGGCCTCTTGCCCTTTGCACGCCCGGTAAGCGGTCAGGGTGTTTGCCAGCTCTGCAGCTAGGCTGGCCGCAGCCTGCTCATAGGCGTTTTCATTGCTGCTTAGGTTGGCATAGACGCCTTGCCGGGCTGCGGCAATGCCGCCCCAAAGATCAAGCTCCCAGCGAGCATCCAGCCCTGCATTGGCTAAGTTTTTAGCCGATTCCGCATTGGGTAGTGAGTTCATCCCCCGGCTATAGCCTGCCGTGGCGCTGATATTGGGCCAGAGGTGCGCGCCGATGGCGGCAGCCTCTGCGCGTGCTTCGCTAATTTTGGCCTTGGCCTGCGCAATATTGGGGTGTGAGGCGAGTGTGTGTGCGAGTAAAGTATTCAGGCTTGCATCTTGCCAGCTCGCCCAGCTATTTTGTACAGAGACACTACTCTGATGAGGGCTATTCCATGCACTTGCGGCCGGGGCTAATTCCTGGGGAGTGGGTTTGGGGATATTAACGGCGCAGCCAGTAAGCAGGCTCAGGCTGGCTAAGCAGTGCAGTTGCTTGATGGTTAGGCTGTGTAATGCAGGCAACATACAAAACCCCAGACGACATACGGTTGGAATGATACTATTTTTGGGCACGATTTATGTCCAGCAGTATGCTAATTGAGTCGCCAGTGTCAGGCAACCAAGGTTTGATTTTTATTAAATATATTTTTATTCTTACAGATAAAGAAATATTATTGCGTATGCAGTGCATGCTTATGTTTTAATAAACAGGGCTAATCATTTATCTTGCCCCGTGCTGTAAATTTAAATGTGGCAAGCGCTCGCCTGATTTGGCGTCTAATGCTAATCTTCGTGTAGTTTTATTACAGGATTTGTTCGATGGCAAAAGGTAATCTTTTTGTGGTGACTGCGCCTTCAGGTGCTGGAAAAACCACACTGGTCGCAGCGCTTCTTGCCGCAGACCAAAATGTACAGCTTTCAGTATCTTTCACTACCCGTGCCGCGCGCCCAGGTGAAGTAGACGGAAAGGATTATCATTTTGTAAGCCGTGAAGTGTTTGAGCAAATGATCCATAACGGTGATTTTCTGGAGCACGCCGAGGTGTATGGTAATTATTACGGCACCTCGCAAACATGGATCAATACGGCGATTGATACGGGCCGGGATATTCTTTTAGAAATCGACTGGCAGGGGGCTGCACAAGTTCGCCGTCTGTTCCCGGAAGCGATTGGTCTGTTTATTTTGCCGCCTTCGGTAGAGATTCTTGAGCAGCGTTTGAAAAACCGTGGCAAAGACAGCGATGAAGTGATCGAGCGCCGTATGCGTGTGGCAAAAGAAGAAATCAGCCATGTTGAAGAGTTCGATTATGTGATCGTGAACGAGCATATCGATGAAGCCGTGCGCGATATTGTGAGCGCAGTAAGGGCTGAGCGCCTGAAGCTGCATCGTCAGAGTACGCGTCATCAAACCCTGATCAGCAGCTTAAAAGCGTGATGATTCAGCCTGCTGTTACAGGCATTGGCTAGGCTCGCAGTGCTGGCCTGATGGCGTGATCAGCTGTTTTTTTGCGCAGGTAAGGGCTAATCGCTGACGGATTGCATGGTTTTCTGATAGAATCAAGGGTTAGTCGCACGGTTGTGCGCATCATCCATATTATTTCCAGGGACAACGCCATGGCTCGAGTTACCGTAGACGACTGCCTCAACCGCATCGAAAATCGTTTTGATTTGACCTTAGCAGCAGCTTATCGCGCTCGCCAAATTGCAAATGGTTCTACTCCACAGATCGAGCACAATGGCCGTGAAAAGCCAACTGTACTTGCACTGCGTGAAGTGGCAGCAGGTTTGGTTAGCCGCGATATTCTGATTAAGCGCTCTTAAGCTTCTTCCGGCCCGGCTGTATGCCGGGCCTGTTTTATTTTGGGCCCGATTATGGAAATGCTGCTGGCGGATATTGATTTACCAGAATTGGCGAGTACCGCCCCGGAAGTGTTCGCCGATGCAAATCGCTTTCTTTCCCTGAATACCTCCTATTTAAAGCTGGAAGACCGGCAGTTTTTGGCTGCGGCTTTTTGCTTTGCTGATGCCTCGCACCGGGGCCAGGTCCGTCGCTCTGGCGAGCCTTATATTTCCCATCCGCTTGCGGTGGCCACCATTCTTACTCAATGGAAGCTCGACGCGCAGGCGCTGGCTGGCGCTTTGCTGCACGATGTGATGGAAGACAGCGGTGTTACCAAACTTGAACTGACTGAAAAGTTTGGTAAAACAGTTGCCGAGCTGGTCGATGGCATGAGCAAAATCGACAAGCTGGAGTTTCAAAGCAAAGAAGAAGCACAGGCCGAGAATTTCCGCAAAATGCTGTTGGCGATGGCGCGTGATTTACGCGTGATGCTGATCAAGCTGGCTGATCGCTTGCATAATATGCGCACCATGGATGCCATGCGTCCGGATAAGCAAAAGCGCATTGCCCGCGAAACCATGGAAATCTACGCGCCAATTGCTAATCGTATTGGTCTGAATAGTGCGTATCAAGAATTAGACGATCTGGCCTTTAAATATCTGCACCCTAATCGCTATGGTGTTTTATCCAAGGCATTAAAAGCCGCCCGCGGTAATCGCCGCGAAGTGGTGGGTAAGATATTAGATTCAATTAAAGATAAATTGGCAGCGGCTAAAATTGAAGCCAGCGTAACGGGCCGCGAAAAAAACCTCTATAGCATTTATCGCAAAATGCAGGAAAAACAACTCAGTTTTTCTGAAGTGCTGGATATCTACGCATTTAGAGTAATCGTCAAAGACGTGCCCACCAGCTATCTCACGCTGGGCGCATTGCATGCTTTGTTTAAGCCAATTCCTGGCAAATTTAAAGATTATATTGCGATTCCCAAAGCTAATGGCTATCAAAGCCTGCATACCACGCTATTTGGTCCCTATGGCACGCCGATTGAAATTCAGATTCGCTCGGGTGATATGCACCGTATTGCCGATGCGGGTGTGGCCAGTCATTGGATGTATAAAAGCGGTGATGAAGGTTTTTCTGATGTGCAGAAGAAAACCCATCAATGGCTGCAATCTTTATTAGAAATGCAAACCGAATCGGGCGATGCGGTTGAATTTTTAGAGCATATTAAAGTCGATTTATTCCCCGATCAGGTGTATGTATTTACGCCTAAGGGCAAGATTTTTAATATGCCAGCAGGCTCCTGTTGTGTTGATTTTGCCTATGCCGTGCATTCAGATATTGGCGACAGCTGTATTGCCGCAAAAATTAATCATGAATTAGTACCATTACGCACCCGTTTAAAAAATGGCGATCAGGTAGAAATTGTTTCTGCCGTACATGCCCGCCCTAATCCATCCTGGCTCACTTTTGTGACAACCGGAAAAGCGCGCTCGCATATTCGCCATTTCCTAAAAAGCCTGCGTTTTGAAGAATCCGTATTACTGGGCGATCGTTTACTGGCTCAGGGTTTTGCCAGTTTAAATCAGCCTTTGCAGCAGGTAAGTGACGATGTATGGGAGCGCTATTTAAAAGAAAATGGCGAGAAGTCCCGTGAAGTGGTGAAAGCCGAATTAGGCCTAGGTAAACGCTTGGCGATGGTGGTGGCTAAGCGTTTATTGCAATTAGCCGGTAATTGGCAGGAAGAATTAGTTGGCGGACGCAAAGTGGCCGCCGTGGCTGTGCGCGGCAGTGAAGGCATGGCGATTCAGTGTGCGCGATGTTGTAACCCGATTCCAGGCGATCCTATCCTAGGCTTTGTTAAAAAAGATCAGGGTCTGGTGATTCATACCCACGATTGCCCGCAAATTGCCCATGGCCGTATCGATAGTGAAAAACTAATTGATGTGGAATGGGATGCCGATGTGAATCGCTTGTTTGATGTGCCCGTACGTATTCTGGCGCAAAACGACAGGGGCACATTGGCGGCGATTGCCACGGCCATTGCAGAGGCCGATGCCAATATCACTGCAGTGGCCACGCAAGAGCCTGAGGGCTTTTCTGAGCGCTATATGCAGATTCAATTTACCTTGCAGGTCAGTAATCGCACGCATTTGGCTAAGGTGATGAAAAATCTGCGCCAATTGCCTTCGGCCTATCGCATTCAAAGAATGCGTTCATAAGCGTTTAGGTAAAGATTCCCCATTATGCTTTACAATTTTTGCATTAATGGTGCAGAGCGATCATGCGTTTTATTATTTTAAAGTATTTGATTACCGCTTCTTTGGTGGTGCTGATTTCCGAGATTGCCAAGCGCAGCGATAAATTAGGTGCTTTAGTCGCTTCTTTGCATTTGGTCACGCTGCTCACCCTATTCTGGCTTTATATAGAAGGCGCATCGAAAAGCAGCATCGCTAATCATGCCTATTACACTTTTTGGTATGTGGTGCCGACCCTGCCGATGTTCCTCGCCTTCCCTTATTTATTGAGCAGATTTAATTTTTGGCTGGCCATTTTGATCAGTGTGCTGCTAACGGTGGTGTGTTTCATTGTATTTGCCCTGATCGTGCGAAGGTTTGGTATTCATTTGCTTTAGCAGCATGTATTTGCTCTGCTCATGTTAAAATTACGGCCTAATCTTTTGAAGCCGCGATCATGAAAATCTCAATTAATGGCGAAGCCCGCGAATTTTTAGCCCCTCTTTCCCTGCTTGATCTGATTGATTTGCTTGAACTCAAGGGCAAACGAATTGCAATCGAGCAAAATGGCGAAATCGTTCCTAAAAGCCAGCATGGCACTACCTTTCTAAGCGAAGGTGATGTTTTAGAAATGGTTGTGGCTGTTGGCGGGGGCTGATTATTACTTCGCAGCTCGGGTTAGCGTATGCGCAGCCCGGTATTGTCTTCATTTATAAGAGGTGTCTATGTCGGATCAATTTCAAATTGCGGGTAAAGCTTACCAATCCAGATTGATTGTTGGCACCGGTAAATATAAAGATTTTCAAGAAACACGTGCTGCGGTTGATGCTTCTGGGGCAGAAATTATTACGGTGGCCATTCGCCGCGTCAATATTGGCCAGGATGCCAGCCAACCGTCTTTACTTGAGTATTTGCCGCCGTCGCAATTTACCTATTTGCCCAATACCGCTGGCTGCTATAACGCCACCGATGCTGTCCGCACTCTGCGCCTTGCGCGGGAGTTGCTGGACGGGCATAAGCTGGTCAAGCTTGAAGTACTTGGGGACGCCAATACGCTTTATCCAAATGTGCGCGAAACACTGATTGCTGCAGAAACGCTGGTCAAAGAAGGCTTCGATGTAATGGTTTATACATCGGATGACCCGATTGTGGCTAAAGAGCTGGAAGACATCGGCTGCTGCGCCATCATGCCTTTGGCGTCTTTGATTGGCTCGGGCATGGGTATCTTAAACCCGTGGAATCTGCGCCTGATCATCGAATCGGCCAAAGTGCCGGTGCTGGTTGATGCAGGCGTAGGCACGGCTTCTGATGCTGCGATTGCCATGGAGTTAGGTTGCGACGGTATTTTGATGAATACCGCGATTGCCGGGGCAAAAGATCCCGTGCTGATGGCCCGGGCGATGAAGCTGGCGGTCATGGCTGGGCGCGATGCATTCCTGGCGGGCCGCATCCCAAGAAAGCTCTACACTGCAGACCCAAGCTCACCGGTATCGGGTTTGATTGCAGCGAAGTAAATAAATAAACCTAAATCTTGGACCACAGAGAACGCGGCGTTTCACGGAGAAAACCACTTAAGGGCGTAAACCTCTAGCCTTGTCGCTCTAAGGGAATCATCTTATGAAAAATCAATAAAACTTGAATTGCTTTTCTCATCGGTTTTCTCTGTGTCTTACGTGCTTAATGATTTGGGTTTTGAGTTCAAGATTTGGGTTTTGTTATAAAATAGGTTTAACTAGAAAATACGCCGCGCGATGCGGCGTTTTTGTTTGCAAGGAATTGAGAAATGGAACACCCAAATTACATGCGCCGTATTCGTAGCTTTGTGCTGCGCCAAGGGCATTTATCCTCAGGCCAAGAGCGGGCTATCGCTGAGTTTGGCGAACAATTTTGCATTAAATATCAGCCAGAGCTACTTGATCTGAACGCTGCATTTGGCCGTACTGGTCCTAAAATTCTGGAAATTGGTTTCGGTATGGGCGGCCCGACGGCTGAGATTGCCACGAATAAGCCAGAAACCGATTACCTTGGCGTAGAGGTGCACACACCGGGTGTGGGCAGCCTGCTTAAATTATTGGGCGAGCAGGGCCTGCAAAATGTACGCATCGTGCAGCATGATGCGGTTGAAGTGCTGGAGAAAATGCTCGCAGCAGATTCCCTCGATGGCGCACATATTTTCTTCCCTGATCCTTGGCATAAAAAACGTCACAATAAGCGCCGTTTAATTCAGCCTGATCTGGTGAAGCAGCTGTGCTCACGCATTAAAAGCGGCGGCTATGTGCATCTGGCTACCGATTGGGAAGACTACGCCATCCAAATGCTGGAAGTCTTATCCAATGAACCAAGCTTAAAAAATACTGCAGAAACGTATGCTGAGCGCCCGGATTATCGCCCGCTCACCAAATTTGAAAACCGCGGTATCAAGCTGGGCCACGGCGTTTGGGACTTGGTATTCCGTAAGATTTAATCATTTGTAGGGCCGGTGAAACCCGCTGGTTTCGTTGCATTGCAATTTCATACAGCGGGTTGTACTCAGTAAAGTAAAAAAGATCTTTTTAGAGCCTTCGGCACGTTGATTTTGGAGCAGTAGCCACCGCGAAGTCTATGATTTCTGCTTCGCTAAGAAATTACTCAGTGCATCTGGTGTTTCACTCGCCTACATGATTAAGGTGATAACACAAAAGCTGCCTCCAAAATTTCCGCTTTTCCTACGCTTAATGGTTTATTTCGCAGAAAACGGCTTTATTTTTCCTGATTCTTGCCGATAACGCAGTGATGGGCCTGCTCTTTAGTCAGATAATGCAGGGCGGCCCTTATGCTAAAGTTAATTCAGCTCTAAAGATAAGGCGGTATAAAAATGCGGATCAAACATATTCTGGTGTCGCTTGCGACTTTGCTGGCGGTGAGCACTTCTTTTGCTGAAGAAGGGCTGGTAAGCGCTGCTGGTTATGGTGCGCCGCCTCAGATCGAGGGCTTGTCCGGCGCTCAGCGCCGCCTGATGTCGATGCGTGCCTCAAAGCTGGATGCTTATCGTGCGCTGGCCGAAACAGTGCAGGGATTCAGGTTGGCAGGTAACAGTACGGTCGCGGCTTTGTCGGTGCAAAACGATAGCTTCCGTATTTATGTTGATGCTTATCTGCGTGGTGCGCGGGTGGTTTCGATGAATGCCTTGCCAGAGGGCGCTTACGAGACCGTATTAGAATTAGATATGTCTAAGCTGGTGACAGAATCATCAAACCAAAATTATTTTGCGATGCGGGGCCGCTAATTGCTTAAAGCCTGTGTGCTCTTGCTGCTAGCCTTTCATGCCTGCGCTGCAGAAATTGAAGGTTTATCTGCGATCGGCGTGGGAGGGATTCCCATGGCGAGGCAAGAGGCCATTCAGGATGCCCTGATGCAAGCTTCATTGTGGAATGGGGCTAAAGTTGAGGCGAGCAGCCACGTTGAAAATGGCCGGGTCAGTGAGCTGCAGCGCGTCTACCCTGTACAGACGCTGGACCGGTATAAATTATTACGCGAATGGCGTGAAGGGAGTTTTTATCATGTGATGATAGAAACAGATCCTAAGCCAGAGCCAGTGCCTGCAGAAAAAATGGTGGCCTCTGCACCGGCCGCCGTTGCAATAGCAGACAGCGCACCACAGGGGGCGCTGGCCAGACAGCCTGTACGTGAATGTGCGCAATCTGATTTTGCTTACCGCAAAAAATTGCTGCTCGCGCATTTTCAGCTGCAAAACCCCGTTGACGCCAACGATATTTCCCATTTTCAGGATGGTTTGCAGCAAGAGCTGAGCCGTATGCTATCGGCCTCGGATCATTATTTGCCGCAGCGTACGGTGAATGAGGCTGCTTTTAATTTGCAACCTGGTTTTTATGACCCAGTTTTGCAGCCAGAGCGGGTTAGAGAGCTGGCGCGTCGCTATGGCACTCAATTTGTGGTGGGTGGGGTGATTCGTGATCTGGGTGCTTCGGGTGAGCAGATTGGGCTTGCATGGGGAAATGACATACGTACCGGCGAGCGTAAAATCAGCCCGAATATTCCCATGCTTAAATTTAATGGCTGGGTGCCGTCATTGGCCGAGCTGGGCGTAAAGATCAGCCCTTACTCTCGCCGTTTTGAGGCTGATGTCTATGTGTTTGATGGTGCCAGCGGGGCATTATTAAAGCAGCAGCGCTTTAGTGATTCGGCGAGCGGGGATGTGATTCAAAGTAGGGATAATGTGTTTGGTTCTCGCCGCTTTTACGACACGGATTTTGGCAAAATGGTTGAAAAGCAGCTGGAGCAGATTGTGGCAGGTGTGGATGATGTTCTGGCCTGCCAGGCTTTTGCAGCAAGGATCAGCCGGGTAGAAAAAGACCGTATTTATATCGATGCTGGCAGCACGGCAAGGGTAAATAAAGGCGATAAATTGCAATTATTCAGGGTAAGCGGCCCTAACCAATTAGTGGCCGCCGTGAATGGGGACAGCAGTATGTCATTAGGCACGCCAGAGTTGCTGCTGAGTGCGGTGACCGTTACCCAAGTCCAGCCTTTATTTGCGATTGCAATTTTAGAAAATGGCAGTATCCGCCCGGAAGTAGGTGATTACGTGCGTTTTAGTATGAAGGAATCAAGATGAATTCCCTGCGTGTTGCAATTGCGCTTAGTTTATTACTAATCATGAGCTGCGTTGAAGCGTCGTCTTATAGCTCGAGCCGCCACATAAGAAAGCCCGGGTATTCACGGGCCAAAGCAAGCCATGCGCCTGCAGCAGCGCATGGTGCCCCTAGAAACAACGGGCCCGTTGTGATGGCGAGGCCAGAGCCCCATGTACAAACCTTGCCCGCTACAATGCTGACCCGTGCTGCCGTGATGCCAGGGGCTGTGCCTGCGGTTGCTGAGCCAAAATTAAGCACTAGCCAGGAAAACGAGCTGCGCTGGCGTTTATACAGCTACCCTTAGCAGGGTTCTGCTTAGCTCGCTTTAAGCCGCTAGGAGCATTTGCTTTGCTGTAACTGTGCTCCTTTGAGCTGACTGTTCAGTTTTTCCAGCTTTTGCTGCTGATCTGCAGAAACCTTGCGTAAAGCAAAAGTGACATGGGAAGGGCTGTCGTCGCGCTCTCTGACAACGGCAGATTTCACCCCCTGCTCCTTTAGCTCATTCAGACGACGGTCAGCACCTTCCCGGCTGCTGAATACCCCAAGTGAGATGGCATTCTGCCAGCGGCCACCATTATTGATGACGTAATAATCCTGTACGCCCTGATCGTTAAGCTGCTGTGCTTTTTTCTTGGCAAGCTCAATATCTGTTTGCGGCGGGATATAAACCCATACTTTGCCGCTGACGACGGTTTCTGTGCTGCTGATGCCCAGTGCTTTTAAGCGGGCTCGCATCGTATCGGTTTGCTCCTGGCCAATACCATTCCAGCGCATGCAGGCCGTTACGATCTCAGCTTTGGGTGCAGGCGTGGGGGGTGGTGTTGGGGCAGGCGTGGGTGTGGGTTTTGCAATGGCAGCGCTGGCTACTGCAACTTCATGCACCTCAATAGGTGGGGCTGGCCGATTGACAACTTGTACAGGCAGGCTGGCAATCAGCTTTACTTTATCTGCATTGATCTCAGCATTTAAGCGCGGTGCGGCAACGGGCCGTGAAGGGTAGCCCCAAAGCATTAGATTGGCAGCCAGTAACAGAGCAAAAAACCATTTCATGAAGCGTTATTCCGGGCCAGGGCAGCAAGGCCGTGCAGCACTAGCTGCTCGGCAATGATGGGTTGATAAGCGCTTAAAAGCGGAGCAATCGCGGCGGCATCTCCGCCCGATAAAATACAAAGCGGTGTGTCGCCCCGTAAAGACAAGCGGGCATGCATAGCCATAATACTGCCAGCTAGGGCGCTTAAGCAGCCGGTTTGAATCGCATCGGTTGTGCAGCGCGGAAAATCATGAAAAGCACCATCACTGACCGTTAAACGCTCTGTTTGCTGTGCTAATGCAGATTTCATCAGGCGCAAACCGGGCAGAATCATGCCGCCTAAAAACTCATTATCTTCGGTGAGTGCATCCACCGTCAGTGCAGTGCCCGCGCTGGCGATCAGCAGGGCTTTATCAGGAAACAGACTGCGTGCACCTAAAACAGCGGCCCAGCGATCCGGCCCCTGCTGCTCTAAATAGCGATAGCCATTCTGAATACCCAGTGCTTCACGGCTGACTTGCAACCATTCAATGGTACGCTGCCACTGTGCCCTGCAAAACTCATCCAGCCGGCCAGCCAGTTCGGGCGAGCCTACCGTGCAGCCATGAATAATATCGGGCTGGGGCAGGGCGCTTAATTGCTGTAGCAGCTGATTAAAATCGGTATTGAGGATAAAGCCTTCTGTGGAAAGAATATCGCCTTCGCGATAGGCCCACTTAATACGGGTATTACCCAGATCAATTAAGAGCATTTTCATGATGCGTTTTCTCTGCGTAAGCTTACATCGCCTGCATAGACGATTTTTAAGCCATCTTCTCCTGCCATTCTTAATGCGCCATCTTCTGCCACACCAATAATACGGCCACGGTTTTCTTTGCCATCAGGTGAAATTAATCTCGCTTGTTCGCCTTGCCACAGATGGCGCGCCTCCCATTCGGGGCGAAGCGGCGCAAAACCATCCTGATCAAAGCGGGGCAGAATATCGGCCAGCTCGTTTAATATGGCGGCAAGCAGGGCATTTCTATCTGGAGCAGGGCCGGGGCAATCACTGAGGTCGGCGGCATGATCGGCATTCAGGCGCTCATCATCAGAGAGGCGCAAATTTAAGCCAATCCCGATGACTGCATCGGCAGGGCCAAGGGCATCGCCTGACAACTCAATTAAAATGCCCGCCAGTTTGCCTTTTGCGCAGAGTACATCGTTGGGCCATTTTAGCCCCATGCCCGCGTAGCCTTTATTCTCAAGCGCCCTTGTGAGCGCAATGCCAACGGCAAGGCTTAAACCCGCCAGCCGGGTCATGCCGCCACTAAAGCGCCAGACAAGGGAAAATAAAAGGCTGCCGCCTAAGCTGCCAACCCATTGGCGGCCCAGACGGCCACGGCCGGCGTTTTGCCATTCGGCAGCCAGCACGGTGCCCGGGGCTGCATTGTTTTGGCGCAGCGCCCGATTGGTCGAATCAATTTCATCGGTTAATTGCAGCGTAAAAGGGGTGTGGGGATTGAGTTGGCGGCTGATTTGATCATGATCCAGCCACTCAAGGGATTGAGTCAGTTTATAGCCCACGCCATGACGGCGCTCCAGCTCAACGCCGTAATCGCCGCTGCGTGTCAGCGCACCTGAAACTGCGGATCTGGAGATATTCAGCTGCCTGGCAATGGCTTCCCCAGAGGTAAATTCATGGGCTTTAAGCTGACGAAGAAGTGTAAGTGTATGCAACATGGCGACATTCTAGCGGCAAGCAGAGCTAAGCTCCACCTGCTTGGCTGTATAAGGCGTAAAGGAGGCTTAAATGAGTCGGAAAAGGGGCGCTAAAACTGATCTGCTACGGGGCTTCAGATCGCTTTAGCCCCGATTATGGTTGCTGATCACGCAGGATTTTTTCCAGCAGGCCACGCACAACCGATGGCTCGAAGGGCTTGTCACAGATGCCGGAAACGCCTGCCTGAGTCACTGCGGCAAGCCGGCCTCCGTCGCTTTCAGATGAAACCATTAAAATGGGAATATTGCTTTGCCAGCTGTTTTTACGCACAAACTCGATCAGCTCTTTGCCATCCATTTCGGGCATATTGTAATCGGTGATTAATAAATCAAATACTGACTCTTCCAGCATTTGCACGCCTTCGTGACCATTGGCTGCTTCTTTGATATTACGAACGCCCAAGTTTTCCAATACTTTCTTCATATAATTACGGGCGGCTTTTGAATCATCTACCAGTAACACTCTCAACATATCTAAATCCAGATCATCCTGATCCAGCGTTAAATCTTCGGAAAGATAATCAAGGGAAACACAAAGTGCGTGATCAAGGTTTTCAGAGGTAAAGGGCTTGGGAATAATGGCGCAGGCCCCCAGCTGCCGCAGAGGCTCCAGTACTTTGGGCTGGGTTTCGCTTGAAATCAGTACAAAAGCAATATCCTGGGTATCCGGGTTATTACGCAGCTGGATCAGTAAATCAATGCCCGTCATATCTTTTAAATAGAGGGCGCTCAGGATTAAATTGGGGCTGTTATCTATTTTGAGTGATGCAAGGGCCTGAGACGCCAGCTCAAAAGAAATGATATCGCCAATCCCCAGTAATTTAAGTTTGGCAGTAATCAGTTTATTTTGTGCTGCTGAAGGCTCCAGCAAAATAACCCGTAACTCGCTGATAGAAAAGTGTTTAGCCATGATTTCTCATCCAAAAATTACTTTTCTTTATAGCTGGCTATCACCGTTTTGTTAGATAAAATAAATATCTGTCAAAGTTTAGAAATGGTATGTCCGTCAAACACGGGGTTATTTTTAAAAATAAAAATGCCCGCGTAATGATTTACACGGGCATTGCATGGGGCTAGCTTTGATCCGTAGCCGTACAGGCTGTTGCACAAAGTCACAAAGCCAGTGAGTTACATCGTTTCAATCGTGTGATTTTGATTGGTATAGATGCAAATATCACCGGCGATTTCCAGTGCTTTTTTAACGACCACTTCAGGTGCAAGATCGGTGTTTTCCAGCAGGGCACGGGCGGCAGACTGGGCAAAAGCACCGCCAGAGCCAATGGCCGCAATGCCGTGCTCGGGCTCTAAAACATCGCCATTGCCTGTAATAATCAGCGTGGCGGTTTTATCTGCAACGATCAGCATGGCTTCAAGGCGGCGCAACATACGATCAGTACGCCAGTCTTTAGCCAACTCTACTGCTGCGCGGGTTAAATGGCCCTGATGCTTCTCCAGCTTTGCCTCAAAGCGTTCAAACAAGGTAAATGCATCGGCGGTGCCGCCGGCAAAGCCAACAATCACTTTGTCGTTGTAAAGCTTACGTACTTTACGCGCAGTACCCTTGATGACTACATTGCCCAGCGTAACCTGCCCGTCGCCACCTACTGCAACCAGATCGCCCCGGCGAACCGAGACGATCGTTGTGCCATCAAATTGTTCCATATTTTTAATCCGCAAAAATCGTATAAGCCTGATGTGGCGGCAGGGTTGCTAAATTACAAGTGCTTCAGGATAAGGACAGTACGGCAAGCTCGGTAATCCCCATGATGCGGAACAAGGCCAGCACCAAGGCATTGACATTACAAAAGGTAATTTGCTGCGGATTATCCATGCAAAGGCCCAGAAGTTGCCCGGCGGAATCAAAATCAAGGCGGCGTACGGCGTTAAAATCAAGCACTGGGAATTCATGCAAGCGTACAAAATCACGAATAATAGCCATTTTTTCTGGCTTGATATTGAGCAAATCTCCCGTGATCAGCAAGCGGTCTGCTGGCTGGGCGGGTAAATTAATTTCAGCGGGCAAAGGAAGATCGGGTAAGCGATCTGTAGCAATCCATGAAGGAGGGGAAACTTCAAAGGTAATTGCATAATCAACGGCCAGATTTTCAAATTCGTCTTGCAGGCCCTGAATTTGCTGTAATTCAATCAGAAGCAGCCAAAGTGGCGCTTCCGCTGGAATAGCCCGGCCTGTTTGAATGCGCTTACGCAGCAGCTGCTCTATTTCTGTCCGGCCTGATAGTTGCAGGCGAATATTATTTTTGGCGCAACGTTGCCACAGCGCGAGTAATTCTGCCGCGGCAATGGTATCAATCTGGGTGACCCTTGCTAAATCCATTCGCAAGTGATGGCAATTTTTGCAAGCAGCCTCAAATGAAGCGATTTCCTGATCAATTTGCAGGCTGCTTAAAACCGCCGGAAACAGATAGTAATTGGATTGCTCGCTGTCATTATGCGTACTAACTTCACGCCAAGCGGGCGGTGTTTTTTCAAATTCCAAAACAAATTGCAAAGCAATTTCATCAAAAAGTGATTTATTGTTATGTTGTTGTAATAATTCAAATAGCATTAACCAGGTTTCAGTCTGGCGCAATCCCGCTATTTTTTTTATTTCTGTCTGTAATAGTTGTAAGGCTAATTCGCTTTGCCCGCCGCTATGCAGCATGGCCGCTTCTTCCTGAATCGGTGTGAGCTGAGATTCATTATCGATCACTTCAATGCTGAGCTGTGCAAGATTAAAATCCGGCTCTGCAGTTGGCGTGCGGGTGTTTTCATTAACATCAACTGCGGATAAATGCGCGGGTACATTTGGGGTAAATTTCTTACGGATAAATGAAAATGCCACTTTGATAATCCAGTATGAATAGGCGTGCCGCCGGTTTAATTGCCTTTTAATTCTAAGCTTTTTAGCATGTTTTTTGCGGATTATTTTTGTTTAAAGCAAAGTAAAGGCCTGCAGCAGAGAGGGGAAAGTGCTTATTTGCACTCTTGCTTTCATTGCTCGTCATGTTTCTTTTGAGGCCTGTGCCTGTTTTTTTAATAACGTGTAAGTTTTTGGCTTGTAGTGCTGTGCCTCCGGACTTAAAGTGCCTGCTGTCGCTCGCAATAGCAGGGTTTCTGTTTATGTGTGAATAGGCAATGATTTAGCATGGGCCTAAAATGGTAGTTAAGAACACAGAGCATTTACTTACGGAGCGTAAAAAAGCATGAAAATCCAACGCTGGATGTTGCTTTGGGGCGGCTTACTTACCGTGCTCGTTTTGGTTGCGGGTTTGATCCTTCCTGAGTGGGCGAGGCCTAAGATTGAAACTTTTGCATCTGCAGCTTTGCATCGTCATGTGCGGATTGAAAAAATAGACTTTAATCCACTCACGCTCACTGCAACATTACAAAATGTCAGTATTCAAGAAAATACTGACCCATTTATTGATTTTAATTTTTTAGAGCTTGATTTTGAATGGGCCTCTTTATGGAAAAGAGCCCCTGTCATCAGAGAAATTACACTTCATTCACCCGTTGTAAAAATCATCAGAATAAAAGAGCATGAGTATAATTTTTCTGACTTAATTGATCGTTTTACAAAAGATAAAAATACAAAGAGTGAGCTGGCGAAGTTTGCAATAAATAATATAAAAATTGAAAATGGATCCATTGATTTTGATGATCAGTTTTTACATGAAAAGCAAAAAATAAAGCACTTAGAGCTAGCACTGCCTTTTATCTCTACGCTGGCCCACCGTGTGGATGAGTATATTTCCCCCCGATTGTCTGGTGAGCTGAATGGTACCCGGTTTCAGCTGGATGCAAAAAGCAAACCTTTTGCAAGCAGTAAAGATACTCAGTTTACTTTTGATTTTAAAAACTTAAATCTGCAGCAATACACTCAGTACGTCAGGCTTCCCAATGATATAAAACTATTGTCCGCCTCTTTATCCGGGCAGATTAGTTTACATTTTGATATAGAAAAAGAAAAAACAAAACTGAGTATCAGTGGCCCTTTGCAGCTCGATCATCTCAGCGCTTCTCTGCAGGATCAGCCTTTCATTAATATAGACAGCTTATCTGTTGATTTAAAAAATATAGAGCCATTGTCTGGCCGGTATTATTTTTCGGATATCCGTCTGGATGGGCTGGATACTGCGATTGAAAAAAATAAACAAGGCCAGTTGAATTGGCAGCAGGCATTAGAAAGTAAGGCAAGTGCTGATCAGAGCAAGGTCGATTTAGAAATAGGAAAAATAACTGTATTAAACAGCAAAATTCGCTACCAGAATTATCAGTTCAATGCCATAAAACTCAATTTATCGGCATTTTCAAGTAAACCGGGAAAAACCAGCCCTGTGCAGTTTTCGGCTCAAACCGATGATGGAGAGCAATTCTCTGCAGATTTAAAGATATCAGCACAACCTTTACTCGTTGATGGAAAGCTGGATATTCAGGCTGCTGCACTGGCAAAATATGGTGCTTTGCTTACACCCTATTTTAAAGGAGAAATCAGTGATGGCCGGCTTGATGTACATAGCACCATACATTTTTCTCCAGAGCCATTGGCCTGGTCTGTAAAAGAAACAGAGATCAGGCTGAATCAATTTGCTCTGCATTTGCCTGAACAAAATAAATCATTATTAAAAGTCCATCATTTTTTAGTGCAGGGGCTTCATTCAGATTCCACTGAAAAATCGCTGCAGGCTCAGGTGATTGAAAGTGAAGGAGGATTATTAGGCGCAGAATGGTTAGCTAATGGTCAGTTTAATTTTAATGCGCTTTTACCGGCTGAGCAGGCCGCAGCAAAGCCTACTGCTCCATGGCGTGTGCAAATTAGTCATATTGCAATGAAAGATTGGGGTCTTGATTTTTCTGATCAGCGGATAGTAAAAGCACCTCCTGTTCCTATCCGGGATATTTCTCTGCTATTTGATCATTTTGATACTGAGCCTAGCAGCAAAGGGAAATTAAAGCTCAGTGGCCATTGGGGAAATCGTGGTTTGATCGATGTGGATGCAGGGATTATTCCATTGCCTTTTTCTGCACAAATTGCGCTTGATTTACGCAATGCAGATGCAGCATTTGTACAACCCTATTTTACTAAATACCTCAATATTGCGTTAGCTAGAGGCTTATTAAATGCTAAGGGTAATTTGCAATTAGCAACGAAGCCGCAGTTTAATGGCCGCTATCGCGGTGCATTCAGCGTTAATCATTTTTATGCCCTAGATAAACAGACGTCTGCTGCATTTTTAAAATGGAATCGTTTGGATGTTAAAGGAATTGATGCTTCGCTTGTGCCTCTGAAAGTTGATATTGCTGAAATTGCGTTGGATAAATATTTTTCACGTCTTATTTTGTCTTCATCCGGGCGATTAAATTTACAAGATATTATGGTGCATGATGGTAAAGAGGTTTCTGTTGCTCAGGCCAATACGGCCAGTGTTGTTGCAACTGCAGCTGTTTCAAAGCGGCTTCCGCCTATTAATATCAAAAAAGTAATGTTCAGTAACGGAGATATCCGTTACAGCGATTTTTTTATTAAGCCTAACTTTACGGCTAATTTAAATAAGATGGCAGGGGTAATTTATGGATTATCCAGTGAAGAAAGTGCCAGGGCTCAGCTGGATTTACATGGCTTTGTAGATAAAACAGCGCCTATTCAAGTGAGTGGTACGCTTAATCCTTTATCCGAAAGTATATTTTTGGATTTAAAAGGAGGGGTAAAAAATTACGACCTGACATCGGCTTCAACTTATTCGGCCAAGTATGCAGGCTATGGCGTGGAGAAAGGAAAGATGTCGATGGATATTGCCTATAAAATTGAAGGCAGTAAATTATTAGCCAGCAATAAAATATTTTTAGACCAGCTTACTTTAAGTGAAGAAAAAATAGAGAGTGCTGATGCCACTCACTTGCCTGTTAAATTGGCGCTGTCTTTATTAACTGATCGGCGAGGCCAGATTAATTTAAATTTGCCGATTGAGGGATCATTAGAAGATCCTCAGTTTAGCGTGTCAGGCATACTTTGGCAGGTGGTGGGTAATGTATTAGAAAAAATAGTGACCTCTCCTTTTGATGCGCTGGCTAATGCATTGGGGCATGAGGGAGCAACGCTTTCGCATATTGAGTTTGCTGCAGGCAGCGAGAAAATGGATGCTAAGGCGGATCTTAGTATCAAACAACTTGCTGGAGTACTGGCAGAGCGACCAGGATTAAAATTAGATATTCAAAGCGTGCTGAATCCGGTGTTGGATACAGAAGGGTTAAAGGCTAAAGATTTGCAAAGAAAAATACGGCAGATCAAATTGTCTAGTCTTGGCAATAAGCTGAGCGAAGACGACAAGGAGTTTATCATTGGCAAAGATGAATATCCGGATTTGCTGGAAAAAGTTTATAAGCGTGAGAAATTTGATAAGCCAGCTAATTTTATTGGTATGGATAAATCACTGTCTGTAGCTGAAATGGAAAAGCTGATTTTTGAACATACAGATATTAAAAACGATGATTTAAACGCCCTAGGTCAGAGGCGTGCGCTGCAAGTTAAAGCCAGTTTGCAGGCTGCAGGTGTAGATGAAGCACGTTTATTTATGGTGAAAGCACTGATTGGGCAGGGCTCAGAGTTAAAGCCGCAAGTAAAGTTTGATTTAAAATAGATTTAAATGCCTGAGCCAGTTAATCAGCAGTGCGGCTATTTTAGCTTACAGGCTGTTTGGGCAGATTTTTTGGATTAGCAATGGGCATAAAAAGAGCCAGTATTTAACGCTCAATAGATTTTTGCTTGTAATGCAACTTAAAAGCACCTTTACTGATGAGGTATTCTCCTTAGTTTTGGGATTTATACAGGTGTTTCTTTCCCTAGATTTGACGCGCATTGGGGCTTTTATGTTGTTGTATGGTGAATCGCCTTCACAAATCAGAATACTCTTACTGCTTGGCCAGGATGCAGATAGTGCGCCATTGATCCGGGGAATGCAGGATAGTGATCTGCCCTGCACAATTCATGAGTGCCGGGATTTAATGCAGCTTGATCATGTGCTCAGCTCGAAAGATTTTTCTATCGATGTTTTGGTGATTGATCTGGCTGAAAGCCATCTTAAATACGCTCGGCAGTTAATCCAGATCAGCCAGAATCTGCCCATTGTGATGCTGGCGCCAGCAGGGCGTGAGGCATGGATTAAGCAGGCTGTGCAATTAAAAAATGAGCACTTTCTGATTAAGGATGCTGAGGGCGGTTTTTTGGCGCTGCTGCCTATTGTGTTATTGCGGGTCATTAATCAAAGCCGGGAGCAGCATGCGCGGACCAGTGCAGAGCTGAATATGATTGAGCACAGGCTGAGCTTAAGCCAGATTGTAGAAGGCAGCCCGGTGGCTTCATTTGTGATTGATTGCAATCATCAGGTCACACACTGGAATCAGGCTTGTGAAGTGTTTACAGGCAAAAAAGCATTTGAAATGATTGGCACTTCTAATCAGTGGCAGGCTTTTTATTCTGAGCCACGGCCTGTGCTGGCTGATTTAATGCTTGAAGATGCTTTAGAGCAGAAGGTGAAGGCCTTTTATCCCGGCAAGGTTTCTGTCTCTTCGAATAATAAAGGTGTGTTTGAGGCTGAAGATTTTTTTGCGCATATGGGCGAAAACGGCAGGTGGATCTATTTCACGGCTACGCCGATCAGGGATGATTGCGGCAAGGTGGTGGGCGCCATGGAAACCTTGCAGGATGTCACCCGCAGGCATGCGGTTGAAGCGGCGCTTCAGGCAAGTGAAGCTTTTTTAGCGCAGATTGTTGATGGCAGCTCGGTGGCGACTTTTGTGATTGATCGCGATCACACCGTCACGCATTGGAACCGGGCGTGCGAAGCGCTGACCGGGCTTGCTGCAAGTGATGTGATTGGCACGCATGAGCAGTGGCGGGCTTTTTACCCGAGCGAGCGCCCCGTGATGGCCGATTTAATTATGAATGGTGCGATGGCGGACGATGTTGATCAGTTTTATCACGGTAAATTTCGTCCTTCACGCCTGATAGAAGGCGTTTTTGAGGCAGAGGATTTTTTCGCCCATTTTGGCACCGAAGGCAAATGGGTTTTTTTTACGGCCGCACCTTTGCGCGATCTGGATGGCAAAGTGGTGGGAGCCATAGAAACATTGCAGGATATGAACGAGCGCCGCCTCGCTGAAGAAGCTTTAAAAGCCAGTGAGGCCCGCTACCGGGATCTAAGCATAACCGATGGTATGACTGGCTTATTCAATAGCAGGCACTTTTATGAAAGCATAGAAAAAGAAATCGAACGGGCAAGACGTTATGGCAGGCCGCTTTCTCTGCTTTTAATGGATATTGATAATTTTAAAAAAGTAAATGATCAGTATGGGCATTTGGAAGGCGATAAAGTGCTGCAATCTCTGGCCATGGTGATCAGGGGCTGTTTGCGGGAAATGGACAGCGCTTATCGCTATGGTGGTGAAGAATTTATTGTGGTGTTGCCCGAAACGCGCAGTGATGATGCGATTAATGTGGCAGAGCGCCTGAGGCAGCGTTTTGAAGATCAGATTCAAAGGCCAGCTCCGAGTTTGGTTTTACATTGTACGGTCAGTATTGGTGTGAGCCAGTTTGTGGTTGGCGATGATGCTAAGAGCCTAGTGAAAAGGGCGGATGATGGCACTTATCAGGCCAAACATCAGGGCAAGAATTGTGTCGTTTTGCTGGATGCGCTGAAAGACTGAATTGAGTTTTCTGATAGAGAGTGCAAGTATTCTGCTTGTTTATTTAAGTATTATCGCTTTTAAATAACCAAAAAGTCTTAGTGTTAAAAATATAATAACAATTACACTCTATGCCTGTTTACCGGCTAAAGAGAGAAAACCCCATGTTGAAGATCCTCAGTGCGCTGTTGTGTGTCATCTCAATGATGGCATGGGCAGAGCCTGATACCGAGTTTTTAGAGCCTGAGCAGGCCCTTAAAATGAGCGCCAGCGCACGCGATCACCAAACGGTGGAAGTGCGCTTTGCGATTGCTCAGGGCTATTATCTTTACAAAAATAAGCTGAAAATTTCTGCGGATCAGGGCGTGCAGCTGGGAGAGATCGATTTTCCTGCCTCATTGCCGCACGATGACCCTAACTTTGGCAAGGTAGAAACCTATCGCGGGCAATTGGTCCTGCCAGTGCAGATTAAAAACCCGGCAGCTCAGCAATTTAAATTAACCGTGATTGCACAGGGCTGTGCAGATGCGGGCCTCTGTTATCCGCCTATTACCCAGATTGCAGATATAAAGCTGGCTGCTCTGGCGCGCAGCAAAGCTTCGGCGGTGGCGGTGCTGGCCTCTGCCATTAAGCCTGCTGTAAATACTGAAACCCCTGTGATTAAAGAGCTTGCTAAAGAGACACTTGCCAGCGCCAGTGTAGCTTCAGCCGTGCTGATTACTGCGGTTGCCCCGGCCGTAGCAGCCCCTTTGGCGCAGGCCAGTGATACCGGGCAAATCAATTCATTGCTGGGCAGTGGCAATCTCACACTCATTCTCTTTAGCTTTTTTGGTTTTGGTCTTTTACTGGCTTTAACGCCCTGTGTGTTTCCAATGATGCCGATTTTATCGGGGATTATTATTGGCCACGGTGATCAGATCAGCAAAAAACGCGCCTTTGTTTTATCGCTTTTTTATGTGCTGGGCATGGCGGTCAGCTATGCCGCGGCAGGCGTGGCCGCAGGCTTATCGGGCTCTATGCTTTCTGCCGCTTTGCAAAATATCTGGGTATTAGGCGCGTTTGCACTGGTGTTTGTGCTGCTGTCTTTATCGATGTTTGGCTTTTATGAGCTGCAATTGCCCGCATCATTGCAAAGCAAAATTTCTGGCAGTGCAAATCGCCAGCAGGGTGGCTCTATGCTGGGTGTGCTGATTATGGGCGCCTTATCTGCGCTGATTGTCGGGCCTTGTGTGGCTGCACCTCTGGCAGGCGCACTGCTCTATATCGCGCAAACGCATAACGCAGTGTTGGGAGGGGCGGCGCTGTTTGTGATGGCGCTGGGTATGGGCGTGCCGCTGATTATGGTGGCCTGCGCCGCATCGGCCCTGCCGCGTGCCGGGGCATGGATGGAAAATATTAAGAAAGTATTCGGTGTTTTATTGCTGGCTGTAGCGATCTGGCTGGTATCCCCAGTATTGCCCGCGGTATTTGCCATGCTGGCATGGGCTGCGCTCTTGATTATTTCTGCCATCTTTTTGCGGGCGATTGATCCGCTTCCGGCAGACAGTAAAGGCTGGCCGCGCTTTTGCAAAGGGCTGGGGGTGATTGCACTTCTGGCAGGATCTGCACTATTGATTGGTGCACTCAGCGGCGGGCGTGATCCGCTGCAGCCTTTGCAAGGCCTGCAGGCACAGGCTAAAGCAGAGTCTTATCCAGCATTCAGTAAGGTTTCCTCACTTGCCCAATTAGGGCGTGAGCTGGCGCAAACCAATCAGCCGGTCATGCTCGATTTTTATGCGGATTGGTGTGTTTCTTGTAAAGAAATGGAAAAGCTGACTTTTTCAAATCCGGAAGTCGCTGCCAGGATGGGGCAAATGAAACGATTACAGGTGGATGTCACCGCTAATACAGATAACGATAAAGCATTATTAAAGCGCTTTAAGTTATTTGGCCCGCCTGGAATTATTTTCTTTAATAAAGAAGGTAAAGAGCTGCAAAGCAGTATTGGCTTTAAATCTGCCGAACCATTTAAGCAATTACTGGATCAGGTGCTGGCTAAATAACTCATTTAATCTATCTATAGAATATTTTCTTTTATATAAAACCCCGCCATCGCAATTGCGAATCTGGCGGGGTTTTTATTTTTTACCGATTATCCTGCATTAAATAAACCATTGTTGCAGTAATGCAAATTTTTAATAAATTTTTTTATATATAAATCAAAGTGTTATTGCAATGCCCAGGGTTTTTAATTATTTGCTTGTCATCATTCTTCACCTTTATGATAAATTTTGGTTATTGGTATATAAATCATATTTTTCATAACTTCTAGGTATAAATAGCGAGCGCTTTTTATCCGTCAAAGGGGACGACATGCATTTCAGACCAAAACTACTGGCGATTGTGATTGCTCAGATCACGGCTTCTACTCTGGCTTACGCTGCAGATCTTCCAACGAATAAGGTTGAACGCGTTGAGGTAGTGGGCTCCAATATCAAACGTATAAATAAGGAAGGCCCGTCGCCGGTCACCATTATCAAGCGCGATGAAATTGAAAAATCCGGTGCCACCACCGTGGTCGAAGCGCTGGATAATCTTTTACCTAAAGCTTCCTTAGAATTTGCCACCGATGGCGGTCGGTTTGCACCGGGCTCCAGTACCGTGGGCCTGCGGGGCATGGGCGCTAAAAACACGCTGATTTTATTGAATGGCCGTCGTCTTGCGCCAAATGGCTTTGCCGATGTGGATACCAGCCCGGTCAGCCTGAACAATATTCCGCTCTCTGCCATCGAGCAAATTGAAGTGCTTTACGATGGTGCAGCGGCTATTTACGGCTCTGATGCGGTGGCAGGGGTGATTAACTTTAAAACCAAGCGCAATTTTCAAGGCGTTTCGATTACGGGTAAATACGGGCAAAACTTTGCGGGCGATGGCCAGGATTTAGTATTGGGCATTGCCGCTGGCTTTGGTAATTTAAATGAAGATAATCAGAATTTATTAGTGACGCTGGATGTAACTGAGAAAAAACCGACTCTTGATAATAAGCATGATGCAACTAAAAATCTGGATAAGCGTGGATTAGGCGGGGCAGATAATCGCTTTACCGGTTTGCATGGTGGCGCTTATAAAATTAAAGGGGGAACAACTACTCTGTTGCCAGGTTGCGAAGGCAATGGCGAAATTGTGACTGATCCATTTGGCAATCAGAAATGCTTTTCTAATGAAAATCTTTACCGCAGTGCACATATAAAGCGCTTAAATGCCAATGCGCTTTATAACTATCAGATCAGTGATGATGCATTATTATTTGCCGAGCTGGGCATTGGCCAAGACAGACAAGCATTTGAAAGCTGGCCGCTTTCTATTCCCGCGGCACAAGCAGTCATTAAAGCGGGTGATGCGGCGTATAAAGATGTGATTAACGGTGTAAAAACAAATGGCAAGGATATCACCATTACCCGGCGTATTTATGAAGCAGGTTTAGCGCAAAATAATGTAGATAGCGATACGTTGCGTGCTGTTTTAGGGGCCAAAGCCTCGCTGGGGGGCTGGGATGGTGAAACTGCTTTAACTTACAGTAGCAATAAAAGCAGCCAGGCGAGAGATCGCGCTGACGCGGCAAAAATTACTGCTGCCTTTAAAAAGGGCGGATATGATCCATTTGTGGCCAATAATCAGGTTGAATTAGCCAAAGCCTTAATTACATCCCGTTATCGTGAAGGCACTGCATCTTTATTAATTGGTGATGCGCGTGTATCTCATTCTTCACTATTTCAATTAGCGGGGGGGGATGTTGGTTTTGCAGCCGGCGTGAATATTTTAAAAGAAAAAGCAGTAGAAGACAGCACTGTAGAGAGCAGCCGCTGGGTTAAATCAATCTATGGAGAATTAAATATTCCGGTATTAAAAAATCTGGAAATACAAGCTGCATTGCGTTATGACCATTACGACGATGTGGGTGGGGCAACATCGCCTAAAGTCGCTGTTGCATATCGCCCTGTTGAATCTCTGTTATTACGCGGATCGGCCACAAGTACATTCAGAGCGCCCAGCTTGCAGCAATTAGGAATGTCGCCTACTCCAAGCTATTACTTTTATAATGACTGGGCCCGCTGCAAGCCAATGGGTGTTCCAAATGGCGAATGCATCGGCAGGGTTGATTTAAACAGCCGCAGCAATCCAGAATTAAAACCTGAAACATCCAATAACTTAACGCTGGGCTTTGTATTTCAGCCACTAAAAGACTTATCTCTGAGCATTGATTGGTACAGTATCAAGCAAAATGATGCAATTGCACGCTTGGATCCGCAGTATGTGATTGATCACGAAGACAGCAATCCTGCTATGGGAAAATTAATTAAGCGCCTGGCGCTGGATCCGGATGAATTAAAAAATTACCCAGGTTTAACTAAGGGGAAAATTGAAGTGGTTGATTTGCCTTTGGCTAATATCGGCCAGATTGATACATCAGGTATCGATGTGGATTTCAATTTTGCCTATAAAACCAATGGCTGGGGCAAGTTTACATTCAGGGATCAATTCAGCTACTTGTTAAGTTATAAGCGCTCCGATCTGGAAGGAACAGATCCTGTAGAGCGTACGGGTGGATATAATAATCCTGACTGGTCTAACCGGATTTCGCTGGGCTATCAGTATGCAGAATACGATGCCACTTTAACCGCCAAAACGTATGCCCGTGTGCATGATGCTGCCGATCTGCCAGAAAACAGCAGTAATCCGGATGGCTATTTGCCTTCATATACCGTGTTTAATTTATCTGCGGGTTATCAGCTCAATAAAAATACCTCTTTTGTATTGGGCGTGAATAATCTGTTTGATAAAGTTGCACCATATTCTGTTGATGGTGGCGGATATAACGGTACCACATCAGGCCGCTACGGATTTATTGGCTTTGATTACAAACTTTAAAGAGTCATTAAAATAAAAAGCAGGCCGCCGGGCCTGCTATGCGGGTCATGATTAGATCTGATTAAGCGGCTAGCGCCACCCAAATCTCGGTACGTAAATCTTTAGGCGGGGTATTGTGTGGCAGATTCAGATATTGCTCGATAACGGGCACATTGGCGGGCTGCTCGCCGCTTTGTGGCAGCCATACCCCAAACAGCCAGTGATAAGCCTGCTGCAGCTCGCTATAGGGGCCTCGATGCTCAATCACTCCGTAACGCCCGGCGGGGATTTGCGTGCGTGCCAGCTCATCAGGCAAAACGCCATCGGCTTTGATTTCTACGCAGGCATCCGAGCGTAAATCTGCCTCGGCCACACTCTGCGGATCATCATGATATTGGGCAAACCAGCGCACTTGTTGCGGATCAACAGGCAGTGCTGTCTTAGATAATTGCAGCCGTGCAAAGGCCTCACCAATCTTCAGATAAGAGCCATGATGGCGGCTGGCGGCCAAGTGAATCGGCGTATCAAGTTTACGAAATTCAACGTTATACATACCAAGCTCCTGATTAATTTGAGAATGGATGTGGCTGAGTCTTTGCCTGCGGTAAGCCCCAGGTGGCATGCCGTGCGCGGCAGCAAAAGAGCGCACAAAGGCCGCGCTGCTTTGATATCCCGCACGCTGAGCAATGCGGATTAAGGGGGTTTCATTCGTTTGGGCTAATTGCCGCGACGCATACATCAAACGCATACGCAGCTGAGTGGCGTTGACCGTTTCGCCCATCATTTCACGATAAATACGGTGAAAATGAAACGGCGAAAAATGCGCAATGCCCGCTAATTGCTCAATTGAATACGACGCTGTGGGGTCTTGCCAGATGGTATTCACCACCCGCATCAGCCGCCGCCCATAATCCTCTACCGTTGGTTTTCTCATCCCTCTCTCCATGCCTCACAGATTAAGCAGATACGATTGATATAGGTTGCTAAGTTTTGAGGAGATTCTGCCAGATGCGCTAGGGCGAGTGATACAGATAAATGTTTGGTCTGCGTTATTGCTCGTGATGAGTTGGCAATGTGGTCAGGAAATGAGGAGGAATAAATGCAGACCATCAGGGGGAGGGAAAAAGTTTGGGGCTGGGAGTAAGGAGCAGTTGCTGCAGTTAACAGATCAGAAGCTTATTGGGGCCTAGATCGCAGAAGTTTTGCCTGGTATTGCAGTGTATTTGGGTGGGTGAAGGCGTTGCTGCCTGTGGTAAAACGCGTCAGCAAAAAGCGGGCAGTGCCCTAAGACCGTTTACTTAAGCGATTTTGCTTAATTTCCCCCCTTTGAAAAAGGGGGGCTAGGGGGGATTTGCAGTAGACGCTGAGCTTTATAAGCAAAAAACCAAAGGCAAATCCCCCTCAATCCCCCTTTTACAAAGGGGGAAGCAAAACCAATACCTTAAGTGAACGGCATTAGGGCAGTGCCCGCTTTTTGTCGTTGCTGATTAAGCCTTAGGCTTGAGTAAATCTTGGCAAATACCACGCTGCGGATCGCTGGCTGGCAGCTTGCTGCAGATACCATTTAGCTGGGTCAGTACACGGCCAACTGCTGCATCGTGCTGCTTGTCTTTATTCCAAGTAGCAAGCTTATTGACGATTTTTTCAATAGAGCGGCGGCTGCGTTCGTAAAAGGCGTTCGGTGTAACGGCGACTTCTTTCAAAATGCTTTGCGCTGTCTGTTCGATGCGCTCTTCATTTTGCGGTGCCAGATCAACCAGTGCGCTTACATAGCTGCTACCCCATTGCACGCGGGTGGCCGGGCCTTCGGACTTTTTATACGCTTCTTCGTACCAGCCTAAGGCACCCGTCTTATCGCCGCGTTTTTTGGCATTAGAGCCTAAGGAAAGCATAAAGTAGTAAGGCGCGTGCGAGCGTTTTAGCTCGGCTTTAAGTAAGACATCCGATTCATCCAGCAAGCCGGCTTCGCTAAGTGTGTAAGCCGCAGTGCTGATCACCGACTGGCGCTCGTAACCATTGGTGGTGGTTTTGTCTGCCTCTGCCACGCGTTCAAGCACTTCTTTAATGATGGGGGCTGCCAGCTTGCTGTCTTTGGCTGCATCCAGCTTGGCCAGCGCCACCTGGCTGGTGAGGGCGCTTAAGCGGTCATTGGCCGATAGGGTTTTATCCAGCGCCAGTTGTTGCAAGGCTTTATTCCAAGCTTCGCTTAACTGGCTGCGCTCGCTGGTTTGCGCCTTACTTAGGTAGCCGACAATTTCGGTGGCGCTATTGACGAGCACATCAAAGTTATCGCGGGTTTGCTGCTTATCGGCCAGCACTTTATGCACCAGCGTCAGCTCTTCTGCCGAGCCTGTTGTCTTATCATCACCCGCTGCTTGCGCTATGGCTTTCAGCTGCAAATGAGTTGAGGCATAGCTTTCAGCGGCCGGTACAGATTTGGCTAGGGTTTTCAGTGTGGCAGCCAGCTGATCTTCGGGTACCAGCTGAGCCTGATCCGAATCCCATGAGTAATCGGCCAGTAAGCGCCAGTCATCGCTGCTGAGTTTTCCGCCCGCCAGCGCGCTACTTAGTGTTTCTTTAACTGGGCGGGCGTTAGAGAGGCCTAATTCCAGCGTGCTCAGGTAGCGGTCTGCATCTACTTCACCTGGCAGGCGGGTGATTTCGGAGCCATCAGGCTTAAACAAAATCATGCTGGGGTAGCCGCGCACTTTAAACTGGCTGGCCAGCTTTTGCGCGCCTGCGCTATCGCCATCGATATACACCGGAATAAATTGCTTGGTGCGATCAATAAAGCGCTGCTGATTAAACACCGTGGCTTTAATCTGATTGCAAGGCGGGCACCATGTTGCACCCCAGTATAAAAACAGCGGCTTTTTCTCGGCTTTGGCTTTGGCAAAAGCCGCAGCCACATCACCTTGCTCCCATGCGATACCGGCAGGAGCAGAGGAAGAAGCGGCAAAAGTGCTGCCACTGATCAAGAGCAAAGCAAGGGAGTTGGCGAGTTTCACGGTGCGCATTCTTTATGTGTATTTTGATGAATGTATCTTATCTTATATATTTATTTGGAATAAAAGATTTTAGGGGTTTAAGCGTATTTGTTGCGATATGACGACAGCTTGCTGGAAGGCTGGGCTGGGTCACTCTGTGATTTTTGCGATGCAGAATAGTCTCTTGCTCAGGATACAAATGAGTGTTGGCGAGCTGGCTAAGATTTTAGAGGTTGAGCGAAGTGGTGCATTGCATTATCGGTGAATAATACAAGTACCGCATAGATCGCTGAACGAGAAAAAGCCAACACACGCTGGCTTCAGATCGCTTGTGTATTCTTCTCTAAAAAGCTTACAACAAAGTCACCCCCGGCAGGCTGATGCGGCTGACCTCGCGGGTGGTGGTGACAAAGTCTTTCACAAAGGCGGTGTCAGTTTGGGTAAGGGGGATGGCGGCGTAGAGGTCGGATGTCAGGCCTTGCTCGGTGATGGGTTTGGCCACCACGTAGCCGCGCTCCAGATAATGCTGCACGCTCCAGCTGGGCAGGGCGGCGATGCCGCGGCGGCTAGCGACCAGTTGCAAGATGGCGGCGGTTAGCTCGGTAGTACGGCGCTTAGGGTTGATGCCTGCGGGCTTTAATACTTTGCGGATTAAATCCAGCATATCGTCCGGCACGGGGTAGCTGATCAGCGTTTCATTGGCAAAATCTTCGGCGCTTAAAAAGGGCTTTCCTGCCAGCGGATGATCCTTGGCGATCAGGGCGATCATTTCGTAGCTAAATAGTGGCTGATAGCTGATGCCCGCTTCATCAGCGGCCTCGGACACAATCGCCAGATCGGCTCGGTCTTCAAATAAAAGCTGCACCGGGTCGGCATGAAAGCCGGACACGATATCCAGCTCAACCTCTGGCCAGTGGCCGCGAAAGTCATCCATGGCGGGCATCAGCCAGTCAAAACAGGTGTGGCATTCCACCGCAATACGCAGCTGGCCCGCTTCGCCTTCTCTTAATTTAGCGATATCCCGCTCGGCCTGATCGATGCGCGGCAAAAACTCGGCGGCAAGCTGGGCGAGTTTTTCGCCCGCTGCGGTGAGTTTCAGCGGGCTGGATTTACCCGGGCTGGATTTACGCAGCAAGAGCGGCAGTGCGTAATGATCTTCTAAAAGGCGAATCTGATGCGACAGCGCCGATTGTGTCAGGTGCAAACGCTCTGCCGCACGGGTTAGATTGCCCGATTCACGAATCGCGAGCAGGGTTTTAAGGTGGCGAAGTTCGAGTAAGGATTGCATGGTGGCCTTTTTTGATAACTGAAAACCCAAGTCTTGAACCACAGAGCACACGGAGTTACACGGAGAAAGACAGAACCTTTTTTCCTTAAGCCATTATTTATTTCTTTAATGCAGAACGTTTCTAGCCGTCCTTGAAAACTGCGTTATGTCGTCATTCCCGAGTGTTTTGTTCGGGAAACCAGTGTCTTGGCTATATTCCCGACAAAGGCACTCAGGGATGGTGGCTTTGGCGTTTCCTTTACAAAGCTCAGGTTTTCTCCGCGCCCTTTGTGCTTCAAGATTTGGGTTTTGCTCGTTGTAAACGACATCATTGTTGTTGAGAGTATTTCATCATTGTTATGAAAATAATGAATTTGAATCATAGCAAAACCACTGGCATGATACAAATCATATTCATGACAAACAGAGATTGCGATGACTACCACTCATACTACAAAGGCCCATATTCTTGGTTTTCCGCGCATTGGTGCACAGCGCGAGCTTAAATTTGCGGTTGAGCAATTTTGGAAGGGCGAGATTGATGAAAGCGCTTTGGCGCAAACGGGTAATGCTTTGCGCCGCCAGCACTGGCAATGGCAAAAAGAGGCAGATCTAGATTTTGTTACCGTGGGCGATTTTGCCTGGTACGACCAGATGCTGAATGCCTCCGCGCTATTGGGCGCTTTGCCTGCACGTTTTGGCTTTGATGCTAAAAATCTAATCCTGAAACAATATTTTGAATTGGCGCGTGGCAATGCAGCACAGCCAGCACAAGAAATGACCAAATGGTTTGATACCAATTACCACTATCTGGTGCCAGAGCTGGATGAAAACACTGATTTTGCCGGTGGGGTGGATTGGTTCTTTTATGAAATTGAAGAAGCACGCTCCCTTGGGCACGCAGTGAAGGCGGTCTTACCCGGCCCGATCACCTTCCTTTATTTGGCCAAAGCCAAAACAGCGGGCTTTGATAAGCTCAGCCTCTTGCCCAAAGTGGTGGCGGCCTATGCGCGCATTCTGGAGCGCCTGGCAAAATTAGGAGTGGAATGGTTGCAGCTGGATGAGCCAATTTTGGGCTTAGATTTAGAAACCGAATGGCTGGCGGCTTTTGAGCCGGTGTACCGCAGCTTTGCCTATACCGGCCCCAAAATTTTACTCGCCACTTATTTTGAATCGGTTGCAGCCCATGTGGCACTGCTACGTGATTTACCGGTAGCCGGTGTGCATCTTGATCTGGTGCGTGCGCCGCAGCAATTAGACGTGTTTGCGAGCAACTGGCCAGCCAGCAAGGTGTTATCGCTGGGCGTGGTGGATGGCCGCAATATCTGGGTGAGCGATTTATCCGCAATTCTGGCACGGGTAGCCGCGCTGCAAGGCTGCAATATCTGGCTGAGCGCTTCATGCTCGCTATTGCATGTGCCGGTCGATTTAGCGCAAGAAACGAAGCTCGATGATGAATTAAAAGGCTGGTTGGCTTTTGCTAAGCAAAAACTACAAGAAATCAGCGTATTAAAACGCGCCCTGAATGGGGCGGATGTCAGTGCGGAGCTCAGCGCGAATGCCGCAAAAGTAGCCTCACGCGCGGCATCGCCACGGATTCATAATCCAGCGGTAAGCGCCCGTATTCAAGCCTTGAGCGAGGGCGATGCCCGCCGCCATGCTGTGTTTGCTAGCCGTCAGGCAGAGCAAAAATTGCGCTTTAACTTGCCACCATTGCCTACCACCACCATCGGCTCGTTCCCACAAACCAAGGAAATCCGTGCGGCGCGTGCAGCGTTTAAAAAAGGCACTCTGGCGCAAAACGATTATGTAGAACAGATGCAAGCCGAGATTCGTCTTGCGGTAGAAAAGCAGGAAGCCTTAGGGATTGATGTGCTGGTCCACGGCGAAGCCGAGCGCAATGATATGGTGGAATACTTTGGTGAGCAGCTTTCGGGCTTTGCCTTTACCCAGTTTGGCTGGGTGCAAAGCTACGGCAGCCGCTGCGTCAAACCGCCAGTTTTATTTGGCGATGTAAGCCGCCCAACGCCGATGACGGTAGAGTGGACAAAGTACGCGCAAAGCCTGACGCAAAAGCCCATGAAAGGCATGCTGACTGGCCCGGTCACCATCTTACAATGGTCGTTTGTGCGCGACGATCAGCCACGCTCTGTGACTACGCAGCAAATTGCCCTAGCGATTCGGGATGAAGTGGTGGATCTAGAAACTGCAGGCATTGGCATTATCCAGATTGATGAGCCCGCTTTCCGTGAAGGCTTGCCGCTGAAAAAGAGTGATTGGGCCGCTTATCTGCACTGGGCTGCCGAGGCATTCCGCATCTCTGCATCTGGGGTTTCCAATCAAACGCAAATTCACACCCATATGTGCTATTCGGAATTCAACGATATTCTGCCTGCCATTGCCGCCATGGATGCCGACGTAATCACCATTGAAACCAGTCGCTCGGATATGGAGTTACTCACTGGCTTTGGCACCTTCAAGTATCCAAATGAAGTCGGCCCAGGTGTGTACGATATTCATAGCCCGCGTATTCCCCCTGTGGAAGACATGCTGCGCCTGATTGCCAAAGCCGCCGAAGTGGTGCCAGTAGAGCTGTTGTGGGTGAACCCGGATTGCGGCCTAAAAACCCGTAACTGGCCAGAAACCGAAGCCGCATTGGCCAATATGCTGGAAGCCACCCGCCAGGCGCGTCAGCATTTAGCCGAACATGGCAAGCTGCCAAGCTTTGCCAGCATTCCCGCACAGCCGCATGTACATGGGGCGTGTGCTTGCCACTAAGCGTTTTGTCCCTCTCTACCCAAGAGTGGGACATTTTTTAATGACTCAAGATTGAATTATCGCTGGGCGGATGTAAGCTCATACGAGTTAAGCAATTTGCTTTTACCTTAGCAAACAGCGGGAAAACATGTTAACCACGCACTTTGCATAGGGCTTTTTATAGCCCCCTTGAAACACGCCGGAGCGAGGAACAAGCGGGGCGGGGTTTCGGCCAGGGAGCGAGGAACGAGCTGATCCCGCCCGCCGCCGACTCGATTGTCCGCAGCGCAGGGGCTTTCGTGTTTCACGGGGTCGCCTTCTTTGGCTTCGTTTCTTGGCGAAGCAAGAAAGGAAGGCCCCGCGGTGGCTACCGCTCCAAAATCAACGTGCCGAAGGCACTAAAAGAGGCCTTTGGGCTTTGTCTGGCACCCACTTTTCCCGACCTAGTGCCATCTTAGGCCTGACCAGTTACCAGCTTTCAAGAGTACAATGGCATCTGTTATGTGCCAGACAGGATACGTTATGCAGGTGCCTGCATTCCCTCCCGATGAGGCCTTGCGTGTAGAAACACTGCGTGAGCTGCTGATTCTGGATACGCCGCCTGAAGCGCGTTTTGATAACCTCACTCGCGCCGCAGCGGCATTTTTTCGTGTGCAAATTGCCGTCGTTAGCCTGATAGATGCAAATCGGCAATGGTTTAAATCGGCCTGCGGGCTGGACGCCAAAGAAACGGCCCGCGACATCTCCTTTTGCGGCCACGCTATTTTGCAGGATGAAGTGTTTGTGATTGAAGATGCACGATCAGACGAGCGCTTCTTTGATAATCCACTTGTGCTTGGCGAGCCAAAAATCCGCTTCTATGCCGGAGCACCCCTAAAAGCCCGCAATGGCATGAACCTCGGCACGCTCTGCCTGATCGACCCAGCCCCCCGAAAACTGCAGGATTTTGAAATAGAAATGCTGGCCGATATGGCCAGGCTGGTCGTGCAGGAGCTGGAGTGGACGAAGGCTGAGGTGGTGGCGATTTAGGTGAGCGGTTTGCAGGAACAAATAGCGGGGCTTTCGTACCAATCTCAGTTCAAAGCAAGCTTTCTTGCAATATTAAGTGAATTAATTTCCTTTCCCACTAAGCCTCTTGAACATAAGAACCACTTTATGGTTCGTGCCTATGGCTGATGAGGGGGAAAAAAATACACCTTCAATGTTATGCATAAAAAAATTTAATTAAAAATAAGGCTAGTTCTTGATGAGTTACACAATTGCCATTCTCGACAGAGAGAACCACAACGTTGCATCCAATATTCTTTGGTTTCCTGAGACCATCGGTGGGGCAAAGAAAATGCTCTCCGTTTTTATGGATGAAACTCGGCCTGCAAATGCAGATCAGTCGGCTAGATTATCTCGCTTGGCCAAGCGGCTGCTGGTGGATTTTCCATTAGAAAGCAATTCAGAAAAATCCTCGTTATGGAATGGTATAAATCCAATTCATGCAGTGCGTGATTTACCTTGCCAAGCGTGGACGATACAGATTTATTCTGATCAATCTGACGCATTTTTACGTCGATTATTACCGCTGGCGCGTGAATTGCGTTTGGATGTATTTGATTTAGAAATGGAAACCTATTATTGCCATGATATGTTGCGTAGCTATGTGATTCCAGAAGCAAAAACGGCAATGTGGTATGAATTAGATCCGATTGCCGCTAATCCAGTGAAATACACCAAGGCAAAAGTCGCCAAGCATTTTGCTGAGCAATTAACGCCAGCTTTGGCTGAGTATGGTTTTGTGCCTGTGCGGGAAAAATTGAAAGATGGTTTTTTATTCTATTTTGAGCGTGATATTGAAGGTGGCAATCAAACAATTTGGGCTTTGCCTAGTGGGAGAGCAGGTGAGGTCTCTACTGATATTTCTTTTTCTATCAATAGTTATCGTTATGGACAGTTTAGGCATAACTTTAGAAGTTGGCTTAAAGGTAGTTCATTGGATGAAGGCTTTGATCAAGAGGAATGGAAATTTATTTTATTTAAGCTCAGGTCGGTACGGGGACTATGTACGGGGTGGAGTAATTCATCCAGCTATTGCAGAAGTGCAGAAGAAATTAACTGGATGTTTGAAGATACAATTAAATTTGGGATTCCAATCCTAGATAAAGCACAATCAATTCAGGGGATTAATTGGCTGCTTAGTGACGAAGAAGCAAAAAATGTATATTCTGAAAACTATTATAACTGCAAAGAATGGAAATTATCGTATAGTCGGTTGCAGTTGTTTGCATACATGCGATGGGCCGGCTCTTCAAGTTTTGATTTTATTGCTGCAGAGCAAATGAAAAATGAACAAGATCAAGTATTGACTCATGATTCGCTAAAAATTAAAGAAATTATCAAATTCTGTAGCGAACACTTATTCCTTGTTGGTGATGGCCCAGCTTAGCAATATTCCGAATTCTAGCCGTGCAGGGCGGGTTAGTTTTATCAAATTCCCTGATTAGTCGTTGTTATTCTGGAGTTTGTTTGGAGGGTTATGCCTTCAGCTAACCCGCCCTTCATTACTGTGATGTCGGGGTCAGAATGGTGGCTTACGCCTTTGTATAAGTCTTCTACCTCGCTTTGTCCTGCCGCCCTCTGTGTCTACAGATCTGAGGTTTTTTTGATAACCATCCACCTCACTGCCGCATTGCAATCGCCACCCTATTCAGGGCATTCATATTGGCAATGGCAAAGGTTAAATCTGATATTTCTTGATCATTAAAGTATTTCTTTAAAAGATCAAAATCAGCATCGGGGGCGTGGATGGTGGCGATTTGGCTGAGTGATTCGGCCCATTGAAATGCCGCGCGTTCTTGCTCGCTAAAGAGCGGGCTGCTGTGCCAGCCTGCTAGGCTATCCAAGCGCTCTTCTTTTTCTCCTGCTGCTCTTAAAGCTTTGCTATGCAGCTTTAGGCAAAACGAGCAGCCGTTGATTTGCGATACACGCAAATACACCCATTCCAGTAGTGTTTTATTTAATGCGCTGTTTTCTAAATAGTTTTTAACACTGCGTAATCCCGTAAGTGCCTCGGTGGATAAATCAAAGTAGGGCAGGCGTAGTTGGGTCATTTTAAGCTCCTGGTTGATTGGCTGGTAAATGGCGGCTCATCACGATGCGCTGGCTAAGCCGCTGTACGCTGGGTGCACAGAGCATGACGATGGTAAAGGCTGCGGGCCAGGCGGTGATAAAGGCGCGGCCCCAGCTGGCAAAAAAGTGGTCATTTAGGCCAGCTACAATCCAGGTGACCCAGCCGCTCATCACGCCGGACATCAGCAGCGACATCAGAAAAGAGAAAACCCAGCGGAATTTTTGCGTATCAGACATCTTGCTTGGCTCTTGTGTGTGTTGAATGAAGATGAGCATAGCAAAAGCGATTAAATGAAAATACAATCATAAAATCAAAGTTAAATTCCAAAAATGAAATCATGCTCGATGATCTGGCGCTGTTTGTTTGTATTGTGGAAGCAGGCAGCTTAAGCGCTGCGGCAAAGAAAATGGCTCTGCCGCCCGCCACGCTAACCCGTCGTTTGCAAAAGCTGGAGCAGCAGCTGGGCTGCCGCTTACTTAATCGCAGCGCTCGCCGTATGCAGGTAAGCAGCGAGGGCCAGCAGTATTACGAGCAATGCCGCCCCCTGCTGCAAGCCTTGCAACAGGCCACGCAGGCATTAGATGCCACTCAGCACAGCGTAAGCGGGCTGGTGCGCGTATTGGCGCCGATTAATCTGGCTAATGGTATTTTCCGTAGCTGCTGGGCCAGCTTTATGCAAAAGTATCCTGAGGTAAGGCTGGAGTTAAAGCTGAGTAATTTGCAGGAAGACTTGATTGCCAGTGGTGCTGATCTGGCGCTCAGGGCGGGGGAGCAACAGGATTCCAGCTTTAATCAGCGCCGTCTGGGCGAGGTGCATTGGGTGACGGTGGCAGCTGTGGCTTATTTGCAGCGCAGCGGTGCGCCGCTTACACCGGATGATTTACACCAGCATCAGCTGATTCTGGCAGAGCCGATGACGGGCTGGGTGTTTGTGCATAAGACGAGCGGGGAAGAATGTATTGTGCAGGGCCAAGCGCGATTCAGGGTTAACGAGATGGCTTTGGCGGTGCATATGGCTAAAGAGGGCGTGGGGATTTTATCCTGCCCGGTCACCGTGTGCTGCGAAGAGCTGGCGAGCGGCGCTTTGCAGGAAGTGTTGCCACAATGGCAGGCCGATTCCCGTGCTGTGTATGCGGTGTGGCCACAACAACGTTATCTGCCTGCCAGAGTGCGTGCATTACTTGAACATCTTTTGGCTTTTGCAGCGCAGGAGCCATTGCTGAATGGGGCAGAAGGGCTTAATCAATAAACTGAATATGGTGCTTACTGCACCAGGCTTTGATTTCTCTTTCGCTGCATTCTTTTTCAAAGCGATACCAACTTGCCAGCAATTGATGCCGGTCTGCCCAATCTTTAAACCTGCCAAAAGCACCCTGATGCCTGAACATGGCCTGCACTTCATTATATAAATCAGGTGCATATTCTTCGGCAAAACAAACGGGCAATTGGTTGCCTAAGCCCAAATCATTTTTTGTGGGTAAAGGCAGGTAAAGATCCGCATCATCTAGGTTGCCGGGTAATTCTTCCAGATCAATCGCATCTAAGTATTCAGACCGCAAATAAATTTTGCCACTTTCAATATGAATAAATCCTTCGCAGCTTTGGAAAGGATCGCCACTCATAAAATCAATGGCTTCAATGATATCGCTTAATTTAACTTTCACAGCTATTGCTCCGCTATCTGTATTTTTTTTAAGAGATAGTTTGTGATCAGTGTTTAAACTAATTAATAAAATACTGATAAAGTAAGAGGGTATTAATATACCCGTCATTTTGCCCGGAGTGCAATAAATATTTCAGCTTAGCTTATGAGTAATTGTATAAAAATGACTTATGTACAGCCGGCAAGTAGGGGGGCTTAAAGCAGATCGCATCGGGCCATGAAAGGAAAAACCTCTGAACATGCTTGCAGGATAAATGATTTGCTTATGTGGCCATGTCAGTAAGGCTGGTTTAATTTAATACTAGAATGATTTATTATTACTTAATTAAACCATTTTTTTCTTTGAAATCCCGCTCTATTTTCTTGTATGTGCCGTTTATTTTTATTTCTTGCAGGCCTTTTTCAAAAATATCAGCCATGCGCTGACCGTCTTTATGCGATTTAGAAAAATTAAGATAAAAAACACTTGTTTCAATTAGCCCAACTATTTTTATTTTTCCCTTGTAATTACGATTGGCATTAATCATTAAAGTGCCGGGTGTGGTGTTGATGACGCCATACTGCACTCTTTTCAGCAGGATTTTTTTGAGCTGGGTATCATCAAACGGTGATTCATCTTTGATGATTCTTGTATTATCCATTAATACGCTGGGATAAGAGTAGCCATGGGTAATGCTGACTGTTTTTCCTTCTAAATCTTTGACGGTTAAATTTTTATCTTTTGAATCGCTCAGGGCAAAAATAGAGAGGCCTTCTTCAAATAAGGGGGTTTTATGCCAGATGTATTTGTTTTTGTTTTCTTCGGTAATGGATGTATCAAAGCAGGCCACCGCCTTGCCGCGTTCAACCTCATAAAGGCAGCGGGCAAAGGGCACGGGATTAAATTTAACCTCAATGCCCTGGGTGTGAAAAGCTGCGCTGATCAGTGAGGGGGAAAGCCCTTCAACCCCCTGTTTATTTCGGGTCATGGAAGAGAAGGGCGCCCAATCGTCCTCTGCATTGATGGTGACAGTTTCAGCATAAAGCGAAGCAGAAAATACAATGCTTACAAAGTAAAGGCCGATGAATCGCATATCTTTACCTTATTATCAATTACATTATTTACCTCTGATTTATAGCATGCTTAGCTGCGTATTATTTCTATAGATTGGGCTTTAAATTAGTGCCGCTTCAGTTTCTCTTATACCTGTTTGTAAACGCCAGAGTGCCGCATAGCTGCCATTGGCTGCGAGCAGTATCTCGTGCGTGCCCGCTTCAACAATTTCGCCCTGCTCCATCACATAAATGCAGTGCGCATTGCGCACCGTAGAAAGGCGGTGTGCCACCACCAGAGTGGTGCGGCCCCTAGCTATTTTATCCAGCGATCTTTGAATAGCCGCCTCGGTTTCGTTATCTACCGCGCTGGTGGCTTCGTCCAGTACCAGGATTTTAGGGTCTTTAAAGATCGCTCTTGCCAGAGCTAGGCGTTGGCGCTGCCCGCCCGATAGTTTTTGCCCGCGCTCGCCAATCTGGGTGTCGTAGCCTTGTGGCAGGCGCTCGATAAATTCATGTGCTTCGGCGGCCCGTGCTGCGGCGATCACGGCGGTCATATCCACATCGCTTTGGCCGTAAGCAATATTTTGCGCAATGCTGGCATCACTTAAAAACACATCCTGGCCTACATAACCAATGGCGCGGCGCAGATCGAGCAGGGCAATATCTTTGCTTTCCATGCTGTCGATTTTAATATTGCCGCTGCTGGCATCGTAAAAGCGCAGCAATAGTTTGAGCAGCGTGCTTTTGCCCGAGCCGGTTGCGCCCACAAAAGCCACCGTTTGCCCTGCTGCAATATGCAGGGAAATATCTTTAAGCACGGCTTGTTCGCCATAGGCAAAGTGGATGTGCTCAAAGCTCAGTGCACCCTTGATTTGGCCGAGCGGCTTGCCTTCGTAATGGATATGGATGGGGGTGTCGAGCAGATTAAGCACCCGCTCAATGGCGGTCATCGAGCGCTGGTAAAGATCGGCAATATCGGCAAGCCCAGTGAGCGGCCAGAGCAGGCGCTGGGTAAGGAACACCAGCACCGAATAACTGCCCACGCCAATCTGGCCGTGCAGTGCCAGATAGCCACCGTAAACCAGCGTCACCACAAAACCAGACAAAATCGCCATGCGGATGATAGGAATAATGGCCGACGAGAGTTGAATCGCTGCGGCATTGGTTTGGCGGTAATGATTGCTGGCGTCAAAAATATGCGCGGCTTCAAATTTTTCGGCGGTAAAGGCTTTGATAGTGGCAATGCCCAGCAGATTATTATTTAAGCGCCCGCTGATTACACCGGCGGCTTCACGCACGGCCGCATAGCGGGGGGCAATACGGCGCTGAAACCAGAATGCGCCAAATAAAATCAGCGGTACAGGCGCAAGCGCAATCAGGGCCAACTGCGGTGCAATATAGAAAAACACCGCGCTGCACATCAGCGTGGAGCAGAGTACCTGAATAATGCTATTGGCCCCGCCATTTAAAAAGCGCTCTAGCTGATTAATATCGTCATTCAAAATCGACATTAACTTGCCAGTGCTCTTGTTTTCAAAGTAAGACAAGGGCAGTTTTTGCACATGGCGGTAAGCGTCTAAACGCAGATCATGCTGCAAGTTTTGCGCAAGATTACGCCAGCGGATTTGATAAAAATATTGGAATAAAGACTCGCCACCCCAAATAAAAACCGTGATCACACCTAGATAAAGCAGCTGGTGAAAGCTGTCTGTGACCCCCAGCGTGGCGATAAAAGAAGTCTCACGATTCACCACCACATCGACCGCTATCCCAATCAAAATCTCCGGCAGGATATCGAAAAACACATTGGCCACCGAGCACACACTGGCCCAGAAAGCATCCCGGCGATACTGCCCAGCATATTGAAACAAGCGGCGAAGTGAAGGCATGGCATCAGCTTGGAGAAATAAAAGGACAATGCTAAATGAATATCAATTGGATGTGGAGAAAGTTTTGAGGTGGGAGGGGAAGCGTTTACGGAAATACAGTTGGTTTGCAGGGCTGGTGAAACCCGCATGTGATGCTAAAAAATATGCGGTTTGCTCTTCTTATTCTGAAAAAGGGGTCAGGCAGATTGGGCATTGCATATCTTCATGGTAGCAAGCCCGTTTAAAGGCAAATCCCCCTCAGCCCCCTTTGCCAAAGGGGGAGGCTGCAGTACCGAAGTGCTGCCTAAAATTGTGTAGCATATTTATGTTCTGTTAGAGCATTACCTCGCCCCAAACACCATCCGCTTTGCAAAGCCTTTTCTTAGCCAGCCCATTTGGTCCATGGCGATGAGGCCTAGGCTGCGGCCGTGCTTGAGTATGGGGCCGGGGTGGTCGAAGTAGGTGATCAGGCCATCGGTAAAGTAGGTAACTAGACCCGCATCTTTTTTCCTGAGGCGGGCGTAGCGGGCAAGTTGTTCTGGCTCGCCGATTTCGTCCTGGCGGCTTGCGATAATGAGCCCGGCCAGCGTGGTGGCATCGCGCAGGCCGAGATTCAGGCCTTGGCCTGCCACAGGGTGCAAGGTTTGCGCTGCATTACCGATCAAAACCACACGGCGGCCGACTACGGAATTAAGCGTTTTTAAAGCCAGCGGCCAGCTGGCGCGCGTAGCCACGCTGCTAAAGCCTGCGATGCGTCCAGAAAAACGCTGACTGACTTCTTGCAAAAAATCATCCTCACTCATGGCAAGGCGCTCGCTTGCAAGCTCGGGGGATTGCGGCCAGACGAGGGTGAAATCTTTGCCATTGGGGAGCAGTGCCAGCGTGGCATCGTCAGCAAAGCGCTCATAAGCGATACCGCCATGCGGCTCGGTGGGGGTGAGCTTGGCGAGGATGGCGTGCTGCTGGTATGGTTTAACAGTCTGGATAATATCGTCCAGCTGACTAATCAGCTGGCCGCCATCGGCAAGCACCACAAGGCGGGCAGTGAGCTGCTCCTCTCCATGAGGGCCGTCGATTTTTATCTGGGCAAAACGGGCCAGCCGCGTGATTTTACTAACGCGATAGCCCAGTGCTACTTTGGCAGGGCTTTGGCTGAGCGTGCTGAACGCGCGGCGGGCCAGTTTGTCATAGTCCACCACAAAGCCCAGAGCGGGCAGGCCCAGCTCGCTGGCTAAGAGCTCGGTGCGGCCGAATGTGCCCTGCTGCGAGATATGGACTTGGGTAATGTGTGTTGCGGCTAGTTCGGTCCCCCATAAACCCACTCGATCCAGTGCCTCAAAGCTGGCCCAGGATAAAGCCAAAGCACGGGGATCGGCGTCGATTTTAGGTTTTGCATCGACTAAGAGCGCATCAACACCTGCTGCAGCCAGCCTTTGCACCACCAAAGCGCCAATCGGGCCACCGCCAACAATCAGCAAGTCTACATGGAGGGGGAGTTTTTCTAAGAGCATATCGACCTGAGGAAAAATTTAAGGCAAGGGATGAGTTTAAGGTCATAAGCAGGGTAGGTGAAACCCCATACGCGCTCACAAAATTGTTTTTATTAGCAAATAACCAAAAAATGTAATGACTGCGCTCTCTGCATGGGGCTTTTAAAAGTCCCCTTGAAACACGCCGGAGCGAGGAACAAGCGGGGCGGGGTTTCGGTCAGGGAGCGAGCTAGCGAGCCAATCCCGCCTGCCGCCGCCTCGATTGTCCGCAGCGCAGGGGCCTTCGTGTTTCGTGGGGGCGCCTTCTTTGGCTTCGTTTCTTGGCGAAACAAGAAAGGAAGGCCCCCGCGGTGGCTACCGCTCCAAAATAACCGTGCCGAAGGCACTAAAAAGATGTTTTTGATCTTGCTTAGCATATGGCGGCTTTCACCCGCCATACAAAAAACACATACCCTACCTTGCCATAATCGCTTCAATTTCTGCCACCGTTTTCGGGCAGCTGGCGTCTAGGTTTTCCATGCCATCTCGGGTGATCAGCACATCATCTTCGATACGCACGCCGATGTTTTCAAAGTGCTTGGGCACATTGGCGGCGGGGCGGATGTAAAAGCCGGGCTCTACCGTCATCACCATGCCGGCTTCCAGATTGCGCCATTCTCCTTTGATTTTGTAAGCACCTGCATCGTGCACATCCAGCCCCATCCAGTGGCCAGTGTTGTGCATATAAAATTGCTTATAGCTGAGCGATTCAAGCGCGCCATCAAGCGAGCCTTGTAATAAACCCAAATCGATCATGCCCTGAGTCAGTACTCGTACGGCCGCTTCGTGGGGGGCATTCCAGCTTTGACCTGCGCGGCAAACATCGAGCGCGGCGTATTGGGCGGCAAGGGTAATTTCGTAAACGTCTTTTTGCGGGCCGCTGAATTTGCCATTGACCGGGAAGGTACGGGTGATATCAGAGGCATAGCCACCGATCTCGCAGCCCGCATCAATCAATAGTAAATCGCCATCGTTCATGCGCTGATTATTGTCGCCGTAATGCAGGCAGGTGGCATTCGCGCCTGATGCCACAATGCTGGAGTAAGCAGGAAAGCGGCTGCCCTGACGATAATAATCGTGCAGGATTTCGGCTTCTACTTCGTATTCCATTTGCCCAGGGCGGGCAAAACGCATGGCTCGAACGTGGGCGGCAGAGTTAATTTGTCCGGCCTGACGCAAGAGGGCGATTTCAAACTCATCTTTAAATAAACGCATCTCGGCAAGGGTGCCGCGCACATCCGTGATTTCATTCGGGGCGGTGATACCACTGCGCACCTTTGCACGTACGCCGTTTACCCAGCCTGAAACCCGGCTGTCCCACGCAGCATTGTGGCCATAAACGGTATGCAGGCGGGGCTGATTTTGTAATAGCCCGACCATTTTATTGTCGAGTTCTTCAATGGAATAAGCAGCATCAAAACCAAATAGCTCGCGGGCGGCATCGGGGCCGTGGCGGTGGCCATCCCAGATTTCGCGCTCTAAATCTTTAGGGCGGCAGAACAGGATATTTTGTGTGCCGCCTTCGCTAATGATTTGCACAAAAACGGCATCCGGCTCATTAAAACCAGTGAGGTAATAAAAGCTGGAATCGTAACGAAACGGATAAGTTGTATCGGCATTACGAATGATTTCAGTGGTATTAGGCACAATAACCACACCTGCAGCTAAGCGTGTGGACAAGGTTGCACGGCGGGTTACGTAAGGCTGCATGGATGGATTTCCCAAATAAGGTAGGCCAATTATACGGCGAGGTGCAGCGCAGCACGTGTTTTTACTTACTTGTGGATTTTACTTATTGTGTTGGGAAGGGAGAAACCAGCGTGTGCGTTAACCAAAGTCTAAAGCCCTTTTTTATTAGTGCCTTCGGCGCGTTGATTTAGGTGCGGACGTCCCGCGGGACCTTCCTTTCTTGTGTGGCCAAGAAACGAAGCCAAAGAAGGCCTCCACACGAAAAACGAAGGCCCCTGCTGCGGTCCAATCGAGGCGGCGGCGGGCGGGATTGGCTGGATCCTCCTTCCCAAGCGATCACCCGCCCCGCTTGTTCGGAGCTTGCGTGTTTCAAGGGGACTGTAAAGCCCTATGCAGAGAGCGTGGTTATTGTGCTTTCTCGCTGGTTTCTAATGAAAAAACAAATTGCTTAGCGCACATGGATGAAACCCGAGTATTTATGCAGCATCGCTCGCGGGTTTCACCTGCCCTAAGTGCTGCCATGCTTATTTTTTTGCCGCAGCCAACGATGCTTTAATGGCCTGAAAGCGCTTGGTGCTTTCTGCGCCTCCTGCGTAGTTTTCGAGTTTGTCACCGATCACCTCTTCAATGGTGTTGAGCCTGTCGCTTGGGCTGGGGTGGGTGCTGAACATCAGTGCTACGGTGCCTTCCTGTGGGTTGATGCTTCCCAGCGTTTGTAATACCGAGACTAAGCCATAGGGGTTGTAGCCCGCTCTGGCGGCTAAAACCATGCCGCCGATGTCTGCTTCATATTCATCGCTCTTATCGAGGCCCCTTACAAACAGCTCTAGTGCATTTTTACTGCCGAGTGAAACGAGCTGTGAGGCGGTGCTGTTTTTCACATTATCTGCACCGGCTTTGGCGATATTGCTGCCTACCTTTTGCCATTTTCCGGATTCAATGGCTTGCATATGGTGGCGTTTTAGCGTGTGGGTAATTTCGTGGGCTAATACACCGGCCAATTCTGCCTCGTTGCGAAAGGTATCAAACAGCCCTTTAGTGATCAGGATATAGCCGCCTGGGGTGGTAAAGGCGTTGATATTGGGGCTGTCTATCACGCCAAAGTGGAACACTCTGTCGGGCTGCTCAGATTGCTTGGCAATCCACATGCCTACCTGGTTTACATACTGCTGCAAGGCGTGATTGGCCACTAAAGGTGCGGCGCCCAGTAATAGTGAGGCAGCGCTTGCACCAATCGCTTCTTCTTCCGCTGGCGTTGCCTTGTGCATGGCATCGGCCGTGTTTTTTACCCCTTCAATTAAATTACTGATATCCAGTTTGCCAAAATCAAAGGCAAAAGCGGCCGCTGGCAATAAGCTGGCCAGTATCATCAGGCGGATACGCATGATTAGTTTCTCCTGCTTTTTGGGCTGTCATCAGAGGCTGGGGTTTTTTCCATGACGATATACGCCACTTCCTGCGCGATCAGTTTTTCTTTGGCAGCGCTTTTTTGTGCTTCTGCTTCACTGGCGGTGAAGTTTTTCAGCCTGGCCAGCTCTTCCGGGTTGGGCTGGGCATTTTGCAGCTGTTCGGCGGACAGCCCTTTTACCCCGGTGGTGACGGTACTGCCGGAAGAGCCTGTTTTAAATGGATTTAATGAAGCCAGAGTGCTGCCGCCCTCGCTGCCTTTTCCTGTTCTGACATTCAGTAATTTAATCCAGCCTGTAAGCTTGTTCTCACTTTTGACCTGCATCCATGCGCCCTGGCGCATCTGGATATCTACCACATTATCTTTTTTGAGCTGACCAATCACGGCCGCATCCAGAAAAGGTTTATCGCGTAAATCAGAATCGCGAATCACACTGGCCGTCTCGGCCCAGGTGGTGCTTGCTAAGGCGAGCAGCAGCCATAGTCCATTTTTCATGATGTCTTCCTTACTTCGTCAGAATTTAAACGGGGTTCAAACAGCTCGACTTCTTGTTCACGGCCTTTCACATGAAAGCTGCCGTGCGGTACAAATTGAAAATGTTCATTGCAGGCTAGGCGGGTGGCGTCGGAGATCAGCACGCGGGAGATGCCCTTGGTCAGTCCTTCGATACGGGAGGCCAGATTCACTGAATCGCCAATAATCGTGTAATCCAAGCGCGCATCCGAGCCAATAAAGCCCACCACGGCGGGGCCGGTGTGCAGGCCAATACCGATATCAAAATCAGCGCCCAGATCAGTCAGCTCGGTTTTAAATTTAACCAGCGCGGCGGACATTTCAATGGCTGCGGCAACGGCGTGCCGGGCGTGCTCATTGTCATTCATCGGCGCGCCCCAAAACGCCATAATGGCGTCGCCAATAAACTTATCCAAAGTGCCGCCGTGGCGGAAAATAATCTCGACCTGCTGGGAGAAGTAACGGTTAAGCAGGCCGACGATATATTCTGGCGTGCGCGTTTCAGACAAGGTGGTAAAGCCACGAATATCAGAAAACAAGATGGTGAGCTCACGCGATTCAGCCTGCTGGCTGCTGTGAATATCGCCTTGCGCCACCAGCTGCCGGACCACGCGCTGGTCCAAAAATCGGCCGAACAAATGGATGGCCTGCTCGCGCTGGGCTTTTTCGGCCAGATAGGCAAACAGCGCTGCCAGCCAGTAATAGACCCATGCCCAGGCGATGGCGGCTGCAATGGGCCAGTATTGTTTGTGGCCAAGGCCCAGCCAGAAAATACCAAGGCCCAGAAACGTAGCAAGCAGCAGTGCGCCACCTGAATATAGGGTGTTTACTTTGCGCTGAAAACTTAGAAATAAGAGCAGCATCAGCAACAGGCCCAGTGGTGCAAAATAGACACGGGCTGGGGTTTTTAGCCAGTCGCCATGCAGCAGATTATCGATGGACGTGGCTAAAATCTCGACACCAGGGTAGTTGGCAGAGAGCGGCGTAGGGCGCAAATCCTGCAAGCCTGGTGCGGCGGTGCCGATAATAACGATTTTGCCGCTTAATTCATTGGCAGGGCGCTGTGGTTTTTCGCGGTTGAAATCAAAATAGAGATCGCTGTAGCTGATGTGCTGATGTGCTTTTGACCAATTGATGCGGATGTCGCTGCCTTGTGGCATGGGCCAGTTAAAGTCTGCCGCGATGCGGGCGGGCAGGGAGGGGAGGCGCCAGCCCTGGGTTTCGGTGTAAATCCAGTAATGGCGGCCTATTCCATCGGCGTCTTTTTTAAAATTGATCAGGCCGCCACGCCAGGTTTCAGGCGGTAGCACCAGCGGCAAGAGCAGAGGAGCACGGGCATCGGGTTTAGCATCTTGCGTTTTTTGCAAGCCATAAACAGCCGGTAAATCGGCGAGTCGTGTGCCGATCCCATCTACCAGCAGGGTGCTGGGCAGGTAAATATTGTGCAGTTGTAAAACGGTGTCTCTGAACAGCTGATCACTATCGGCGCGAAAGGTATCGGGCTCATTAAATAACACATCAAACACAATGGCTTTGGGCTGTTGCGCGGCAATCGCACTGAGTAGCTCGGCATGAATAGCGCGTGGCCAAGGCCAGCTGCCCGCGACTTCATTCATGCTTTCTAGGCTTTTTTGATCAATATCGATAATGACAATATCGGCAGATGCTGCACGGCGGCTGGCATTTTTTTCCAGCAGCCAGTCGCCGCTTCGGTCATCAATCACGGCGCTAAAATTCAGCCAGCCGTAATCTGATAACAGTAAGCTGCTTAATAGAATAAAGATTGTAAGATAGGAAAAGCGTTGCAGCATGACTGCGCCCGTAAAGATGCTTCCTGATCTTTATAGCGCTCAAAAAAAAAGCCCGCATTTCAGCGGGCTTTTTTTCTTGATATGCGGGAATTACTCTTCTTCGTCCATCACGGCGGTGGTGTACACCGCCTGTGCGTCGTCTAGGTTTTCCAACATATCGAGCAGTTTTTGCATTTTGGCTACGTCGTCGCCCAGGATCTCTGTTTCGGCCTGTGGTTTCATGGTGACTTCGCCCATTTCCGCTTTAAAGCCTGCTTTTTCCAGCGCTTCTTTTACGGTAATAAATTCATAAGGCGGGGTGATCACTTCGATGGAGCCGTCATCATTGGTGATAATGTCTTCAGCACCGGCTTCCAGCGCGACTTCCATCAAGGCGTCTTCTGGCGTACCAGGGGCAAAAATCAGCGTGCCGCAGTGTTTAAACTGGAACGATACGCAGCCATCCGCGCCCATATTGCCGCCGCACTTGGCAAAGGCATGGCGCACTTCGGCCACGGTACGTACGCGGTTGTCGGTCAGGCAGTCGATCATGACGGCTGCGCCGCCGATGCCGTAGCCTTCGTAACGGCATTCAACGTAATCCACGCCTTCTAGGTTGCCTGAGCCACGCTCAACTGCGCGCTGCACATTATCTTTAGGCATATTTGCGTCGTAGGCTTTATCAATGGCCAGACGTAAACGCGGATTGGTTTCAATTTCGCCGCCGCCCATTTTGGCCGCAACGGTAATTTCTTTAATCAGACGGGTAAAGAGCTGGCCGCGTTTGGCGTCCTGGCGACCTTTACGATGCTGAATATTTGCCCACTTTGAGTGACCTGCCATGCTCGAATGTCCTGTTAAAGCCGAAGTTTAATGGCGGATTTTAGCAGAGAGAGGGCAGAAGGAGGAGAGGGGGAGGGGTTGGCTATTGCGGATTGGGCAAAAAAATGCGGCTATTTGCTTGATCTGGGGCAAAGATGGTGGTCTTCCTTGTGGCTTACAGCGCACCCTTTCAAATCTGTGCAGAAAGCACACAGGCGCGGCCTTTGCCCCGATTTTTTTAAAAAACAGAGTTTCCGCGTTGGAAAATGGCCTCTTATGAAACGCACTATTTGCTTCAATTAATTAAATTAAGTGCTGCTTAGATTATAGCTTTGCAGCATTTAGTATTTTTTTATAGCTGCCATCGGCTTTCATGCTGTTGAGTCCACGGTTAAACGCTTTCAACAGCGCTTTTTTTTCTGGGTGGATTTTTGCAAAAGCCAGATAAGTTTCTTTGATTTCTAGGCCAGGGCTTTGCCATTCTATATTTTGCAGGTTTGGATCTGTATTAATCATATAAAGGCCTGCTGCTTTATTGCCATAAGCGATATCTACACGCTCTTTGGCAAGTTTTAGCAGATTGGTGTGCAAGCTGGATGCCAGATCAAAGTGTAATAGCGGGTTGTTTAAAATAGGGGGTAAGTAGCTGCTGCGCTCTGCACCAATTGAAAGGGATTCCAATACCTTTTTGTTGCCAAGCTGATACTGGCTGCCACGCCGGGCAAAAAAACCAAGCTCTTGCTTCACAATGGGCTGGGAGTATTCAAAAATTAAATCACGCTCTGTATTTCGCCAGATGCCTAAAATGCCACATTGTCCGTGTTCACCTTCTTTTAAGATCCGCGCCCATGGCATAAATTTAAATTGCATCTGGTAGCCAGAGCGCCGGAATGCCTCGGTGGCTATTTCGATAACAGGGCCGTTTTTGGGAAGACTGCGGCTGTTATAGGGCGGGAAATCACCGATGCATATTTGGATGGTATTGCTGGCGTGGGCGTTGCCGTAGAGGCAGAGAAGGGCCGCCAGAAATAAAATTCGCACGCTTAGGCGCTCAGCATTTAAAGCGGCTGCTTGGGTGGCTGCATGGCTGATTTGAAATGCTGAATAGTGGCCCATGATTGTTCCAGAATTTTATTTAATTAATTCAACATTTAATTAAAGTATCCTGATCACGCGCCGCCGTGACAAGTAATCCATATTATGTATAAAGCCTGAATAAGAAAAAAGCCGCAAGAGCGGCTTTGGGGCTTAGGCATTTGGAAATGCGCATTCAAATATGCGTAGATCAGCGGGCAGGCAAAAAATTTGATTGCCCTGCCCCTTAAATCAGTGAGATGCCTTTATAAAACAGCCAGCGTCACTTCAATATTGCCACGGGTGGCGTTGGAGTAAGGGCAAACTTCGTGCGCTTTATGCACCAGTGCTTCAGCTGCGCTGCGCTCCATCCCCGGTATAGACACATTCAGCGCGACTTGTAAGCCAAAGCCACCCTTGCCATTCGGGCCGATACCTACCAGACCATTCACCGATGTAGTTGCGGGCAGTGCTATTTTTTCAGCAGCAGCTACAAATTTCATTGCGCCAATAAAGCAGGCGGAATAACCGGCGGCAAACATTTGCTCAGGATTGGTCCCTTCGCCACCTGCGCCGCCTAGCGCTTTAGGCGTGCTTAATTGCACATTCAGTTTTTGATCATCAGAAGTGGCGCGGCCATCGCGGCCCCCTGTTGCTGTTGCATTGGCTGTGTAAAGAATTTGCATGTGATGCTCCTTGGTTGGAAATACCTTCGATGTGATAACTATAGTACACAATTAAATTGCGTACAATTTAATTGTGTAAAAAGCAGATTATTTGCGGAATTTACCGTGGCAATCTGGCTTACTGGCTGCTGGAGTTTTACGCGGAGGTGCTTAAATCATCACGAATTTGTGTCAGCTGGCTGCGAAGCTGCATCAGTGTGTCTGCACTTTGCCCGCTGGCGCATAAAAGCTGTACAGGGATTTCTTTAGCGGCTTCTTTAAGTGCCTTGCCATTGGCGGTCAGCGTAATCCGCACCTGGCGCTCGTCTTCTGTATCCCGCTGGCGGCTGATCAACGCCGCGCTTTCCATGCGTTTTAATAGTGGTGTGAGCGTGCCCGAATCAAGAAACAGCGCTTCACCGATGTCTTTGACCAAAATATTGTCTTGCTGCCACAGCACCAGCATCACCAGATACTGAGGGTAGGTAAGGCCAATTTTGGCGAGCAGCGGTTTATAAGCCTTGGTCATCGCAAGAGAGGCTGAATATAAAGAAAAGCAAAATTGCTTATCGAGGCGAAGCAGGTCTGAATCTGATGGCATAAATTTTTTAGTCGGAAAATAGGGCCATGCCAGTTTAGCAAGCATGTTGCAGAGGGATACAGGCAAATTAACGAGGATGCTTTCTGATCCGGCCCAATGATGGCGTAAACCAGCCTATCTGCGGGCATAAAAGCAGCGCTAAGTGCTTGCTGTAAATAAGAAAATGGCTTTTTATTACTTATGGGGTAAAGCCCAGTCTGATCGCTTAAGCAAACCAGAAGACAGAATGTTTTTCGCAGGAGTGGCTATCGCTATGAAAGCTCTGTGTATTAAAAAATTGCGGCTAAAGCTGCTCCTGCCTGACTAAACCAGCCCTGTATGACTGATCATCACTTATGCTAGCAAGTTTAATTCCGCCACATCAATATTCGCCAGTGGGGCAATGCTTTCAACCAGCGCTTTAAAATGCGCGGTCTGCATATGGGCATTTAATGCGGCTTTATTCTGCCATTGTTCCTGGATAACAAAGCGATGGTCATTGCTATTGTCCTGCAGTAAATCATAGCGGTAGCAGCCTTCTTCCTGTCGGGATGGGGCCAGCACCAATTGAATGGCATCAGAGACTTGCCGGGCATGGTTGGGTTTAGCAATAATGGTGGCTAAAACAAAAAGCGGGCTGCTCATGGCAAATCCTTTTGGGGTGATTAAAAAAATTAAGTGAAGCGTGCAGGTTTTTATTGTTTTGTTTTAACCAGCCATTCTCTGCCTTTTAATAGGCCATGCCAATATACAATCGCAAGGATGTAGCGCTTTATAAACCAGTTAAATCTTCTGGGGATATTCGGGGTAAGGCATTTAAATGTAGGATCAAGCACGCCTTGGTAGGCAAATTCTGCCAGTACAATTTTGCCGTTTTCTACAGTTAAAGGGCAGCCGCCATAGCCATTATATTGAGCTGTTAAATTTAACCCGGCTAAATAACGAATGATATTGATGGCAACAACAGGCGCTTGTTTGCGAATAGCCGCAGCCGTTTTTGCGTTAGGGCTGGATGCCGCATCACCCAGCGAAAAAATATTGGGGTAGTGGATATGCTGCAGGGTTAAGGGGTTTACATCCACCCAGCCTGCGGCATTGGCCAGCGGGCTATGGGCAATAAAAGGATGGGCAGATTGGGGCGGCACAATATGCAGCATATCAAAGGCCGTTTCTGTTGAAATAATATCGCCATTTAGATCTGTACGGCTGAATGTTGCTATTTTGTTAGCGCCATCTACCTTTGTTAATGTGCTGGAAAAATTTAAATCAACCCGATAGCGGTCCATATATTGCTTAAGAATGGGCACAAAATATTCAACCCCAAACAGCGTGCTACCAGCATGATGAAACTGCACTTTAATATTCTTTAATACCTGATGTTTTTCCCAGTGAAAGCAGGATAAATAAACGGCTTTTTGCGGTGCACCTGCACATTTAATAGGCATGGCGGGCTGGGTAAAAAGGGCTGTGCCGTTTTTTAATTGCTGCACCATCTGCCATGTATAGGGGGCCAAATCGCTGCGGTAATTGGATGTAACCCCGTTCTTGCCCAATGTTTCTTCAAGGCCCTCAATGGCAGACCAATTTAAACAAAGGCCGGGGCAAACAATCAGCGCGCGATAGTGCAAAATTTCTTTGTTTTCTAAAGTAATGCAATTGTTGTCCGGATCAAACACCATTGCGGCGGATTTAATCCATTTTACAAAGTGTGGCATCACTTTATTCATGGGTTTAACGCTTTGGCTGATATCGGTTTCGCCAGCAGCTGCCAATGTCCAGGCGGGCTGATAAAAATGCTGTGAGGCGGGCTCTGTAATTGCAATTTTTAAGTTTTTTTGCCGTTTATAAATAGACTGAGCTACACCTAATCCAGCGGCTCCACCCCCAATAATGACAATGTCAAACATATCTTCTCCCTTTGCGTGATGAGTAGTCTGTTTTATTGCAGGCAAGCGCTAAGTCAGTCATTCTGTAGAAATCAGTTATAGTTGAATACAATTCTGTTTTTTGATTTGCCTGCTTAGAATTTACGCAGTTTTTATAAACCCATTCTTAAAACTGCCCATGAACCCAGACATTATTCTTCCGCCTTATCCCGGTATTTCCCTTGATCATGTGCATATAGTGCAATCCGTAGCGGATGCTGAACGCGCTTTAGTGGTGCTGCAAGTGGCGGATGTGCTGGGCTTTGATACCGAATCCAAGCCCATTTTCTTTAAGGGCCAGCAATCCACCGGGCCGCATTTAATTCAGCTTGCTACTGATCATGAGGTGTTTTTATTCCCTGTGGTGACTGCAGGCCACAGCTCGGCGACAATCAAAGCGCTGCTTGAGTCGCCCACTATTCTGAAAGTAGGTTTTGGTTTAAGCGATGATCATAAACGTCTGCATGCCAAACTAGGCGTTACGCCTCAGCATGTACTCGATTTATCCAGAGCGCTACGTGAAAAAGGTCAGGGCGATTTGGGGGCTCGGTCGGCGGTAGCGAAGTATTTTGGCCTGCGGCTGCAAAAGTCTAAAAAGGTCTCTACCTCCAACTGGGCGGCGTCGCCTTTAAATGAGCGGCAAATTAAATATGCGGCAGATGATGCGCATGTGGCACTGCTGGTGTATCGCAGGTGGTTGGCATTGAAATAATGCGAAGCAGTTTGTCAGATAAATGTGAGGGCTCCTTGACTAACAATATATTTTTAAATATATTGTAAAGATGTAAAGTAAATGTGGTTTGCATTACTCTGCATCCGATTGATAAGTCAGGAGCAAGATCATGAACGTAGGCGGTGTTGATCGTATTTTACGGATTGCAGCAGGCTTGATTTTGATCGTGCTGGCGCTGCTTGGGCAAATTGGCGCTTGGGGTTTTATCGGCATCGTGCCATTAGCAACCGGGCTGTTCAGGTTTTGCCCGGCTTATAAACTCATCGGCTTCAACTCCTGCCCTTTAAGGAAAAACAGCGAGTAAGGCTGGAGATAGCCCTTGCAGCCGGCTGATGCTGAGCCCGGCAAGGTCTCCAGCTTCTGCAAGGGTTATCTTTACCACAGTCTATGCTTTCTGAATTTTCACCTGCTAATATTCTTGCTATGCTTGCCAATTTAACTGACGTTAATTTTATTAATTACTTACGTTGAATTTAAACAAGGGGCGGGCGATGGATGTAGAAGCAGCAGGGGCACTGGCAACTGCAGGGTTGATTGCGCATGAAATAGAAGCTGAGTCTAAGCTGGAGGGTGATCGTGGCCACGCCTGTGCCAATTGCCATACAGCGCTTAATGGCGATTTTTGTCATCACTGTGGTCAATCTGCACATATTCATCATTCGCTCTCACATTTAGTTGAAGAAGTTTTACACGGCATTTGGCATTTTGATGCCAAGGGCTGGCGCACTATTCCAGTTTTATTATTAAAGCCCGGCCAATTAACTCGCCGCTATATCGACGGCCAGCGTATGCGCTATCTGTCTCCCTTGGCGCTGTTTCTATTTATGATTTTCTTTATGTTTTTTGTGTTTTCGTGGACGAATAATGGTGAGCTTATCGGTATCACGCAAGAAGCAAATATCTCAACGATGGATAGAATTGAGATAGAGAAAGAGCGGGAGCAAAAAAAAGCTAAAGTTTCCTCAATTGAGGCTGCTCTCAAAAATAAAGAGGGTGATTGGGATAAAAGCGATTTAATCGAAGCAAAGGTTGAATTAAAGATAGTTGAGAAAATATTAGCAATATTTGAAGCAGGGACTTTGGAAAAAGATACGTCTGCCCAAGCAAGTATGGGTGCAAAGATGAATGATAAAAAAACATATACCAGTGTTCAATTAATAGATCTTGCGATCTACCATGCAACACAAAATCCTGATTTAGCAATCTACAAAATTAAAAATACTGCTTATAAATTTTCATTTATGTTACTGCCGATTACCCTGCCGTTTATATGGCTGATGTTTGCTTGGCGCCGGGGCGTTGCGATGTACGACCATGCTATTTTCTCGCTTTATTCAATGTCGTTTATGTCGCTGTTATTTTCCCTGCTTGCGATATTGGCTCGTTTAGATCTTGGTGAATTGGCCGTTGCGCTTTTTTTATGCGTGCCACCCGTGCATATGTTTAATCAATTACGTGGTACTTATCAATTAAGTAATGGCTCTGCAGCTTGGCGTACTATGGCATTGCTTGGGGTAACCAGCACGGCTTTTGTTTTGTTTATATTATTTGTATTGTTAATGGGTTTGAAGTGATATATTTTTTAATTTTTTCTGATTTAATATAAGCAGGTATGAAAGACTTAGTGATCTTTGAAAAATACAAAAATACGACTAAAGGATTAATTTTTTTGTTCAAATATTTAACGATTATTTTATTATCAATCTCATTAATTGCCTGCTCTGAAAAAGCGCCATCCAGCGAAAAACTGGATCGGGATTTGCTAATGAAATTGGTTTTTCCTTCATGGAAAAAACAAAAGGAGCCGCAAATACAGGCCCTGGATCTGGATGAGAGAGAGGGTGAAATCCCTGAGTCTTTAGTTGCAACAGCAGAAGGGAAAGAGCCATCAGGCTATCTTTTTGAAATCTCTGCAGAGCAGCTTATTCGCTTGAATGAGCATCGTGCAGTGTTAATTACGTCAGGAAAACCAGTTAATCAGCAAGATGAGCCTGTCGCATTACATACAACTGCAGGTTTATTGAGTGCATTCTGGTTTAAACAAACAGAGGGCCGCTGGTACGCTGATGGTCAGCAGACTCAGGTTGATTGGGTAGGGACAATTGGCTCAATTGGCAAAAGCAAAGTCGTGAAGCTGAGTCAGAGCCAATTTGCCCTTGGGCTTGAATCGGGTGATTGTTACAGCGGGCAATGCTTTGCAGATTTAATGCTGTATGAATTGGGGAATGACAAAGTTAAAAGTATCCTGAAACACTGGCTTCGTATTGAAGCCGATACCTTAGGGGCCAGAGGCGATTGCGAGCAAATTTTTAAACAAGCCCCAAATAAAGTGATTCGTCACCATTATGCAGAAAGTGAGCAATCATCATTTGATTGTGCTGCTGTAAAAGGAGACTGGCAGATTAAAGCGGGCGGTAAAAATCCGGGTGATTTACTGATTCGTTTTTCTGGTTTTATTGAAAAGCAAAACACAGTGGAAGATATCGCAGCAGAGCGTGATGGGGACGAAGCCACTATCGTTGTAGATTCAACATTATTGCCCGTTAAACAGCAACAGCTGTTTCGTTATCAGCAGGGAGAATATCGCTTAATCAGCGGTAAAAACCCAACGCCTGAGTTTTAGTATTTTTATGCTGGGCCGGGATAAAAAATGCCAGCAAAGCCCTGCTGAGATTTTAAGTAGCTCAGCAGGGCCTAGCAGATGTTGCGGCTTGATCAGCGTCTGATTACTGCTTAAGACTCATGCTTAGTAGCGCGGTGGCTGTGCATAAGTGCTGTCTGCCGGAAATGGATTAGCCTGCATTGCTTTGGATTGGTCTTTCAGGGCAACCCGGAAAACAGCGACGCCAATCACGCCAAGGTTACGGGTGTCGCCTGCCGGGGTATTGGCTGCATAAGACAGATCAGGCGTTGCAAAGCGAAACGCGGCGACTTCATCTTGGCTTTTGCGAAAGCCTTTAATGGTGAGTGAGCGGTGTGCGTTAAGCAAATAGCCGGTATTGTTCAGGCTGCCTGCTTGGCCATTAAGTACATCTAGCCCGTCCACGGTGCTTACAATTTCATAATCACGGTTGCTTAGGTTTTGAAATTTGAGTGTGTAGCGCGCACCATTTGTGCCACCCAGCATGAGCTGGCCTTGCGCTGTACGTAAAAGCGGAATAGGGCGGTCATTTTCATCCAGCACAGACCATTCAATGGCTCCTTGCAGTAGCGGCAGATTGAGCTGGCGTGCGGCATTGGGCAGTGCTTGATTCAGCGCTTTAGCATCGCGATAAGTGATTGAGGCCACCTGCTCTGCCTGCTGCGGGCTGATACGGCTGGCTTCAATATTTTGCACGCTGGATTCCAGCCCTTCACCCCACTGAGTGCCAAGCTGTGCGCTTGAGGTTGTTGCTTGCTGTTGCGCGGGTATGCCGGAGCAAGCTGCTAGCAGGCTGAGTAAGCAAAGGCCGCCAATTAATTTAGCCCATGGTTTTTTAGCTTCAATATTTAATAGATGATGCATTGGGTATTTCTCGTTATTAAAATTAGTTTTTAAAAATAAAGTGTTTTCTGCGGGTGTGACTATTACTTTGAGCATTCATCATGCACTATGTTTTATTTGCAGGTAAGTCTATTTTTAAATATTTTACTTACGGTAAATACTTTTATTTATAACTTTACTTGTTTGTCGTGTTTTCCTAGGGTTTTTATTTATGCATTGATCTGTTTGTTAGATGATCTTTGTAGAGTGTTTTGCTTATTGTTTTTTGTTGATTAATTATTTTTTATATTGATTTAAAAAATTTTCTTCTTGAAAAATCAGGAAATGATTGAAGCCACAGGCATCTAATATAAAGATCAGGCTACCCTTACATGGAAATAAGAGCCCAGAATTAATCAGTGCGTATTTGATTTTATGTTTAGGTAAAGGCAATCAATCGGAAAGAGGTTTGGTATAAGTTGCAATTTTGTAAGGAGCAGCTTTGTGCAGATAAACCCAATATTGTGTAAGCGTTTAAATTCAGCCCGCTGAATTGCCCTGTCTGGTAGCCTGCCTTGGCAAGTTTTTTTCAAATTTGGCCCAAACGCGGCGGAAATCCCTGACTGAGCTGAAGCCTGCTAATTCGGCCACTTTTTCTATGCTGTGCCTTGGATTTTCGAGCAGGTTTTTGGCATGGGCAATGCGCAGGCTTTGCTGGTATTCCACCATGCCTACGCCTGCGTGCTGGCGAAACAGGCGGCTCAGGTTGCGCTCGCTCATCAGGGCAATCGCGGCCAGATCGGCTACGCGCCAGTGTTTTTCAGGGGCGCGGCTGATGGCATCCTGCACTCGGTGAATATTAGGGTGCAGGTGGCTGCGGTGCGCCAGCCACGGCGAGAGCTGGGCATCTTGGCCATTGCGGCGCATATAAATCACCATATGCCGCGCGACTTCCTGCGCCATTGGGGCACCTGCCAGTTTTTCGATCAAAAACAGCGCCAGATCAATGCCCGCCGTAATGCCAGCGCTGCTGAAAACCGGGCCATCCTCGATAAAAATCCGGTCGTCTTCCACCCTAGCTAGGGGGGCTTGCTGGCGTAAACGCTCGATCAGGCTGTGATGCGTGGTGCAGCGACGGCCGTCAAGTAAGCCAGCGCGGGCGGCCAGCTGGGCTGCCGAGCAAATACAGGCGATGCGTAGATCGGGGCTTTGTATTGCTTTAAGCCAATCGACGACTGTTTGTGCTTCGGCTAGCTGATAGTGCTCAGCTGATTTAACAACCCCACATAAAACCACCATGGCATTTGCCGGAATGCTCTTTGGTAAGGGCGCTAAGTTGCTGATATCCAGTCCCAGCGAGCTGGTGAGCGTGGGCGTTGGGGATACCGTATGCAAATCAAAAGGCGCACCCAGCCCTGCCGCAATTCTGAATGCCTCGGCAGGGCCTGCGTAATCGAGCAATAAAAATTGCGGGGTAAGGACAAAGTAAATGGGGTAGCGGTTCATGGGGAGATTTAACTTGCTCGGTTGATGCAGGACGGGTTTTACCGCGTACGCGCTAAGCAACACTTGCTTAAGCTCGTTTCAGCTTCAGTAAAATAATCCCCTTTATCCGCACGCCAAATAGATTAATCAGCAGCCCGGACATCAGCAGTAAAGTGCCTGCCCATTGCAGCGGGCTCAGTGTTTCACCAAATACAAGGTAGGCAGTGATTAGGCCTACTACGGGCACCAGTAAGCTAAAGGGCGCAACTTTATTGGCCGGATAGTGGCTGAGCAGGTGGCTCCATAAACCATAACCCAGTAGTGTGGCGATCCAGCTGAGGTAAGCCACGGCGGCGAGCGAGCCCCAGCTCAAGTGGGCAATTGCGGCCTGGATGGCGGCGGGACCTTCAAAGGCAAAAGACAGCGCCAGAAAAGGCAGAGGCGGCACAAGGCTGGCCCACACCACAAAACCAAACATATTCACCGGCCCCGTTGCGGCAACTTTACGGGTAATGATATTGCCCAGCGCCCACATGCAGGCGGCGCTGAGCGTGAGCAAGAAGCCTGTCAGCGGCATGGATAGCCCATGGGCCGAGCCAATAAAAGCCAAGCCTGTGCTGGCCAGAATAAGTCCCGCTAATTGCGCCTTATGCCAGCGCTCATTCAGCAGCAGCGCCGATAAAATCAGCGTAAAGAAAGCCTGAGCCTGCAAAACCACTGAGGCAAGGCCCGCAGGCATACCCAGATGAATTGCGCAAAATAAAAAGGCAAATTGCCCGACTGAAATCGTTAATCCATAAGCCAGATAAAGCTTTAGTGGCACTTTAGGGCGGGGAATAAACAGTACAGGCAGTGAGGCCAGCACAAAGCGCATTGCCCCAAGTAAAAGAGGAGGAATTCCGTTCAGCCCCAGCTTGATTACCGCAAAATTAAGCCCCCAGATCAGCACAATAAATAGGGCCAGTAACAGGTCTGCAGGTTTCATTTTGGGGCCTGATAAGGGGGGGGGCGTTAGGGTATTTGGCAGTATAAAAACAGATACGGCTGCAGGGCTAATTCTTTAAACCCGCTGAGCAGGCCAAGAGGGCGTTTAAATAGAGATGTGGCTGCCAGCTTACCCTTGCCTTATTATTTAATAAAGGATTTTGATGTATTTTGCAAGGGCACATCAGCAGCGAACTTCTTTCTGGTGAAAGATCTTCGCTGCTCAGGCCGCAAGCTGAAAGTGATGTTTTTTTCAGCTAATCACACCGCTGCTAAAGCCTTGATCGCCCCGGCCGTGCTCACAAGATTGGCAAATCGCCCGGCCAGCACGACTTCTGTTCTTTCTTTGATATCGCTGGCACTCAGAATACGGCCGGTGTTGGGGTGAGTCATGGCAAAGGTCAGGGTGGCATCGGTAATGAAATCAATTTCATAACCCATATCACTGCCCACCCTTGCCGTGGTTTCGCAGCATTGCTCGGTACGGATGCCGGTGATCAGCAGCTTGCTGATGTTATGTGTGCGCAACCAGTAATCTAGGCCGGTATCGCTGAAGGCGTTGTGTACGTGTTTATGGAACACCACATCATGCTGGGGTGGCATCCAGTCCAAAGGCTTCACAAAGCCCGATTCCAGCGCAAACGGCCCGCTGGAGACATGAAAAATCCGCACGACAGGGACATTTTTTGCCACACAAGCCTCGATAAGCTGGCTGATGTTTGTCTGAAACTCAGGTACATCGTCCTCACACCAAAAAGGGCGGTGCAAAAAGGATTGCTGTACATCGATCACGATCAGGGCAGTGTTTGACATGGCTATTCTCTGCTTTATTGCGTTAGACAGCTTAGAGAATAGCCTGAATCAAACAAAATATTCATGGCGGGCTATGCCAGGATAGGGACGGATTACGCCATGTTTGATGAGTAAACCCCGGATGATAGCCCGCTCCTGAATTTTGGCTGCGTTATGGCTATTTTTGGGATTGAATGTCAGTGTTTTGCTATTGGGCAGGATGGCTGATATGCATGGCTCTGTGTATTGGGTGTGCTGCTCCTTGTACGGGCATCTGTCTGTCGCTCAATTACTCGCTGGCTTAGTGCTTGAATCGTCCTTGCTGCAGAAATATAAACCCGGCTGGTAATCTGTTCATTTACAATCTGATTTAATTTATAAATAGTTGGAGTATCAGAAAATTGGTTTTATCCAGGTTAATTACAATATGCTTTTTGTTTATTTGTTTTTTAAGTCATTCTACTTATGCCGTTGAGCCTGTCCCAGCCAATCAAGCATCTGTATATATTATTAATAATGGCTGGCATACGGGTTTGGTATTACCTGCTACGGTATTAAAGCAGTTTCCCAGCTTGAAACAGCGTTTTGGCGAGGTGCCTTATCTGGAAATGGGCTGGGGTGATAAAGGCTTTTATCAGGAAAAAAATGTCACTGCAGGGATTGCTGTGCGGGCAATGCTTGGGATGTCCGGGTCGATTATTCATCTGGTTGCCGTGCCCTATGATCCCCGAGAATATTTTAAAAATAGCCAGATAAAAGAAATCTGCCTTTCCAGCGTGCAATTAGAACATTTAAGCCAGAATTTGGAAAAAAGCTTTGATTTAAGCAGCGGATCTGTCCGTGCTTTGGGTAAAGGCCTATATGGGGATAGCGAGTTTTATGCAGCATTAGGCGCATATCATGTGTTTAATACCTGCAATAGCTGGACTGCCCGGCAATTAGCTCAGTTGGATTTACCCATTTGGCCCTATTTTAAATTTACTGCCAGCAGTGTAATGAATGCAATTGCCGATTTGCCTGAGCAATGCCAGTAATTTGCCTAGGTATTCAGAGGGCTCAATCAGGGCAGTGGAATTGTGTTTAATGCATCGCGAAAAAATACCCGCTCGCCTGGGCGTAATTCCAGCAGCTGGGTACGTAATCGCTCCACAATTTGATAGGCTTTCAGGCTTGCGCCCTGCTCAAAGACACAAAACCATGCTGCCTCTAATAAAAGATTAGCCAGTTGCAAAGGCGGGAAGCGCAGACGGCCACTATCGTATTCTTCTAAGGTAAATTGCGCCCATGCAAACCAATGGTGAAAGCCAAGCGCAAAGGGGGCAGATAAAGGCTGCAGGGCTAGGGCCGCCTTGCTTAAAGACATGGGCTGTTGCGCGCGAAATGCGCCCAGCGAGCTGGCTCCATGGCAATTGCCGCGTGCAATGCGCAGGATAAAAATGGTATTCCACGCCGAGGCGCTGCCCACGCCAAAACGATCGCATATCCACTCAGATAAACCCAGCCAGCGCATAGCCTGGGCTTGTACCGCTGGCAGTGGCTGATCTAATAAATCAAGTTGGCGAAACAGCCATAAGCACCAGCCGATATTCGCAGCCGCATGCTGCACGGCATCAATAGAATCGGCTTCGCAAGCGGCCTCCAGTGCATAGCTGAGCGCCTGCAAGGCGGCATCGGCCGATTCCTGCCGCAACGCACCACCTTCGGCCATGGCGTCAAATTTATAAAGCAGGGCACTTAAATTGAGAAATTCAAACCGTACCCGCGGGTTGTAGCACACCACGGGGCCAAGTGTGCCCGAGGCTTCCAGCTGCATCAGCAATGTTCTTGCGGCTTCGGTATCGCCCAGCGTGTAGCGGTCCCATGCGTGCACAATTTGCGCCATGGCGGCAAAAGTGGGCCGGGCGCTGGCCAGTTGTCCCAAGGCAATTAGGTGCTCAAAGCGGCTTAAAGCCTGCTTACTTTCAGCAAGTAAATCACTTCGACGCCATGCCAAGCTGGCCTTCATCAAAGCCAGAGCCTGCTGAAAATCATTTTGGGCATATTGCTGCGCAAGTAAGAAGGGATCACTTTGGCGTAATTCTGCCGGGCGCACAAAGCCGTCATGCCCTTCACGCATGCCTTGGGTGAGATGCTGCCAGAAGCGCATATCTTGCATCACATAATCCACACCGCTGCGCTCGCCTGCCATGCCCATTGGGGGCAGGGCAGATGCGTGTAAACCTAAAAAAGGCCCCAGCTCATCTACAGAAACGTGCCTACCCTGCTGGGTAAATTCAAAGCGCTCTAGGGTATCTGCCTGCAGCCAAAAAGGCCCTCGGCTACGCTGTGAAAGCTTGAGCAACGCCAGATCAATTTGCTGATCATGGCCCCAGCCCACGGTAATGCCAAGGCGGGAAAATTCTGCAAATGCGCGCGAAATAATCATGCGGATTGATTGCGCTTGCGGAAAAAAAGCCCGAATCGTGGCGGCGGAGAGCGGACGTTTTTCAATCTGCCGGGCGTAAATGATACGCAGCAATAACCAGAGCGACTGATAGCGCACCGGCTCGCCTTGCACGGCATAGGGCGGGGCCAATTCAATTACGATGGGGGGCTGTGAGCCTGACGCTGTGTTATGCATGAGTGTGGTAGTGAAATGCAAAATGAATAAAATTTTAAATCAGTAATAGAGTAGCACTTAAAAAGAAGTAATCAGCATTCTTTTCTGTATATTAAGTTATTTATAGCAATGTTACATATGTTACAAAATAGCATGTTTACCCGGTGATGCAGTATTATTTACTATGCATCACATCATTATTTGATCAGTGCGGGAAATAGATTATGTTTGTGAAGAATAGATTATTAGTAGTCGCTGTCATGTTTTCAGTAATGGGGTCTGCTCAAGCCTTTGATGCAGATTATCAAAAATTGTTTAAAGGCTATGATGGCTGTTTTATGCTTTATGATAATAGCAGCAAAAAAATGGTGGCTGAATATAACCCTGATCAACGCTGTGCCGAGCGTATTCCGGCTAATTCTACATTCAAGTTCCCTTTGGCTTTAATGGCTTTTGATGATGGAATAATGAAAAAAGACAGTGTTTATAAATGGAATGGCAAGCCCTATGAATTACCAGGCTGGAGCAACGATCAAACCCCGGCCAGCTGGGAAAAATATTCTGTTGTCTGGGTATCTCAGCAAATTGCACCAGAGCTTGGGCTGGCTAAAATAAAAAAATACCTGGCTCAGTTTAATTACGGTAATCAGGACTTTACCGGCGACCCGGGTAAAAACAATGGCCTGACTAATGCGTGGTTAAGCAGCAGTTTAAAAATATCTGCAAAAGAGCAAATGAGTTTATTGCAAAGATTTGCAAACAGGTCTTTACCTGTCAGTAATGAGGCTATGCTTGAAACAAAGAAAATTATTTATGCAGGTCAATTATATCAGGGTGCAGATTACTATGGTAAAACAGGCAGCGGTTGGAAAAACAGAAATGATCATGGCGAGAATAATGGCAAAATGCGTGATGGCTGGTATATCGGCATGGTAGAAAACGCAGGTAAAGAATATTTGTTTGTGAGTAATATTACGGATAAAACTCAGCCAGAGGCCAGTAACAAGCAAATGGGCGGCCCCATTGCCAAAGAAATATCACTACAATTATTAAATAGTTATTTTTCTGATAAATGAAATTATTTCACTAAATGAGCGAATTATTTTAAGTAAGCTCAATCATCAGGGTGAGCAATCAGCATTGCACACCCTGATGATTGTTTTCATCAATTACTCAATCAAACTCAGCTGCCCATTATTCAAACATACCCTTTTCCCAAGCCACTCTGAGGAAATATTTGGCAGGATGGCAGAGGGGATTTTCAGCTCGCGCAGCAGGGTGGAGCCGTGCGACAAAATGCCACCGGAGCGGGCGATGATGGCGCGGGCTTGGCGGTAATGGGCGTGCTGGCCAGGGTCTAGCGTATCAACCAGCAAAATATCGCTGCCCAGTATGCCGCTGACTTTTCCGGGGTAAATCAGCAGCGCCGCGCTTTGGCCCAGCTCAGCAGAGCCGGTTTGCCAGAAGCTGCCGCGTCGATTTCTGGGGCTGGCTACAGGGCTGAACCAGTAAGCCGCTTGCTCGGCGGGTATCGCGTGGTGCATTTGAAAAAATAGCCGCATGAGTTGATCGCGAAAATGCTCGCGCACTTGGCTGTAGTAGCCACGCATGCCGGGCAGGCCAAGACGGTGAGCAAGGCGAATGGCCGCAGGCCAGCGTTCTAGGGTTTGCAAAGAGGGGGCTGGGCTTTGTGGGCGCGGTGTGGCGGGGTCTGTTTCCCAAGGCAGGCGGTGCGGGCTGGCAGTGAGGGCTTGGTAGACTGTTGCGGGGCGGCCTAAGAAATCACCGCCACTGCTGGCCAGTGCCGCAGCAATGCAGAGATTTTGCTGTACCAGCCAGCAATAAAAACGCAGCCACCAGCGGGCTAGTTGCTCGGTTTGATCGCTTTGATCGGGGCTTTGGCTGAGTGTGTGTAGCTCGGCTTGCCATTGGGATAGGCCTTTATCCAGCTGATTGATGGCTTGCCTGCTGGCAAACAGCATGCGAATAAAAACCGGTAAAGAGGCCAGCCAGCGCAGGGGGCGTATCGGCATGGCGGGGGTGCTACCGCCTACTTCGCGCGCGTATTGCGCACCATCCATTCCCCAATCGAACATTCGGGCCAAAAACAGATCGCTATTGATATAGCTGGCATCTTGATAGAGCGCGCTAAATTTCTCATTATCGTTGAGCACACGTTTATCCCAGCGGGCATAAACGTGAGGAATGCTGCTGGCTGCACCGCGCTGAGCCATTTCCATCCAGCGGCTGGGAGATTCAGGCAGAATCTCGTCGATATTGGCGGATGTAAGCCAGCGTTGCCAAGGGTAGACGGTGACAGGCCGCGCTTGCAGCATCCAGAACTGCTTTCCATCCCATGCCCACTCGATATCTAAATGGGCTTGATGAAACGCCGCGACAATGGCTTGCAGAAAATCCCATAGCTGGGTTTGGCTAGGGCTAGGGGCATCTGGGCTGAGCGAAGTGGGCTTAGGCTGTGCGCCCCAACCACCACCCATGCGGGAAAGCAGCAGCTGCGATGGATGAGCACTGCCTTCAACCAGACCTTCCAGATGGCCCTCCACCCATTCAATTTGGGCCGAAAGTGGGCGCACAAAGGCCACGCCGGATAAGCTGGGGTGGATCATGCGCTGCACTGCAACGCATCGCACACCGCTGGCAAAAATCTCTGTGCTACGCCGGGCTACATCTGCAGAGGCGACACGCAGAAAAGTTTGGTGGCGTCCGGCATTGGCAATATCAATGCCGTCTTCATCGTCCCCAGATGAGCGCACTGCCCAGCCGTGCGGCGCGGCTTGCTGCAAAAAGGGCGCAAGGCGTGGGTCTGCGCTGTTTTCGATGCAGATTAGCGCAGGTACGGGCAAATGGGCGTGGCTGGCCAGCAGCAAACGCCCTGCTTTTGTGTGCGCGGCAAATCCAGCGGGGCCAGCCTCCAGCCACTGGGTAAAGTCGGCCGGATATTGCCAAAAAGGATAATGCCCCCAGCCAGCCTGAAAGGTGATGGATAGCTCGGCACGGCAGAGCACGGCTTCCCATGCTGCGGCGTGAGCGGGGCTGACAATTTTATCTGCCTCTCCCCAGATCAGCTCGATGCGATCGGTAATTTGATCGAAGAGGGTGAGGGCAGAATCGGGCTGTACCCAGCGAAAATAAGGCTTAAAAGCGCGGCAACGGCGATAGCCATTGGCGATTCTTGTGTAATCCGGGCCAAAGCCAGCGCTGGCAAATTGCCCAGAAAATAGCTTGGGAGCATGGGAGAGCAGGGCGTGCACCAGCCTTAATAAGCCGGGCAGGGCCATCAGCCGTGGCAAGCGGCGCTTCCAGAGCAAAACGCCCACAGGTGAGAGCAAAACCACGCGTGAAAAAAAACCGGGGCGCCTTACCAGCAAATGCAAAACCGGCAGGGCATTGATCCCTGTCGCCAATATAGCGTGGCCAGGTTCCAGCTGTTGCTCCAGCGCCAGCGACAGGCCGTGCAAGGAATCGGGAAGCGGATCGCGATTGTTACCAAAGCCAGGTAGCTCAATGGCTATGGTCTGATATTGCGTGAAATGCGGCAAGACATCATCCCACCAGTCGCTTGCACTGCCATTGCCGGCCAGTAGGTATAGTTTTTTCATGAGGTTCTTTGTTGAAGTGACAGAGCAAAACCTGGATCTTGAAACGCAGAGGCCACAGATCGCATTTACACGAAACTTGCCGCGTGGGCATAAAAACCTGCTCACCCTACAGTAATGCTGTTCATTTAAGCGGTTTTGCTTGAGTTTCCTTTTTTTTGTAAAAGGTTATGTCTGCATAAAATGTTTAAAACCGAAATTAAGGTTTTTTTATTAGCAAACAGCGAGGAGTGCAATAAATGCGCTCTTTGCACGGGGCTTAAATTTTCCCCTTGAAGCACGCCGAAGCGAGGAACAAGCGGGGCGGGGTTTCTTTGATCCTGTTTGAGCGAAGCGAGTCCCGCAGCCGCCGCCTTGATTGTCCGCAGCGAGGGGTTTCGTGCTTCGTGGGGTCGCCTTCTTTGCGTACTAAGATTTCTGGCGAAGCAGAAATCACAGACTTCGCGGGGGATTCCCGCTCCAAAATTAACGTGCCGTAGGCACTAATAAGGTCTTTTTTGTTTAGTGGCAATACCGCATCACGGTAAAAACGGTGCGCAAGAAAAACGACTTGCACGCCCTATAAAAGCGTAGGTATCCACTCAATTATGTTTCAACTATTAACACTCAGCCACCTGCCTTAACTCTCCTGTGTAATGCAAAATCATGCCGCCTTTTTTAAAGCCAATTTCAACGTCAAAATGCATGACTTCATCGATGGCCCATTCTCTGGCTTTAACTTGCAAGGGTAGAGGCAGGCCGAAGCAGCGGGCTGTTTGGCTGCTTTGTAAGAGCTGGCCCTCGCTAACATGGCTATGCAATTGCAGCGCCAGCGGGCCCATTTGCTCCCAAAGCCCGCCATTACGCCAGCTTTGGCGGGATTGCATGGGATTTTGTGCAAAGCGGCGTTGCCAGATTTCACCTTTTGCATCTTGCTGGATTTTAACTTGGCAGCGCACATTCTGCCCTTCGGCTGGCAAAATACCTAAGCGCATTGCAAGGTAAAGTAGGATGCGGATAAATATGGGCTTGCCCCACTTTACATTGGCCTGCCCCAGCCAAGGCCGCTGCTCAGCCCCGTGCAGGGTTTGTAGCAGCGGACTAAGCAAGCCAAAGTCTTTGCCTAGCATCTGCTGATATAGGAGTGGCATCAGTGGCAGCCCTTGATCTGGGCTTGCAATGCGCTTTGTAGATCGGGGTATTTAAAGCGATAGCCCGCATCGAGTAAGCGTTTAGGAGTCACCCGCTGGCCTTTGGTAAACAGTGCACCCATTTCTCCGGCGAGTGTGTTGATCAGCCAGGCTGGGGTGGTAAAAAAGTGGGGGCGGCGTAAGAGGCCTGCGGCTGTTTTAGCAAATTGCGCCTGGCTTACCGCTTCGGGGGCGCTGAGGTTGTAAGCGCCGCTCAATTGCGGATTGCAAATGGCCTGTGCAATCACGGCTAACACATCGTCTCTGTGTATCCAGCTTACAACTTGCAGCCCGTCGCCCATACGCCCGCCAAGGCCTAGATAAAAGGGCAGTAGCAGCTTGGGCAGGGCACCACCGGGGCCAAAAACAAGGCCAAGGCGTAGCCGAACTACGCGCAAGCCAAAGGCTTCAGCTTTGCATGCTGCGGCTTCCCATTCACTGCAAAGCTGCGACATAAATTCGTTTTGCGTGCCTGCGTTTTCGTCCAGTGGCTCATCGCCACGGCAGCCGTAATAGCCAATCGCCGAGCCATTAATTAATACCTTGGGCTTGTGATTGGCCTTTGCCAGCCAGCCAAGCAAGGCTTCTGTTGTGCCTATCCGGCTGGCCAGTAATGCTTTTTTTCGCGCATCGCTCCAGCGCGGACCAGCCACCGGGCTGCCGGCTAAATTGATGATGGCATCAAATTCTTCTTTAGCAGAAAGATCCTCCCAGAGGGCAAAAGCGCGTACTTTGCTTTGAAACTGGATAGTGGTGGCCTGTGGATTGCGGCTAAGCAGGCAGAGGCTATGCCCAGCATCAAGTAGTTGCTCGCAAAGTGCTGCGCCAATAAAGCCGGTGCCGCCGGTGATTAAAATACGTTGCTGCGACAGGCTGAGAAAGGGATTACTGCTCATGATTTTGGCCTCTTTATACAGTTTAAAGCTGGCGAATCCATCCCGAATCCCCGACAAACCCACGCCGAGTGCAAACAGGCTTAATACCCAGCTGAGCAGGCCGTAATGAACGAGCTGTAAGCTGGTGCTCTGGCTGGCCCAAATTGGGGCTACGCTGATGGCCCAATGCCCAAAAAGCACGCCGCCGTTCATGGCTAAAATGGTGTGGGTAACGCGCTCGGTGGCGGGCAGTAGGCGGCTTTTGTCTTCTTCTACAAAATCGCAAAGCGTGAGTACAATTTCGATCAAAATCAGCGAGGCTAATCCCCATAGCCACAGGCCGTGCCACTCAAACCAAGCCAGGCCAGCAAATACCAGCGCGTACAGGCTGGAGCGTATAGCGTGTAGGCGCAGCTCGCGCTGAGCTGCTTTTTTGCCGGGCAGGGCAACCGTCAGCTCGTGATGGTAAATTGTGTCAAAAGCGCCCATCAGTCCTTGCAGTAGCAATAAATACAGAATGATTTGCATGATTTGCTCCTTCAGGTTGCGATCAAAAAGGTTTATTTACCATGAGCCAATACACCACGATCAGGCTGATAAAGGCGGGGAAGCCAAGCGCTGTCCAGATTCGTTCATAGCGCCAGTATTGGGCGGGCAGCTCGGTATTTTCTTTGGCGGCGATTTGCGCCATATCGCGCATTTTGATTTGAATCCATACCACCGGCAGCCAGCAAGCGCCCGTCAATGCATATAGCGACATCGAAATCCACAGCCAGTTGGCTGTCAGTGGATAGCCCAGCCAGTGCGCCATCAGTAATCCTGAGATGGGCTGGAAAATCACAGCAGGCGTGGTAAATAAGTAATCCGCCCGTACTACCCAGCGGGATACCACGGCAATGGCTTGCACATTGCCGCTGCGATTCGTCACAAACATATAAAACGCCGTGCCAAGGCCCGTGCCAAACATCAGCGTGGCGGACAAAATATGTAGCAGCTTGAAAGTCAGGTAGTAATCCATTTTGCTTTGCCTATTAAGATGTTTTGATAAACCGAGTTTTTATTTGCAGAGAAGGCTGAAGATGCGGATTAAGTGTTGCTGATTTCGATTTAAGCCCTTGGTTTTCTCTGTGAAACTGTTCTCTGTGTCTTCTGTGGTTCAAAATTTGGGTTTTGTCTTGTTTGGTGAAAGTAGATCCAGCATCAGCAGCAGCGCCATGATGGGTATGTTTTTAAGCAGCGGGCCAAAGGGATGCCATAAAAACTGCGGTAGCTTGATGGCGATGATGATGCTGTAAGCCAAAACCAACGGCCATTGCAGCCGCCAGCTGCGTGTTGGCACGCCCAGTAAATCCAGTAAGCACAGCAGCCCAAACACGCTATCCATCGCTACCGAGCCGTAAAAAAGCAGTGGCTGCCATGCACTGGGAATGCCAACGTCAGCCAATAGTTGGTAGCTATCTGCCCGAGGCCAGGCCCAGAGGCATACGGCGGCTGTGCACAGCCAAACCAGCGCCATGGATAATTTAAGCAGTGGCAGCAGCCAGCCGAGTAAGGCATCCCTTGCCATGCCATTGACTGGCGCGGCAGCCTGCGGAGCGCGGCCTAAGATTGCAGCAAAAGGAGCGGTATCGCTGTAATTACCAGCCCGCAGCATGGCCAAGCTATCGGGCTGAAATAGCGGCAGCAGAGTCGATTTTGCCGCTAAGTTTTGTAAGCATGCAGCAATAGGCAGGGTGATCGCACGGCCCAAACCCATGCCTTGTCTGAGCTGCTGCCACCAGCTGGTGAGCGGCATCGCTTGTGGGCCAAGGGCATTGATGATTGCTTGCTTTGCCACGGGCTGCTCGGTAAGTAGAACGAGTAGCGTTAAAACATCATGTAAATGCACCGGCTGCACTTTACCCACACCTTGTAAATCGGGCAGCAGGGGTAGGCTGGCTAGGGTGCAAAAAGCACGGCTGCTTACGCCATCTGGTGCATAAATCAGCGAGGGGCGAACGATGGTCCAATTTAGTTTTGATTGCATCAAGGCCTCATCCCCCAGCCCCTTGCTGCGCCAGTAGGCCGTTGGCGCATCAATTGCTGCACCCAGCGCAGAGAGATGAATCACTTTTGTAACCCTGCTGATCTCACAGGCAGCAAAGAGCGCCTGTGGTGCTGCATGATGCAAAGCCGTGAATGATTGCCCGCCCGATTCAGCAAAAATCCCCACCGTGTTGATCACGGTATCGATGCCAGCCAGGTGCGGCAGCCAGTCAGCCGCGTTTTGCAGCGCCGCAAAATCGCCCTGTATCACTTGGCATTCAGGATGAGCCAGAGCATGGCGGCTGAGTAAGCGCACTTGATGGCCCCGCATGAGCAGGGCATCTCTTAAATGGCTACCAATCAGGCCGTTGCCGAGTAATAAGATGTTCATGATTCAAGCTCCGGCACCGCTTGCTGTGGCACTAGGCGCTTCCAGACCATTCTGGCAATCGCCAAGATGGCCAGTAGATGCCCGAGTAAATGCCACACAATCGCCATCCGCAATTCATTGACCAGATCGCCGCTCTGCTGGCTGGCAAAGCAAAGCACCAATAGCATGGGGATGAGCAATTGCAGCGCAGCTAGGGTCTGTTGACGGTTCATTCACAATTGCGCTGAGTCGGAAAATGGCTAGCCACAAGGCATGCGACGAAGGCAATAACGAGTTATTACCGAGGAGCATAACGCAGTGGATGGCCGTTTTCCGACTCAGCCCTTCGGGTTGGCTACATTTTTGGGGCTGTACGGCGTTAAAAGACGCTCATGGTACTCGTACCATGTCGCGTCTTTTGCCTTGTTCAGCCCCAAAACTGCAGCCAACGCAGCCGTGAATGAAACGTCAACAGACCCTAGTGTGTGACGCCAGTAATGTGCGCCACTGCCAGGGCAGCTCGCTTCTAGTAGTGGCCCAAGGGCGCGTTGTTGCCAGCTGATTAACAGTGCGCTGCTGAGTAGGCTGAGTGCAAGAATGGCAAGAAAGTAGCTGATGGCAGACATTTTATTTCCTTTATTTCTGTATAAAGAGAAATTTATGGGCAAACGTTTAAATCCGGCAAGATTTGCTATCGCACCTTGCAGTAAAACCCAGCCATACACTGATACGGTAGCGATGGCGGGCGATGCGTGAGTAAATCCAGGCTGATATCCCGCGTGTTGCCTGCCATTTTAAAGGCCCTGTCCACCAATCGCGGCCTATGGCCTCATAGATTGCGGCAATGGCATCAATGCCGACTAAAATCTGCCCGTCGTCTCGACGGATATGCAATAAAGTTTGCATCTCTGGCAAGCTGGCTGCCGCTGTGCTGGCATCAAAGTCAGCTGCGCTGATATCAATCAGGGTAAAGCACTGCTTGCTATCGCGTTGTTTAAGCCTGAGCATTTCAAAACGGCACATCGGGCAGGCGTGATCATAAAATAATTCGTAGCGTGGCATGGTGCTGTTCCTTATTTCTTAGTGATATGTTGCTTTGTAGGGAGGGCAAGTGTTCCGGCTAACTGCAGGGGTGCTGCCTACTCATCACTTCTCTTCATCTTTACCAAACATCGCGGCCAGCTGGCCAATTTTCCCGCCCATTTTTAATAGCTTGAGTAATACGCTGGGTGGCAGGTTTTTAAAGTCGTCGTAGCCATGCAGCAGCACTTCTAAAAATTCCAGCACCTGATCCATTTTGACCCGGGTGGCGGCTTCAATTTCGGTGTCGGTTTCGGCTTCAATAGCGCATTGGCGCAGCACAGTAAGTGTAGGGTCCAGCTCGCGTTTTTTGCGCTCTTCGGTGATGACACGGAAGATTTCCCAAACATCCTGCAGGGCAACAAAATGATCACGCCGATCGCCCATTTCCTGCTGTATTTTAATTAGTCCCCAGCTTTGCAATTCTTTCAAGCTGTTGCTGACATTGGATCTGGCTACGCCGAGTGTTTCACCAATCTCTTCTGCATTCAGTGGCTTATTAACCAGAAATAGCAGGGCATGAAGTTGGGCTACCGTGCGGTTCACTCCCCATTTCGTCCCCATCTCGCCCCAGTGAACGATGTATTTCTCCATAGTTGGGCTGAGCTTCATCTTGTTTCCTTTATTTCTGTATTGAGAGAAATTAAACGCCGAATGCAGATGTAATGCAAGTGAAATGTAGAAAGTTGTGGATTAACTGGCTACAACCAATGTGCCAGTTTGGCTAGCGCATAAACACAAAGGCCGCTGAGTGCGAGCAGGGCGGGGGTTTGCCAGTGGCGGTTGATCAGGTAGGACAAGCCGATCAGCAGTAGGCAGCAAACAATCCAACCCCAAGCGGCGGGGAGTATGCCGAGTAGCCAAGTAGATGGGATAAGGGAAAGTAGCCAGCTGCTGGCTTTAAAGGCCTTTGCATATCGACTTGTTGAGGAAGGTGCCAGCTCTGGTAGCTGGTTTTGTAATGCGGCTAGGTGAGTATTTATATCCTGGCGTAAGCCTTTAATCAGGCTTAGTGCAAGTGCTGGCTCCAGCTCTTTGGCGATTAAAATACCGTAAAGGCCAAGGCTGGCCTCCGCCCCGGGCAGGGTGTTTTCTGGTTCTGTAGGCTGCGTAATACGGGTTCGCCATATTTGCCATGCTGCACCTGTAATGGCCAGCAGCCACAGGGAAAACTGCATCGATGCGGTAAGCCGGTTAAAGCCTGCCAGCAGGGTGATAAGGCTGACTCCCAGTAGTAGAGCGTCATTCAGGCTTTGCCTGATTAATTGAAAGCGATGCTGGCTGGCGGGCAGGTAAAGCGCTGCGCCGTGTAAGCCTCGCTGGATGAGGCTAGGGGCAAGCAGTGCAGGCCCCAGTCTTGCCAGCAAAACCATCCAGCATCGGGCGCGTTTCGTGCGTGGCCCTTTGGTTTCTGTTGCGGCCAGCTCCAAAAAAAACCATTGCCGTACTGAACCTGATTCCAGATCAGAGAGCGAACTTAATAGGGCGTATTTTTCGGGGGAGCTAAATGGCTGCATGAGAGGAAGCGATGGGCTGGCGAAAGAGGGCGAAGTTTATTAAGCATGCAAGATAGAGGGCGGGGTTTGCCCGCCCTCGCTTATTACTCTTCGGTATCACACATCAGGGCCGCTTGTACGACTTTACGGCTAAGGTGCGGGGCGAATAGCTCGATAAAGTCGTAGGCATAGCCACGTAGATAAGCATCTTTACGAATCCCGATACGGGTCGTGGAATCATCAAAAAGGTGCGATGCGTCAATGGCAACCAGCTGCAGGTCTCGATCTGCTTCAAACGCCATCGTGGCTAAAATACCGATGCCCAGCTCAAGACCTACATAGGTTTTAATGACGTCTGAATCGATGGCGGTAAGCACCACATTGGGGGTGAGGCCGCGCGACTCAAAGGCTTGGTTGATTTTATTACGGCCTGCAAAGGCAAAATCGTAAGTTATCAAAGGCCAAGCAGCTACGTCTTCCAGCGTGATTTTGTGATCGAGTTGGGTTAGCGGGTGGCCAACAGGCACGACAATGCTGCGGTTCCAGTGATAGCAATCGAGCATGGCCAGCTCGGAATAATGATCAATCCCTTCGGTGGCGATGGCGATATCGGCAGCGCCTTCTACAACCATTTCACTGATCTGTGTGGGGCTGCCTTGTTTGATCGACAGGCGCACCTTGGGGTAGCGCAGCATAAAATTATGGATGGTGGCGGGCAGGGCGTAGCGAGCCTGGGTGTGCGTGGTGGCAATGGTCAGGCTGCCGCCTTCCACATTAATAAAGTCTTCACCGATACGTTTTAAGTTTTGCGCCTGCATCAGCATCCGCTCAGAAATACGCAGGATTTCTTTACCGGGTGCAGTCACGTCTACGACGCGTTTACCATTGCGAATAAAAATTTGTACGCCCAGCTCGTCTTCTAAAAGGCGAATCTGTTTGGATATGCCAGGTTGAGAGGTGTGGAGTTTCTCGGCTGCTTCCGAAACATTTAAGCCTTGTTTGGCCACTTCCACCAGATAGCGTAGCTGTTGCAACTTCATGGCAAATCCTTTCACAAAAATAACATCGCCCGAGCATAACAATGCTTTGTGCTACGCAGATGGCGCATACAAAAAACAAAATCATGCCTACATAACCCATTCGTATAAAATCTTAACATATTCGTCTATAGAATTATAAAACGAGTTGCTATGCTTGCGAACTATTTAGTTTTCAGGCGACACCATGGAATACGGATATATTGTCGCTGGCTTGCTGGTGGGGTTTATTGTCGGCATGACAGGCGTGGGCGGTGGCTCGCTGATGACGCCAATTTTACTCTGGTTTGGAATCAGCCCGGCTACAGCAGTAGGTACAGATTTACTTTATGCGGCCATTACCAAGGGCAGCGGTATTTTTGTGCATCATAAAAAGAAAAATATCGATTGGAAGATTACTGGCTGGCTAGCAGCAGGCAGCGTGCCAGCTGCTGTGGCCACTTTGCTTTTGCTAAAGTTTCTGCATACAGATATGAAAGTCATCAACGCTTTGATTAAGCAAGCGCTGGGTGTTGCGCTCTTACTGACTGCAATTGCCATTATTTTTAAGCCGCTTTTGCTGCAATGGGGGCAAAAGCATGCTAAATCTTGGTTTCATTTACCACCTGCCAAGCTCAATGGAATGACCTTGCTGGTAGGTGTGGTACTCGGCGCAATCGTGACTTTATCGTCTATCGGCGCCGGTGCGCTGGGGACTGTCGCTTTATTTTTACTCTACCCGTTGATTCCTACTTCGCGCCTTGTGGGCACTGAAATTGCACATGCCGTGCCACTCACGCTGGTGGCGGGCTTGGGCCATGCGGGTTTGGGACATATTGACTGGCACTTACTTTCTTTTCTATTAATGGGCTCGTTGCCGGGTATTTATTTTGGCAGCCATCTGACAGGCCGGGTGCCTGAAGCGGTGCTTCGCCCTTGCTTGGCGGTGATGCTGGCCGTCATTGGCAGTAAACTGGTTTTTTAAGTGCCGTAAAATGGAGGTTTGAAAATGAGTTTCGAAGAAAAACTGGCCGATACGATTGCACTTTTGCATAAAATTGCTGCTGAATACAGCCCGGCCGTGTTTGCCAATTCATTTGGCGCAGAGGATATGGTGATCACTGATTTAATCGCCAAATCTGGGGTGGGCATCGAGGTCTTCAGTCTTGATACGGGGCGTCTTCCGGCGCAAACCTATGCCTTGATGCAAAAAACGGCAGAGCAATACGCCAGCCATCCTATTCGCGTGTTTTTTCCGCAAACAGCGGCCACTGAAGATTTTGTGAATCAGTACGGTATTAACGCTTTTTATGAATCCGTTGAGCTGCGTAAATCCTGTTGCCAGATTCGTAAGCTGGAGCCGTTAAAGCGGGCATTGGCCGGGAAAAAAGCATGGGTCACGGGCTTGCGCCGTGAGCAATCGCCAACACGTACTGATTTGGGTAATCAGGAATATGACAGCGGTAATGGCTTAGAGAAATTTAACCCGCTAATTGAGTGGACAGAAAAAGAAGTCTGGGCGTATATCAAAGCGAACAATGTGCCATATAACGCTTTGCACGATCAGCATTACCCATCCATTGGCTGTGAGCCCTGTACGCGTGCGATTTCTATGGGCGAAGATGTCAGAGCAGGCCGCTGGTGGTGGGAAGATCCTGCTAATAAAGAATGTGGTTTACATGTAAAAAAATAAAACGAATGCCCGCATCAAGCGGGCATTTTTTTGGGCAGAAGAAAAAACTTCCGTTCTTTAAGCTGCGTGCATGGGCTATGGCAAAGCGTTCATGGCGCAAAAGCCCGTTAAACAAGTGGTTTTTTTATAACTTACTGCAGAATGTCCGAACCATCCCATTGACATGGTTTATCTGTCTGGCTAGATTGGTACGGTACATCTGCTGTTTCTATGCTCTTTTTCGCAAAAAATAAGCGATTTTCACGGTTTGTACGGTGTTGAATTGGTATTACCTATTGTTTTAATTGGTATTAAAATAAAACCACAACAAGATGAAGAGACCCAAAATGAGCAAGATTCAATATTTAATCGGCGTGGATGGCGGCGGCACGGGCACACGTATTTGTATCGCAGGCCCGGATGGTATCGAAAAAGTGCGCAGCGATGGCGGTGCATCGGCATTAGGGCAGGGCATTGATAAAGCCTGGCTCAATATTAGTCAAGCCATTAAGGCAGGCTTTGCCGCCTTGGGGATTGATGAGCCGGATTTTGCACAATGTGCTGTAGGCTTAGGGATGTCGGGCGTACACAATCCGGCATGGGCGGAAGAATTTAAGCAAAAGAACCCGGGCTTTGCCAAAATTGTCGTTGAGACGGATGGCTTCTCTACTTTGCTCGGTGCAACCAATGGCCAGCATGGCGGGATTATTGCCATTGGAACAGGCTCGATTGGTGAGGCATGGTTGCCAGATGGTCAGCGGCTTGAAGTGGGCGGCTGGGGTTTTCCAACTTCAGACGAAGGCAGCGGCGCATTTTTGGGCTTAAAAGCAATTAATCATGTGCAGCGCATCATTGACGGGCGTCGCCCTGTTACTGAGTTTGGTCGTAAATTACTCTCAATTACCGGTCAGACGAAAGCTGAGATTTTTAACTGGATGGGGCAGATGAAGCAGGGCGAATGTGCTTCATTATCACCTGTTGTGATGGAGTTTGGCGCCAGTGATGAGTATGCTCGCGCTTTCTTGCAAGAGGCAGGTCAGGAAATTGAGCAGATTGGTCTGGCTTTGCGCGCACACCATGCCGATTTGCCATTGGCTATTTGCGGTGGCGGCTTATCTGAGGCGCTGCGGCCTTATATTCCGGCTGATTTCCTTGCCAGTACGCTGCGCCCACAGAAAGATTCCTGTGCAGGTGCTTTAATTCTGATTTACCAAGCTTTAGCTTAATTTTACTTAAAGAGGCGATCATGCTGCCGCAACAAAAACTTTTGGTTCTCCGGCCTGATGCAGATAGTGCAACGCCTCTTTATTTACAACTGGGCCACAAGCTGGCAGCGGCGATTCATGCGGGCTTCTGGCTGGCCGATGAACCATTGCCATCAGAGCGCAATTTATGTGAAATCCTCGGTGTTTCTCGGGTGACAGCCAGAAAAGCGCTGGATATTTTACTGGCCGATGGCCTGATTATCCGGCGGCATGGTGCAGGCACCTATATCACCCCCAAATTAGAGCAGCCATTAAATAAGCTGACCAATTTATCCGAGATGCTGATTCAGCGCGGCTTTACGCCGGGCTCGCGCTGGATAAAACGTGAAGTCGCGCTGGCTAATGCCGAAGAGCAGCTCAAGCTTAATCTTTCATCCAGTAGCCGTGTAAGCCGCTTGCAGCGGGTGCGAATGGCCAATGATGTGGTGATGGCATTGGAAGAAACCACGCTGCCTTTTACTTTTGTGCCTGACCCCAATTTAGTGGGTGATTCCTTATATGCTTATATGCGCGGAGCACGTTTGTCTGTTGTACGTGCGATACAAAACATTGCAGCAATCAATGCAACTCAGGCTATTTCAGAATTAGTTGATGTAGCACCGGGGGACGCTATGCTGCATTTAACGCGTATCGGTTATCTGGAGAACGGTACTGCAATTGAGTTAACTCACTCCTATTTTCGCAATGATTACTACGATTTTGTAGTGGAGCTTAATAAGTAAGTGTTTGTTGTATAAACTTATATTTATTTTGTGAAGTATTAAATTTGTAGTTTCCAATCAATCATATTCGTTGTTGCCTACATTTTGTTTTTGTGGGCCATTTACCCGCCTCCCCGCTTGTCTGCTCCTTATGCCACTTCTCCTTTGTACTGGCTATTCACCATCTCGTTAATTTGTTGTAATCTGAGTCCGCGTAAGTAAAAACACTAAGTCCAGTTTTGAGTGTTTTTTTAATGGTTAATCGATGAAAAGTCTTATTTCAAGCCACTTTTAATCAGTTTACTATTCGCCAGCTTGATACCACTTTGGCCGAAGGCGTTAAACCGACAGCAGGCAGGATTAGCTGGGGAAACGCCTGATGACAAGAGGGTAAAGCGCGCTTAGAGCCACTTTTTCCGGTTTTTTAAATTGATTGACGCATATCGTAAATTTTTATTATGGTTGCCGCGCCAGTCTTGCCAGTACAAACGTTTTACTTTGGAGATGCAGTAATGAAATTGAAATTCATTTTAGCCGTATCCGCAGCGGTTTTTTCAGCCAGCACCATGAGTGCATTAGCAGCAGAAAAAGTAAAAGTCGAGTATTGGTCTAACAGCCTTTCGCCAAAATACGACGCAACCATGAAAGAGCTCACCACTAAGTTCAATGCATCGCAAAACGATGTAGAAGCAGTGTGGGTTGATGTGGGCTGGGATGCTTTCCAGCAAAAAGTCATTACTGCTGTAGCCAGCGGCAATGTACCTGGCCTTGTGAATTTGCCTAAGCCATGGATGGATCAGTTTGCTCAGTCAAAAATGATTCAGCCTATTACTAAGCAAGTTGCTGGCTTTAAAAATGTTTACACCACCGGTGCACTCCAAGATGCAACGTATGTGGGCGATAAACAAATTTACGGTATGCCTTGGTATCAGGTTACCGGCGTGCTGTTTTATAACAAAGATCTGTTTGCAAAAGCAGGCATTAAAGAAGAGCCAAAAACATTTGGCGATTTATTGAAAGTAGCAACTCAGATTAAATTAAAAACGGGTGTAAGTGGTTTTGCACCAAAACTTGATGAAGATACTTCTGGCTGGTTTTTGTATGAAGGTCTGGATGTTGTAAAAAATAATAAAGCTGTATTTAACAGCCCGGCTCATGTGAAATATATTGAGCAATTCAAAGCTGCTTATGCTGCGGGTGCTTTCCCGAAAGATGTTTTCAAAATGCAATTTGAAGACCGTATTGCGGCTTATGGCGCGCAAAAACTGGCCATGTTCACCGATGGTGCACATGCGATCAAACGGACTAAAACCGATTCACCTAAAGTTTATGATGGCACAGGCGTAGCAGGCTTCCCAATTGCGGGTGGCAAAACCCCATTGGGTGGTTTCCTGTTTATGTGGTCAGTACCTACAGGCGCTAAAAACGTTGATGCAGCGGTTAAGCTGGGTAAATATCTGACCAGCGATGATGCACAGCTGGTATTTGCTAAAGCGTCTTCTACATTCCCATCTACCAATAAATCGCTGGATGATGCTTACTTCCAAGCGGGTGCAAAATCTGCTGATCCGGTAGAAAAAGGCACTGCTGTTGCGGCAACACATATTAAAGCTTCACGTACTTTGACTGTGACTGGCTTGCCTGATGATGTGTCAATGAATAAAAAATTAAATGAAGCAATTCAAGAGGCAATTACTGGCCGTAAACCAGTTAAAGCCGCATTGGATGAAGCGGCTGCATTCTGGAATGAAAAGTTTGCAACTGTAAAAAAATAATGATCTGATTTGATTCTGTTTTGAATCAAATTCTTCCGGGTAATTTGTTGCTAAAATTACCCGGAAGAATAAAAAAACCGCAGGATTAATTGGAATAGCAATTAATTAAATGCGGTAATATAAAAGTGTGGATTTAAATCCATATAATATTTGTCGAAAAACCCAAGAGGAAAGACAAGATGAAGCTCAAAAAAATGCTGATCGTTGGCGCCGCATTATTTGCGGGTGTTAATGCACAAGCTGCAGATACAGAATTAGAATTTTGGACAATGAATCTTGCTCCAAAGTTTAATTCTTATTTTGAACAAACGACTGTGAAGTTCAATGAAGCTAACCCAGGCTTTAAAGCTAAATGGGTAGACATGAACTGGGATCAGATTCAGCCTAAGCTGACTGCTTCGATTGCTGCCGGCAATCCTCCTGCACTGGTTAACTTCAATGTGCCTTGGGTACACGAGTTTGCAGCGCAAGGCCTCATCTTGCCTGTTGATCAATATCTGGGTGCAGCTAAAGCAGCTTACTCCACCAATGCAGTGAAAGATGTACAAGTGAAAGGCCAGATGTTTGCCTTCCCTTGGTACAACTCCACACAAATCATTGCTTACAACAAAGACATTTTTGCTAAAGCCGGTATTAAAGCTGCGCCTAAGTCTTTTGCTGAATTTGTGGCCATGGGCAAGCAAATTAAAGCAAAAACCGGCCAGGCCGCTTTCGCTCCTAAAATGAGCGATATGATTGGCTTCTTCTATTACGCTGGCCTGCCAGTTGTAACAGATGGCAAAGCCGTATTTAACTCGCCTAAGCACATTGCTTTTGTTCAGACCTTTGCTGATTTGTACAAAGCCGGCGTAATGCCTAAAGATGTATTCAAAATGGCATTTGAGCAAGAAATCGCTGCCTATAACAGCGGCAAGATTGCCATGATGACCACGGCTGCTCAAGGCCTGAAGCGTACTGAAACAGACGCTAAAGCCATCTACGACAAAACTGAAGTTGCGCCATTCCCACTGGATGCCGGTAAGCTGAACCTGGGTTCATGGATGATGGACTTCGTTATTCCTAAGGGCACAAAAGATCCAGCTGCTGCGGCTAAACTGGGTATGTTCCTGACTAACGACGAACAACAGCTGGCTTTCTCTAAAGCCACTGAATCCACTATGCCTTCTACTAAGAAAGCAAACTTGGATCCATACTTCCAGTCTGGTGCTAAGAGCGCAGACGTAGTGGATCGTGCACGTGCCGTTGCAGCTAAATCAATGGACAACGCACGTACACTGACACTGGCTCCTGGAACATTGCCAGATGAAGTTGTGATGACTAAAAAACTGCAGGAAGAAATTCAAGCTGCAGTTGAAGGCCGTAAATCTGTGAAAGATGCATTGAATACAGCGGCTGCTGCATGGAACGAAAAGCTAAAGAAGTAAAAAATAATTAGCTGTTCTGTGTGTTAATGAACGGAATTACCCCCTTGGGTAATTCCGTTTTCTCCCCGAATTATTATAATTACAGTCGAGTAGCGCCGTGAAAAACTCCAGCAGCTATACAGGCATTGCCTATTTATTTTTGGCGCCGGCCCTTATTCTGATGGGTATATTTACCTTTTGGCCGGTAGGGTATAACGCATATTTAGCGTTTAACGATTACAGCATCGCAGACGGTGCCGCCACTTGGAATAATTTCGAGCACTTTAAATATATTTATAAAGAAGAGTTATTTCACAATGCGCTGAAAAACTCCTTAATTTTTCTGCTGATTGTGCCGGTTATTCAGATTTGCGCTTTATTGCTGGCCAAATTAGTGAATAACAAATTGCCCGGAATGACATTCTTCCGTGCGGCATTTTATATTCCTGTCATTACCGCCATTTCAATTGCCGGTGTGGTTTGGGTTAACGTATATAAATACGACGGTATTCTCACCTGGTTTCTGCAAGCTCTGCATCTGATCCCACAAGGCTCCGAAGGGCAGGTTGATTGGCTGGGTAACCCTGCAATTGCCTTATTTGGCGTGATGTTGTTTACCTTCTGGCGTGGTATCGGCTGGTTTATGGTGCTCTACCTTGCCGGCCTGCAAGCCATCCCTAAGGAAGTAGAAGAAGCCGCGATTCTGGATGGTGCAAATGCATTCCAGCGCTTCTGGAAAATCACTGTGCCGATGGTAAAGCCAACCATCTTGCTTTGCAGCCTGATGTCTACCATTGCAGCGATGAAGATTCTCCAGGAAGTCGTGGTGCTGACTAAAGGTCAGGCGGATACCTACACGGCCCTGTTCTATGTATACGATCAGGCGTTCCGCAATTACAACTTTGGCCGTGCCGCTGCGGCGGGGCTGGTTGTCACCTTCTTCTGCATGATTCTTGCGGCCATTCAGTTTCGCTTTTTCGGCGAAAAGAAATAATTCGAGGAATAAGAAATCATGGCAATGGGTAAACAACTGCGAACCGTGCTGGCAATGACTGGCCAGTACGCCGGCCTGATCGGTTTTGGTATCTTCACTACATTCCCTTTTATCTGGGCTTTGTCGGTGGCGCTGTCGGCTGATCCTTCTAATACCTGGCTTTTCCCCCGCTCATTCTGGCCTACCGATGTCAGCCTGATGTGGTTTAAGCGTGTATTTGATGAAATGCCGTTTATGACTTACATGAAAAACTCCACTTGGATGACCTTGCAAACGATTGTAGGCGTGGTGGTGTTATCCATCCTGGCGGGTTATCCGCTGGCCCGTTTGCGCTTTCCTGGGCGTAACTTCATTTTTGTGTCGATTCTGGCCACGATGATGATGCCGACCGAAGTCGCGATTATTCCTAACTTTATTACCCTGAAGCATATGGGTCTGTTAGATACTCAGCTGGGCGCGATTATTCCTAATCTGTCTACCGCCTTTGGTATCTTTCTGATGAAGCAGGCTTTTGAAGCCGTGCCTCAAGATCTGGTTGATGCCGCACGGGTAGATGGCGCTACAGAGATGCAAATCTTATGGCGTGTGATGGTGCCGGTTTCCGGCCCTTCCATTGCATCGCTGGCGATTTTCTCACTGGTGAATGCTTGGAATGATTACCTCTGGCCTTCGATTGTGATCTCATCCAAAGACAAATTACCGCTGGCAGTTGGTGTGTTTAATGACCTGACCGGCCCGTTTGCCACTTCCTACAGCATGGTGATGGCGGCGATCGTAATGACGGTTATCCCTGTATTGATTTTCTTTGCCTTTACCCAGCGTTACTTTATTGGTGGCCTGGATGGCGCGGTGAAGTAAACAAGCGATGCTTGTTGCCCCGGCGGGGCAACATAACCCTGCACCTGCAGGCCCCCATTTAGAAATAGAGTTCGCAAGGAATCGAGATATGGCTTCGGTTACGCTAAGTAGAATCAAGAAAAACTACACCAAAGATGTATGCGTTATTAAAGGTGTAGATTTAGAAATTAAAGATGGCGAATTTGTGGTTTTCGTTGGCCCGTCGGGCTGCGGTAAATCCACCCTGCTGCGCATGATTGCCGGCCTTGAAGACATCACCGAAGGCGAGTTGAAAATTGGCGATGTGGTGGCCAATGACCTGCACGCTTCCAAGCGTGGTATCGCCATGGTGTTCCAGTCTTACGCCCTCTACCCGCATATGAGCGTGTACGACAATATGGCGTTTGCGCTGAAGCTGGCAGGTACGCCAAAAGAAGAAATTGATCAGCGTGTTAAAGGCGCTGCAGAAATTCTGCAAATGACACACCTGCTGGATCGCAAGCCAAAAGCATTGTCTGGCGGTCAGCGTCAGCGTGTGGCGATTGGCCGCTCGATTGTGCGTAACCCTAAGGTATTCCTGTTTGACGAGCCTTTGTCTAACTTGGATGCATCTCTGCGCCTGCAAATGCGTGTTGAGCTATCCAAGCTGCATCAGGACCTTAAAACCACCATGATCTACGTGACCCACGATCAGGTGGAAGCGATGACGCTGGCTGACCGCATCGTGGTATTTAACGCTGGTGTGATTCAGCAAGTTGGCTCGCCGCTGGAAATGTATGAAAACCCATCGAATCTCTTCGTCGCTGGCTTCTTAGGCTCGCCTAAGATGAACTTGCTGGAAGCCGATCTGGTGGCTGTTGAAAAAGGCTCTGCCCACGTTCGTCTGCCGGATGGCATTCAGATTCGCGCGGCTGTGGATGCATCACCATGCAAAGTGGGCGACAAAGTCACCATCGGTATTCGCCCTGAGCATATGCAGCTGGCAACCGCTGACGCCGCAAACTCGGTGCCTGCCCGTGTTGATCTGGTAGAGCACTTGGGTGATATCGTATTGGCCTATATCCAAGTGAAAGGCATCAGCGAAATCCTGTGCATGAAATTGCCTGCCGAATCGGATGTGATTAAATTTGGCGACAATATCCATGTGGTATTCCCAGAAAAGAATTGCCTCTTGTTTGATGCACAAGGTATTGCACTAAAACGCGTTTAATTCTTTATTTGGATACGCAAAAAAAAGCCCGGCAATTGATTGCCGGGCTTTTTTTTGCGCTGAAATAATTGGATTTAACTTTATTTTTCTTATTGGCAGCAGAGATGTGGTGTAAGTCTTGGTTCAATTTGGAGTAGTATGACGTCATGGAATAATTCAGGTAAAGCTTGGTGAGGTGTTTCAAGGGGGGGCTTTTTTTATGTGCCGTAGGTGGTGGAGATTCGGCCATTTTAGGGGGGCTAAATTTTTGTTAGGCCTTTCGGAGGAGTAGCGGTGATAGTTCGCGAGTGGGAAAAGCTTCAGTTCATCGACCCCGAGCGAGCGCTGATTGCCCTTCGCAAGTTCGCAACCACGCAGTCCCTGTACGAGCTTCCGTACGAAATAGCGTCACTGCGAAAGCGCGAACTGCGGCCGTTCGGGGAAAGTAGACAGTGTGCGTTGTTTTGCCAAGGGCTAAGCCACATCATGGGAAGGAAGGTTGTGTACGCTCAGTACGAACACGCTGATTACGATTTTGTTGCAAGATTTGAGAAAGATGAAGTCCTTCATTACGCACCAATTCAGATGAAAGAACTTGTCCCAGAGGAACTGAATCCTCATGCCAACTTGCAATCGGAACTGAACAAACTTGAAAAATACGCTGACTCTAAAGACTTGGTCATTGCGATACACATTAACAGAGCCGCCACCGTTCATCTATCCAAGCTAGTAATGCCTCGAACCTCACTTGGAGCTCTGTGGTTCTTCGGGGCGAACGACCAAACTCAAAACACATGGACAATAATTGGAAATCTTCTTCGTCCTGGAGCAAGTAGCAGTGAGTTCACTCATCCGTAATAAGAATAATTAGCTATGTAGGGGGAAGTTTATCAACCCGCCTGAACGATGGTTGAGCAGTACAAATCCCTTGTTTATTTACATATTGCTACGCTGAATTCACCCCTGAATCGCGGGTTACTCATCTGGCTAAGCTGCCCTACAGGGATTACGGGGCTGGCTTTGCTTCCCCCTTAGAAAAAGGGGGACTGAGGGGGATTTGCCTTTAAGCCCAACAGCAAATCCCCCCTAGCCCCCTTTTACAAAGGGGGGAACTCAAGCAAAATTTTAAGTCTGGGGTCTCCGTGCTTTAGGCTTTAATCCGCGCCACCAAATACGCCTTCAGCGCCGCCACATTGGCTTCCAGTACATCAAAGCGCTGTGGTAAATCTTCAAGATCGTGCAAGGCAGCCGGGCGTTGTGGTTTTTGGCCGATGGCTTCTACCATGGTGTCTTCAAACTTAGCCGGTAGGGCGGTTTCGAGGATGACCATGGCGACGTTGGCATCTCTGTGCTCTATGGCTGCTTTATAGCCGTCGGCGGTATGAGGGTCGATTTCTACACCGTAAGTCTCAAATACGCTGCGGATATTATCTAGGCGATCCTGATGCGTGCTGCGGCTGGATCTGAAGCCATACACCTCGCGCATTTTTGTGAAATCATCCGCGCTTAAGTCAAAGCCGATACCTGCATCAATGCCTTTCCACAGGGCGGATAATTTGCCTGCATCACGGCCTAGTAAATCGAATACAAAGCGCTCTAAATTAGAGGCCTTGGTGATGTCCATCGAAGGGCTGGATGTTTCGAAAGTGCGGTCAAGGCCGCGTGGATGATAGCCGCCGCTGCTGAAAAACTCATCCAATACATCATTTTCATTGGTGGCCACAATCAGGCGGCGAATCGGCAGGCCCATCTGCCGCGCCATATGGCCCGCACAGATATTGCCAAAGTTGCCCGATGGTACACAGAAATCCACCGGCTCGCCGACTGTTTTGGCTACGGCAAAATAGCCTTTGAAGTAGTAGCAAATCTGCGCGACAACGCGGCCCCAGTTGATCGAATTCACCGCGCCAATTTTGTAATCCTGCTTAAACGCGGCATCGTTATTGATGGCTTTCACCATATCTTGGCAGGCATCAAACATGCTCTTTACCGCGATATTGTGGATGTTGGTGTCTTGCAGGCTAAACATCTGTGCGCGCTGGAAGGGGCTCATTTTGCCCGCGGGGCTGAGCATAAAGACATTCACGCCCTTTTTGCCGCGCATGGCGTATTCCGCCGCCGAGCCGGTGTCGCCTGAGGTTGCGCCGACGATATTGATTTCTTTGTCGTCACGCGCCAGCACATATTCAAACAGATTACCGAGCAGCTGCATTGCCATATCTTTAAAAGCCAGCGTGGGGCCGTTAGAGAGCTGTTGCAGATGCAAATGAGGGGCCAGTGTTTTGATCGGTGTAATATCGGCCGAGCCAAATACTTCGGCAGTGTAAGTTTTGGAGACCAGTGCTTTTAAATCCGCTTCTGGGATATCGTCCACAAACAGGCGGATCACTTCAAAAGCCAGCTCAGCATAGGGCAGGGGTGCGAGGCGTTCTAAAGCGGCTTGTGTGAGGCGAGGGCACACTTCAGGCATCACCAAGCCGCCATCAGGCGCTAAACCGCCAAGCAGGATTTCAGAAAAAGACTTAGGCGGCATACCGCCGCGAGTAGAGATATAGCGCATGATTTTTAAATCCTAATGGCCGTAGGGTGGGCACGTTTTTGTGCCCACGCGATAAGATTTAAGGAAGAGGCTTAACGTGGGCACGGGTGCCCACCCTACATATTGCTTAGCCGTTTAAATGCTCAAGGCGTAAGCGGATGACTGCGCCGGTGATGCTTGGCAGGGCTTCAATGCCTTTGATGGCGGTGTTGACGCGTTTTTCCACGGCCAGATGCGTGATGATAATGATATCGGCACGTGCTTCACCTGCAATCGGGCGCTGCAGCATGGCGTCTACCGAGATATCGTTGTCGGCAAGTAGGCGCGTGATATCGGCCAGCACGCCTGGCTTGTCTTCGGTGTTGATGCGCAGGTAGTAGCAGGTTTCGATTTCTGCGATAGGCAGAATCGGCAGGTCGGCAATTTGCGAAGGCTGGAAAGCCAGGTGCGGCACGCGCTGCTCAGGGTCTGCAGTGTGCAGGCGGGTGATATCTACCAGATCGGCAATGACGGAAGACGCGGTTGGCTCGGCACCTGCGCCAGGGCCGTAATACATGGTGGCGCCGACAGCATCGCCTTTCACCAGAATCGCATTCATCACGCCATCTACATTGGCAATCAGGCGGCTAGCAGGGATCAGCGTTGGGGCAACGCGCAGCTCAATGCCTTGTTCGCGGCGGCGGGTCATGCCGAGCAGCTTGATGCGGTAGCCCAGCTCTTGCGCGTACTGGATATCAATGGCGGCCAGTTTGCTGATGCCTTCTAGGTAAGCCTTATCAAATTGCACCGGAATACCAAAGGCAATCGCGCTCATGATGGTGAGCTTATGCGCGGCATCGTGGCCTTCGATATCAAAAGTAGGATCGGCTTCTGCGTAGCCTAGGCGTTGCGCTTCTTTTAATACATCGGCAAAGGCGAGGCCTTTATCGCGCATTTCTGTCAGGATAAAGTTAGATGTGCCATTGATAATACCGGCCACCCATTCAATTTTATTGGCGGTCAGGCCTTCACGCAGTGCTTTAATAATCGGAATGCCGCCTGCTACGGCGGCTTCAAATGAAACCATCACGCCTTTTTCGGTGGCGCGGGCAAAAATCTCATTGCCGTATTCGGCGATCAGTTTTTTATTGGCGGTGACTACATGCTTGCCATTGGCAATGGCCGCCAGTACAAGATCTTTGGCAATGGTGGTGCCGCCAATGAGCTCTACCACAATGTCGATTTCCGGGTTGTTCACTACATCCATAGCGTCGTCTGTTAGGGTGATGCCTTCACCACATAGCTCACGAGCACGGACCAGATCACGGTTGGCCGCCATGGTAATCACAATCGGCCGGCCTGCACGGCGGCTAATTTCGATTGCATTACGCTTAAGAACAGTAACTGTTCCGCCGCCTACGGTGCCTACACCGCATAAACCTACATTGATGGGTTTCATTTGTTTTCCTTGAATTAAGCTGTGCCGTGACGTTTTCGATAGCTTTCTAAGAAGCGGGCAATACGGGCAATGGCGTCAGTTAGATCATCCAGATTGGGTAAGAACACCACACGGAAATGATCAGGCTGTTGCCAGTTAAAGCCTGTGCCTTGTACCAGCAGCACTTTCTCTTCTTGTAACAGCTCTAAAATAAATTGTTGATCGTCGGCAATCGGGTAAATAGCCGGATCAAGCTTGGGGAACATATAGAGCGCTGCTCTTGGTTTTACACAGCTTACCCCCGGGATCTCCGTGAGCAGCTTGTAGGCCAGATCGCGTTGCTTAGCGAGCCTGCCTGTAGGTTTTACTAAATCATTGATGCTCTGATATCCGCCCAGCGCGGTTTGAATGGCATATTGGGCAGGCACATTGGCGCAGAGCCGCATGGTAGCGAGGATATTCAATCCCTCGATATAATCTTTGGCTATTTTCTTATTGCCGGATACAAACATCCAGCCCGCCCTGAAACCACAGGCGCGATAATTTTTGGATAAGCCGTTAAAGGTTACGAATAAAATATCCTTCTCTTTTGATTCCAGCGATGCAATCGAGGTATGCGTTACACCGTCGTAAAGCACTTTGTCGTAGATTTCATCGGCATAAATAATCAGATTGTTTTCGCGCGCAATTTGAATAATGTCTTTCAGCAGCGAATCCGGATACAAAGCACCCGTCGGATTATTCGGGTTGATAATCACAATGGCTTTGGTTTTGGCGCTGATCTTGCTGCGAATATCTTCCAGCGACGGATACCATTCATTGGCTTCATCACACAGGTAATGGCGCGGCGTACCACCCGCTAGGCTGACTGCGGCTGTCCAGAGTGGATAATCTGGCATCGGCACCAAGACTTCATCGCCATCATTAAGTAGGCCCTGCATGGCCATCACAATCAGCTCAGATGCACCGTTGCCAATATAAATATCGTCTACAGTTACATCCGCAATATTTTTGGATTGGGTGTAGTGCATGACGGCTTTACGAGCCTGAAACAGGCCTTTGGAATCTACATAGCCTGCAGAATTAGGCAGGTTGCGAATCATGTCTTGTACGACTTCTTCGGGGGCATCAAAGCCGAAAGAGGCCAGATTGCCGATATTCAGCTTGATAATACGCTGGCCTTCTTCTTCCATCTGACGCGCTCGCTCAGGAACAGGCCCACGAATCTCGTAACAGACATTTTGTAATTTGTTTGATTTAAGAATGGTAGTCATGGCAGCGGCTTATGGGCTAGGACCTTATATTCTAACGAAAGATTGCGCTGTACTGCACTTATTGTGATTACGAAAACAAAAAAATGAATACAAAGCCGCTGTTAAAACCTATACATCAGCGCTTAAGTTAAAATACGGGGTCTTTAATTGGGAAATCATCATGAAATTACAACATACCGCTGTCGAAAATCTGAATCAGTTCTCGGGCTATGGTGAGGATTTTGTGCGGGTCAATACCGAGCAATATCAGGGTAATGTGCTGGTAACAGGGACAGAAGTCCATGTTTGGCGGCCACTCGGCTTTGATGATTTAACTGAGGCCGATTTTACAGCTGTGCTGGCCTATAAGCCTGAGGTGGTTTTATTGGGCACAGGCAAAACCATTCGCTTTCCGCATCCGCGCCTCTATAGTGCATTAGCCGCCGCGCATATCGGGCTGGATGTGATGGATACCGGCGCGCTGTGCCGCACCTTTAATATCCTGACATCCGAAGATCGAAAAGTAGTGGCGCTGATTGTGCACAATTAATTGGGCAGAGCTTGAGAGGATAAAGGTATAAATTAAATTCCATATAAATATTTTATCTGGATAAATGAAATGATAAAAACATGGTGATTGCATAAAAAAGATCAATAGCATTATTTATCCACGGTTATTTTACCTTTATGACAAATTCGCAGATTTAAGTCGGGTTTTCCGCGCTTGTATTTAATAAGGATGACTTGTTTAATCGCAATCTGAATAAATTGGCAAAATATTCTTATGTAATATTGCAGTGTCATTGAATATATCAATACAATAAGGATGAATATGCTTCAACTCGATTTTTATGGCACCCTGGTCGCCGCATCGCTGGTTTTATTATTCGGGCGCAAAATTGTGGAATGGTCTGCGCCGCTGCGTAATTACAGCATTCCTGAGCCTGTGGTTGGCGGCTTACTGGTTGCTGTTTTATTGCTGCTTGGACGGATGAGCTTTGGTGCAGAAGTAAAGTTTGATACCGGCATGCAAACGCCGCTGATGCTCGCCTTCTTTGCCAGTATTGGTTTAAACGCAGATCTGGCTAGCCTGAAAAAAGGCGGCCGCACCCTTGTTATCTTTACGGGTGTGGTGGTTTCCATGCTGGTGATGCAAAACATCGTCGGGATTGCCGCTGCCAGCGCCATGGGCATCAGCCCGCTGCTTGGCCTGTTGGGCGGATCAATCACCATGTCGGGTGGGCATGGCACGGGGGCCGCATGGAGCACGGTATTTGGTGAGAAATACGGCCTAGCATCGGCTACCGAAGTCGCCATGGCTTGTGCCACATTTGGCCTAGTGATGGGCGGGCTGATCGGTGGCCCGGTTGCGCGTTATCTGGTTAAAAAAGTAACGATCCCCGGCTCTGAACATAATAGCGATGACACGCCCACAACCTTTGAGCAGCCGCACGCTGTGCGCCTGATTACCCCCCAAGTCTTTATCGAAACACTGGCCCTGATTGCCATCAGCCTGATGGCCGGATCGGCGTTGGCCACGGTCTTAAAAGGCACGGCCTTTGAATTGCCGGGTTTTGTATGCGTGCTATTTATTGGCGTGGTACTCAGAAACGGCTTATCCGCATTAGGCCTTTACCAAGTCTTTGATCGCGGCGTATCGGTGCTGGGCAATGTAAGCCTCTCGCTGTTTTTAGCCATGGCTTTAATGACCTTACGCCTGTGGGAATTAGGCTCATTAGCCTTGCCTATGCTGGGCATTTTGGCGCTGCAAGCCAGTGTGATGGCGTTCTTTGCCATCTTTGTAACCTTCCGCGTGATGGGCAAAAACTACGATGCCGTGGTGCTGGCCGCCGGTAACTGCGGCTTTGGCCTAGGCGCTACACCTACCGCTATCGCCAATATGCAAGCCGTAACCGAACGCTTCGGCCCATCCCACATCGCCTTCCTGGTTGTGCCGATGGTAGGCGCTTTCTTTATTGATATCGCCAATGCGATTTTGATTAAGCTATTTTTGCTGCTGCCGATTTATGGGTGATTCGTTTTAATAGCAGAAAGACAAGAAGAGAAAAGCTCTGCCCATTTGGCGGGGCTTTTTTTATGGTAAATTGACTGGATTATATAAAATATAAAGGAGGTGGATATGCTGAATAAAATCTTCTTAATGGTGTTTTTTGTTGTTTCTTCAGCTTCTCATGCCAATAAAAGTGAGTATGAGGCTGAGCGACATAATCTGGATGAAATTGTTGTTGGTGTCGAGCGGTTTAAGGGGGATCTTGGCTATTACCCAAATTCGGGAGCGCTGAATGATTTGCATGTGAATAGTATCGGAAGTATAAATTGGAAAGGACCATATGTTTCTGCTGATGAGACCTTCAAAGATTTAAATGGTAATGAGCTTATATATAAGAATAACGGGGGTGCTTATTATCTGTACTCTATTGGGGCTGACAAAGTTGATGATGGAGGGATGGGGGATGATATAAGGCCGCATCCGTCAGGTGATGAATGGGATTTTTCTATACTAACCGCGGTGTTGTTTTTTATATTAATGTTGGTGTTAATATTTTTGTATACAATAAATAAAAAAAGTTATAAATAAATTTTTCAATATTATTGAAAATAGTGCTGCTTATATATTATGCAAAATGGAATGAAGCAGGTAAGGATAAAATTTCATTAAATTTGTGTGGAAAAAATGTATCATACTCATTGCAGTGAATTTAATGATAAATATTATTTAGCAAAAATTTCTGCCTATGAACGAAGGCCAGATAATTGGGTGGCCCGGCTCACTGTTTTTCGGAAGGATTCAGAAGAGGTCGTTGGTGGTATTCAGTGCAATGGGCAAAGTTCTGATGACGCAATTTCCGTATTAAGAATGAAAGCGCAGGCATATTTTGAATCTCTGCCCAGGCCTCCCTATGAATGGGAACGTGTGACGTTAAGGCAGCTGCTTGTTGATTACAGGGAATTTAATAATAAGCTAACTCAAATCTTAGTTAGTTTAGAAAAATTAAGGGCCAAGGGTGATTTGTCAGATACAGAGCTTCACCGTTCATTTTGGTCCGCACGGGAACAGGCGATTGAGGGCGGTGTTGTTTTTTCTCATCGATTAGCAACTCTGTCAGAAAAGGATTTAATTGACTTAATGACTTCTGATGAGCGTGTCTATCAAGATCAAACTAATCCCTGGCATCTTGATGATATGGATGGAAGAACTGCACTGTTTAAGTTTATTACAAACCCATCAGAAAAAGTTGTTGCGGCACAGAAAGCTCATTTGCTCAGGTGGTGAAAGTGTTGTGTTCAATATAAATTGGGGAGAATATTTTGAATGGGTTTGAAGTTGAAGAAGGCCATGCAGGAATATGCCATGGGCCAAAGTTTAGCGGTGGTTGTCTGGATGATTGCAATTTAAGTGGCGGAAGTTTTATAAATGCAAATTTTGAAGGAGTTTGTCTGTTTCACAGCGATTTTTCTGACGCAGATTTAAGCCAAGCTGAGTTTTATATGTGTCTGGCTTCAGGTGCTAATTTCTCAGCTGCTGTTTTAAAGAATGCAAAATTTATAGGGGGCAGTTTTGGGCAGGTTTGCTTTGCCAGTGCAGATCTTCGATCAGCCTCCTTCCTTAAAGATAATATGGGAGGATGTATAGACTTATGTGGTGCAAATTTTACTCATTCCCAATTGGATGGCGCCATTTTTGATGGTTGTTTTTACGATGAAAACACAATATTTCCAGCAGAATTTTTTCCAGAGTTTCAAATGGGATTGTTAAAAATAAATAATTAGCATTTATTGTCAACCGACTGTTTTTTTGTTTGGCTACACCAATTGGATGTTGGTGAATGATACCGTAAATGCAATAAAACAATATAACTACGAAGCCTGTGGAGAAGCCTAAGTCAGTGGTGAAGTAAGCAGCAATTCCTACAAATAATAGCTGAGGTTAGAACATATTTAAATCCTAGTACGATTAAGACTCCTATAGCCAAAGAAAGGAGATTTAAATTCACCCTGACCTTAGTTATTCCCGCAGCCGATGGGAGAGCTGTATCGATGAAAATTGCAATGCTTGTGCTAATTGTTTTGAGTTCGATATTTATAAGTGTTATATATTATTTTTTTAGTTTAGATTTGAGTGTTGTTAATCAATCCAAATACAGGTTGGATCGTGTGGATTGTAAGTCCAATAATGGAAAGAATTGGATTTTTAATAATATATTTTCAGGTGGCTCTCAAAGAAAGTTACTGTGGGTTAACCATGGCTCAGCCATCCAGTGTAAATTTAGTGTGCAAGGAAACGTCTCAGATCTGAACGTAGTGGTAGGTTATTTTGATGAAAATAAGGGTTCAATTTCTTTAGTGATAAAAGAAGAAAGCGGTGTTTGGGTAATGAACATTAATGAGTCTATAGGAAATAAAATAAAACGGAATGAGAAGGTAACAATATTGTTTCAGTGAAATTATGTAGCCTTATAGGGAAGGCTAGTTTTATCAATCCGAACTAAAGCCTGTCAAGCAGGCTATCTTTGTCAATTGTAACTTTGTTTGTGATGAATATCGAGTTTAGAGTTCATCATTAAATATCTTTTTCCTTATTTGCTTGTTTTTTCTAATTATCGATTCCGCGTCACAACACTGTCACAGCGCTCGCTTAAATTGAGGCATCTTCTTTTTTAGCCGCCTATCCTATGTCGCTGATTAAATTTTCTATTCTGACTACCGTTTCAGTATTTGCTGCTGCGCTGGGTTTAAGTGCATGCAGTAGTGATGATACTGAGGCCTTGCCTATTGTGACTCAGGCGGTGGCTAAGCCTCTTCCTGCGAAGCTGGTGATCGGCCATCGTGGTGCTTCGGCTTTGCGGCCGGAGCATACGATTGCGGGCTATACCAAGGCCATCGAGATTGGTGCAGATGTGATTGAGCCTGATTTGGTGAGCACCAAAGATGGCGTTTTGGTTGCGCGGCACGAGAATGAAATTTCCGGTACGACCAATGTGGCGGATAAGGCGGAATTTGCCAGCCGCAAAGCCACCAAAATCATTGATGGCGTAAGTATCACAGGCTGGTTTACCGAAGACTTTACTTTGGCCGAGCTTAAAACATTACGTGCCAAAGAGCGTATTCCGGCTAATCGCCCGGAAAATGCTAAATACGATGGGCAGTTTGAGATTCCTACTTTCCAGGAAGTCATGGATTTGGCTAAAGCCAAGACCAAAGAAACCGGCCGCACGATTGGCATTTACCCAGAAACAAAACACCCCAGCTATTTTAAATCGATTAATCTGCCGCTTGAAAAACGCCTAGTGGATGCGCTTCATGCCAATGGCTATAAGGGCAAAACAGCGCCGGTGTTTATTCAGTCTTTTGAAGTGGCCAATCTGAAAGAAATTCGTGCCTTAACTGATTTACCGATTGTTCAGCTTTTATCGGGCACGGGCCAGCCGGAGGATTTTCGCTTAGCAGGGGATAAACGCAGCTATGCGGATATCGCCACTGCTGCCGGGCTGAAAGAAGTTGCAACTTACGCAAATGGCATTGGCCCAACTAAAGACATGATTATTCCGCGGGACGCCAATAATAATCTGGGCACACCGACTAGCTTGGTTAAAGATGCCCATGCCGCTAATTTAGTATTGCATCCTTATACATTCCGCCCGGAAAATCCTTTTTTACCGGCTAATTTACGCAAAGGCGATGTGAAATCACTGACCGAGCGTGGTGATCTGGCTGCCGAGCTGACTGTGTTTTTACAAGCGGGTATTGATGGCTTTTTTACTGATGATCCTGCGGTGGGGCGTGCGGCGCTTGATGCTTATTTGGGGAAAAAATAAATCGAATCAGCTTCGGATTTATTGGGTTAAATAGATTCGGAGCTGCTTGATTAAATCTGCTGCCTAGCTGTGCTAATAGCTGGTCTGGTTTAATAATGAAAGGCAACACCAAAAGGTGTTGCCTTTTTGTATTTAAACATAAATTCAAGGCACTATTACAGCGGTGCAGGCGGCTTTCTTCTATTTTATTGCAATGACCTGAACTCAATTTTTACATTACAATGCTTCAGTGCTAATGCCGGGCTGGGAGTATTAAATGTTTCGTGCTATTTTTCTGAGTTTATGCTTGATGCTGTTTGCTTATCCGGCTATTGCAAAAAACGATAAAATTATTCTTACAGTTCGCGGTAAAAGCAGCTCTGATATTCAATTTGATGCTGCTCGTCTTGAGCAGATGCCCCAAGTTAGGATGACGGTACAAACGCCCTGGTATCCTAATCCGCAGACTTTTGAAGGCCCCTTGCTTCGTGATGTATTAAAGCTGGCCGGTATTGAGGGCGGCAATGTTAAAATAAAGGCCCTGAATGATTATGCGATTAGTTTTCCAGTTAGCGATGCACTGCAATACGATGTTATTCTGGCGCGTAAGCATAATGGCAAAGTGATGTCTTTACGTGAAAAAGGCCCGTTGTTTTTAATGTATCCATTTCATAAGCATAAAGAATTGATTAAAACTCAATATTTCCGCCTTTGCAGCTGGCAGCTGAACAGCATCACGGCAGAATAATACAATGACACGATTCAAAAGAATATTAAGCATTATTTGCATAATATTAATCGCCAATTTTAGCCTGATTGTTCATTTTGAATTAGAGCAAAAAAGGGAGCTTGACCGTGCCAATCAATTTGGCATGGATAATCAGCTATGGCAGTTTTTTCAGCTGAGCAATGAGTATTATCGCCTGCGTGAAGTAGTGGCTTATGGCCGGCGTGATCAGCTAGATAAAGTTAATTTGCGCTTTGATATTTACTACAGCCGGATTGACAGCTTTGCTAAAAATGAAATTGAAGCTTCTGCACTTTTTAAAGATAAGAAACTGCAGCTCAGGCTGCTGATGCCTTTGGTTCAGTATATTCATGATAGTGAAAAGCAATTAAGCCTGGGCTTTACTTCGGAAAAAGAATGGGTGAAATTTCAAAAAGAAACAAAATTGCAGCAGGATGCGGTTAATAATTTAGTGCAGGAGGCTCGCACTCAGGATGCGCTGGCCGTTGATGAATACAGAAAAAATATTACCCACTGGGGTGAGCTGCGTATTTTATTGGCAACGACTCAAATTTTATTCTTAATCTTTTGTGCTGCATTCGGGCTTTATGCGCTATGGCGATCAGAGCAAAATCGTAAAAAGCTTGCCGAGCTGGCTGAAACATTGCAAGAAGCAAGGCAGCAGGCCGAAATTGCCAATGCCACAAAGAGCCGTTTTTTAGCCCATATCAGCCATGAAATTCGTACCCCATTAACGTCTATTTTAGGCTATGCCGATCGGTTATTGCGTAATAAAAACATGGGCGAAGAGGAAAAAAAAGAAATTGGTTATATTGCAAACAGTGGTAATCATTTATTAAGTTTGCTTAATAATGTTCTGGATTTATCTAAATCTGAACACAATAAGGTTTTGCTGATTATTGAAACAATTAATCTGAATCAGTTGAAGAATGAATTAGAAGTCATGTTTGATATGATGGCTAAAGAAAAAGGAGTAGGTTTTAAAGTTATTTTAAGTGAAGGTCTGCCCGAAAATTTGAGCCTGGATGCGGGTAAACTACGGCAGATCCTTATTAATTTATTGGGTAACAGCCTTAAATTTACTCAATATGGAGCGATTACTTTAACGTTATCGGGCGAGTTGCTTTCTCATTGCTATCGTTTAAATGCCGTGGTGGCCGATACGGGGTGTGGCATTAAACAAGAAGATCATCCGCGTATTTTTTCACCTTTTGAGCAAAGCAAAGAAGGGCAGCTGGCTGGCGGCACAGGCTTAGGCTTATCTTTAAGCCGGGATTATGCAAGGCTGATGCAGGGGGATATTACTTTTAGCAGTGAGGAAGGAAAAGGTAGCGAGTTTTGTGTCTTTATTGAATCACAAATTGTATTTGCTTCTTCAGCGCCAGCTCGTATTTTTCAGCCTCAGCAGCAAGCGTTATGCGGGCATACCATTTTGGTGGTAGAAGATGAAACCATTAACCGGGAAATGATATGCGGTATTTTGCAGGATTTTGGAGCCCGTGCATTGCAAGCAGGTAATGGGCTGGAGGCTATTTTGCAAGTAAGCCAGCACCCGGAAATTGACAGCATTATTATGGATTACCAAATGCCGGAAATGGATGGCATGACTGCTGCGGGTATTTTGCGCGAACAAAAATGGAAAAAACCCATTTATCTGGTTTCTGCCAGCCCGATAGAAGAGTTGCAGCATGCGGCGGGTTTTAGCGCATTCAGCGGGCATTTAAGAAAACCATTCAGGATTGATGAACTTATTCGCTTATTGAGTAAGCGTTATAAATCTATTTTAAATTCTAAGCAGGTCTTGTTAGACCACCATGCGGCAATGGCGTCATTGGGATTTAAATCAGACCGGTACTTAGCCTTAAGCCACAAGGGCTTAAACAGAATTGCAGAATTAGAAGAGCTGTATAAAAAAGCAATTGGGCAGCGGGAGCACAGCGAGGCCGCCCGCTATGCACACAGCGCCAAAGGGATTGCCTTGCAAATTGGCGCAGAAACGCTGGGCCAATATTGGGCCTCGCTTGAAGCATCGCCAGAACATAGTGCCTTGAATAAGCTAAGTCAGCTGCGTGTTGCCACGTTTAATGAGCTGGAAAAGCTGCAGGCAATCCATGCCAGCTAGCCGCCTGTAGGGCTTAAGACTGTCCTACTGCGAAAATACCGGATGTTTTCTCGCTACGGACGCTCAAATCCGACAGGTTGCTCGCCTGCGCTTTATGCTAATACGAAGTTTTGCTCTGCAGGAGAGAGTTTCTCGCTGGCAAGCAGCATAAAGTGGCTGTTTTGCAGGGCCTGAATAACCGCCAGATCTGTGTCGTCAATCGGCCATTTTTGCCCGCGCTCTAAGATCACATCGTGGCCATCATGGCTGAGCCATAGCTGGCCAGCAGCGCAGTGAATCCATGATTTTGCGCGGATAGAAAATACTTCGGCGGTTTTAAGATGAGTGATTTGCATGATGCCCTCGACGTTCATCGGATTACACCACTATACGAGGGCTGCTGATTTGCGTTTAGTCACAAACTGACGCTAATTTAATCGTACATATTGGCAATTTATGCAATTGTAATGCTGAGATTGAGGTGCTTCTGTGTGTGTTATCGCTGTCTTTTTCTTCGGCATATTCTTTCTTTCATTTCTGTTATGTAATTCCCCCGCCACTCTCCTTATTTAAAAAATGCATTCGGTGCCACGCCAAACTGGCGTTTAAACATGGCGCTAAAGGCGCTTGGGCTGGCATAGCCAGAATCGAGGGCGATATCAATCACGCGCTCTCCACTGGCGAGGCGCTCCAGCGCTTTTAATAATCTGGCTTGCCGTCGCCATTCGCCAAAAGTCATGCCGGTGGTTTTATTAAAGCGGCGCTGCAGTGTTCTGGCATCTACGCCCATTTTTAACGCCCAATCACTGCTGCTGCGAATATCATCCGGCGAGCTGAGCAGCTCGTCGCAAATCTGGCGCAGGGCTTTGTCTTCCGGCATGGGCAGCACCATGGGCAGGGTGGGGATGCTGATGATTTCGTCGAGCAGCAGCCGGATAATGCGGCCTTCGCGGCTGTCGTCCGGATAAGCTTGATCAAAGTTCACTGCGGCCAGAATCAGCTCGCGCAGCAGCGGGGTGATCGCCAGCACGCAGCAGGGCAGATTGGGCAGGGCATCGGGGTGGATGTACACCGTACGCATTTCTACAAAAGCCAGCATATATACTTCATGCCATACGCCGGCCGGCAGCCAGATGCCCCGGTTGGGCGGCACGATCCACTGCCCGTAAGGCGTAATCACCCGCATCACACCACTGATGCCGTACAGCAATTGCGCCACTTCGTGCTGATGGCGAATGGTACTGCTGCCCGACTCGCGCTCGCCGGCTTTGCCTATCAGTAGTGCATTGCCCAATTCGCGCGGCGGCCCTAAGTTTTCTATTCTTGGCGTCATGTCGTTTTCACTATAGTTGCTGCCTTATCTGCGTAAGACAGGCGTGATGAATGACCTTAACATGCATCCATAAAACAACAAAGGTAAACGTCATGACCACGGCAATGATGGGGATCAAGCCTGCAATCGGGGCCACGCGCTATCGCGTGCTGGCGGCAATCAGCAGCGCGCATTTTTTAAATGATATGTTGCAATCCTTAATTCTGGCGCTGTATCCCTTGCTAAAAGGCAGCTATCACCTCAGCTTCACCCAGATTGGTTTACTGACGCTTACCTACCAGATTACGGCGTCGATTTTGCAGCCGCTGGTGGGTAGCTTTACCGATAAGCATCCGCAGAAATTTGCGCTGGTGCTGGGAATGGGCTTTTCAATGTGCGGGCTGTTATTGCTCTCGCAAGCGTCCACTTTTGGGCTATTGCTTTTGGCGGCAGGGCTGACCGGCACCGGCTCGGCGATTTTCCACCCAGAATCGTCCCGCGTAGCTAGGCTGGCTTCGGGCGGCAAACATGGTTTGGCGCAGTCTATTTTTCAGGTGGGGGGCAACGCGGGCAGTGCTTGCGGGCCTTTGTTGGCCGCTTTGATTGTGATTCCGCTGGGGCAGGGCAGTCTGGCGTGGTTTTCACCTGCGGCCCTGTTGGCCATGGCCGTGCTTTGGCAGATCAGCATCTGGAAAGCGCATCAGCAAAAAAATGCCGGCAGCAAAGCGCATCTTGTAATTCAGCCCTTGCCACAGCGCCAGACGCTCTGCGCGATGGCGGTGCTGATTGCCTTGGTGTTTACCAAGTATATTTATATGTCCAGCTTTCATAGCTATTACACATTTTATCTGATCGAGCGTTTTGCCCTCAGCGCGCAAGCGGCGCAGCTGATGTTGTTTATCTTCTTATTTGGCGTGGCCCTAGGGACGATTCTGGGCGGGCCGATTGGTGATCGGATAGGCCGCAAGCGGGTGATCTGGTTTTCTATTTTAGGCTCGGCACCGTTCTCTATGGCGCTGCCCTATATGGATTTAAACGGCACGATTGCGCTGAGTTTTGTGATTGGTGTGGTGATGTCGTCGGCGTTTTCGGCGATTTTAGTGCTGGCGCAAGAGCTGCTGCCCGGAAGAGTGGGCATGGTATCGGGCCTGTTTTTTGGGCTGGCTTTTGGTGTGGCGGGGATAGGTGCTGCGGTGATAGGCAGTTTTGCAGATCAATACGGGATTGCCAGCGTTTACCACTTTACGGCGTTCTTGCCACTCGGGGGGATGATTGCATTGTTTTTACCTGATATGAAAAAGGCACATTAAGCAGGGGGGATGCTGCTGCCGTTCGGGCAGAAAAAAAGCATTTCCCCCTTCTGTTTTTAAAAAGGCAGAGTGTTGTTTTGTAAGGTTTGATCCGCATGATTTGTGACGTAGTGTTCGGCATTTTGTGGTTTTAAATTTTAATTTTTGATTGTTTTTTAATATAAAAAACTAAAATATTTTTATATTTTAGGATAAAACCCATTTGCATACAGCTTTCACCAGATTGCACTCATAAGTGATTACTGTAATATCCCGCCCCTTTTATTGCACTGGTTTGAGCGTGTTTAAAACACATCGCCAGCCCGCGAATTTTAGTTGATCGCTGTGTATCTTCTGCTGAGCTGGCAGCAAGCTGCAGGCTATAAATGGGATTGGGAATATGAGTTTGATGCGCAAGAAAAGCGTTCAGGACATGCTGGTATTTGCCCAGACGTCCACGGCGCTTCGCAGGGAGCTGTCTGCTTTTGACCTCACTATGCTGGGGATTGGTGCAATTATTGGCACAGGCATCTTTGTGCTGACGGGCACAGGGGCGACGGTTGCAGGGCCGGGCCTTGTACTGTCATTTATCATTGGCGCGTTGGCCTGCGGTTTTGCTGCACTTTGCTATGCCGAATTTGCCTCCATGCTGCCGGTTTCAGGCTCAACCTATACCTACGCTTATGCTACTTTGGGCGAGCTGATTGCCTGGATGATAGGCTGGGATTTAATGCTGGAATACCTGCTGGCCTCTTCTGCTGTTTCAGTAGGGTGGTCTGGTTATTTCCAGAGCCTGCTGGGCGGGTTTGGGATTTACTTGCCTGATATGCTGACTGCGGCAGCGGGTGCCGTGCCAGGCAAGAGCACGTTTTTTAATCTGCCTGCATTTGCCATTGCGATGGTGATTACCGCCTTACTGGCTTTTGGGATTAAAGAATCAAAGCGCGTCAATAATATTGTGGTGCTGATCAAGGTGGCCGTTGTACTGCTCTTTATTGCGATTGGCGTATGGCATGTAGAGCCAGTGAACTGGAGCCCGGCGTTGCCCTTTGGTTTTTCTGGTGTATTTCATGGCGCGGCCATCGTGTTTTTTAGTTTTTTGGGCTTTGATGCGGTGACCTGTGCGGCTGAAGAAGTAAAAGACCCGGCTAAAGATATCCCTAAGGGCGTGATCTGGTCGCTGGCCATTTGTTCTCTGCTCTATGTGATTGTGGCCGCGATTATGACCGGCATTGTGCCTTATGCTCAGTTTGCAGGTATTGATCACCCTGTGTCGCTTGCGCTGCAGGTGGCCAAGCTCAACTGGTTTGCTGGTTTTGTCGATTTAGGCGCTATTTTGGGCATGATGACGGTGATTTTGGTGATGACCTACGGCCAGACCCGTATCCTGCTGGCTATGTCCCGCGATGGCCTCTTGCCGAAGATTTTCTCTGAGATTAACCCCCGCTACGGCACACCTTATAAAGCCACCTGGCTGATTGGCACAATGATTGCGCTGATTGCTGGCTTTGTGCCGCTGCATACCCTAGCCGAGCTGGTGAATATCGGTACGCTGGCCGCATTTTCCCTGATTGCTATTGCCGTGATTGTGCTGCGTCAGCGCGAGCCGGATTTACCGCGCAAATTTGTCTGCCCGGCCGTGCCCTATGTGCCGGCATTAGCGGTGATCTTTTGCGTGTTTTTGATGACTCAGTTGTCTGCAATGACCTGGCTGTGTTTTGCCATCTGGTTAGCTTTGGGGTTGATTGTGTATTTTGGCTATTCACGCCACCATTCATTGCTGCATAAGGCATAAAGCCTGATCAGCAAAAAACGGCGCAGCTTTTTATGCTGCGCCGTTTTTTATTGTGTAAACCCCATGAAAAACGGTCTGAAAGGTCTGAGTGCAGCGCTTGAAGCATAAGCTATGCTGAACAACATCACGGTGTGGTAAAAATGGCTCAGAATCGAGGTAGCCTATGCATTCCTTACGCATTGTAATCTGTGTGTTGCTGGTGCAATGGCATGTTGTAGCGGCAGCTGGTTGTTCCAGGCCCTTGATTGTGGCAAGCAGCCCGATCAGTATTTTTATGGAAATTGATGAGTCAAATCGTGTCAGCGGTCTGGTGCCTGATTTTTTAACTGAAATTTCAAAAACAACGGGCTGCCAGTTTGTTTACGAAGTGATGCCCAGAATACGTGCGCTGCTGATGTTTGAAGCAGGAAAAGTTGACATCATTGCTGCATCAAAAATAGATAAACGGGATGCGGTAGGCGATTATATCAATGTGATTTCTGAGCAGACCAGTTTGATTTTACCAAAAGATCACCCTGATGCGGCCACGCCGCTTGATGCATTAATGCAGGGAAAACTGCAGGTGAATGTGGTGCGGGGCTTTAATCTGGGGCCGGAGTACATGGCCTTGATGGCACTATTAAAGCAAAAAAATAAACTGGAAGACGTGCTGGATACCGATATTATTGCCCGTAAAATGCTTGAAAAAAGGTGTGATGCAACGGTTGGGGGGATATCCGCATTTGCAAAATCGTTTGAAAGATATCATTTAGAATCAAAATTACATGCTGTTCCGATCGCGGCCATTCCTGTTGTTAATTCTGGCTTTTATTTGTCTAAAACCAGTATGCAGGAAAAAGACAGATTATTTTTGGGCGCTGAATTAAATGCGAAGTTGAAGGCTGGAAAATTTAAAGAAATATTTATGAAAAGAGTGAAAGGCATGAATGATCTTTATCGTACTCTGGTCTTTGAAAATGGCACTAAAAATTAAGGGGTTTGATTGTTTTCTGTGCTTTTTTAGTTAGATTGCTGAATGCTTTTTGGTAGGACTCATCAATCAGCATTCTGATAAAACTGCTTTCTTTTGATGTTAAATCACTGATGCTGATCCAGTGAAAGCGCTGCATATAGCGGGCAGGCTTAATTCCTTCCTGATCAGTCAGCTCTAAAAAGCGCTCAGGGGCTGCACGAATACTAAAGCGGCCTTGCTCGGGCTGGCTGGTTTTAAAATAGGCAAATTGCTTATCGCCTACATAAAAAACATGAATATTGGCCGGGGCAGCAAATATTTTTTCACTGGCACCTGCCAGTGACCGGCAATAGTTCTTTGTGGCTTCTATATCCATTGCTCACTTTGTGCGCGCGCTCCTTAGGAAAGGAGCGCAGCGTGATATGCCATTATTTAGCGGCAGGCGCAGATGCCAGTTTTGCCGGGATATTGAGTAATTTATCAACGGTGGTAAATTGATAGCCCTGTTTTTTTAGCTCTGGAATCAAGCGCGAAGTCGCCAAAATAGTGGGTTTGCGGCCACGCCCGCCGGAATCGTGCATCAGCACAATGGCTTCTGGGTGAATATACTGGCGAATGACGTTTTCGATAGCATTACTGGCCAACTCGTCCATTTTGTTTTGATGGGTATGAAACCAGTCGGCACTGTCTACCGACCATAAAATGGCTTTCATGCCTTTGCCCTGCAGGCTTTTAATTTGGCTGTCATTTAAAAAACCATAGGGTGGGCGCATCATGGTGGGTTGAAATCCCACCACTTTTTGATAAGCCTGCTGGGTTTTTTCCAGCTGATCCTGCCACCATACACCGCCGTCTTCCAGCTTGCTTAAATCGGGGTGGTTATAGCTATGGTTGGCCAGGGTATGGCCTTCTGCCAGCGCACGGCGCACGGTTTCTGGGAATTGCTCAATCTGGCTGCCTTGCCAAAAAAAGGTGACTTTTACATTTTCTTTTTTAAGTAAATCCAGCAGGGCTGGCGTATCAAGGCTGGGGCCATCATCGTAGGTAAAGGCAATTTCCTTGCGATCTCCCGGCCCTTCCAGAAAATAAGTCCCGGCAAATTCTTTCGCTTGCCTGTCCAGCACTGCCGGGGGGATTTGCCCCCAGTTTTCTACAAAAGGCGTACGCAGCCGGGGCGGGGTTTGCGCATTGGCCATGCCGACAGAGACTAATAATCCCATGACGATTCGACTGATTTTTTTCATTGCTTATCCTTTTGGGCGGGTGATTAGCTTTTCGGCATAATTATAAAAGAGGCGACAATAATGAATAGTAAAAGAATGAGCAACCAGCCTGTTAGCCGTGTGGCTTTGCATAATTTCTGATGGTATTGGCTGGGCAGCTGCTGCACGATATCAGATCTGATTAGTGGCGGAATAATGTGCAGTGCCTGAAATTCAATCCCAATATTTGAATCCATTGCCCCGTTGTTGGCCGACAGCAGTTGTGGGTAGGAATCTTTAAAAATAGTGTGTAAATGGCAGCACAAATATAAATACACAAACAGCACTGGCAATACGGATAAAAAGCAGGCGGGCAAAATATAATTATTCAGAATATCAAGCATAAAGGCCCCGGGTGGCATGAATGATGAATTGCTGATTTAAACATTGGGCTGAATGAACTTGTAGTAATACACGGTGGGGCGCAGCTCACCATTGGGGCTTTTTGCATAGTCCGGTATGCTGCCTGCTGCTTTCCAGCCTGAATGCAGGTAGATTAATTCTGCATCTGAGCCAGCTTCGGTATCGAGTACCAGCAGGCTGCGGCCAAGCTGAAATGCAAAGTTTTCCGCCGCTTTCATTAATTTGCTGGAAACACCCTGGCCGCGATATTCGCGCAATACAAATAGCTTTTGAATCTCGGCACGGTGCTGGCCGTTTTGTTTGCCACATAATGCTAATTGCACCGACCCGACTATTTTTTCGTCTTTAATCGCGACCCATAAATAAAGACCGCTTTGCAGTGCAGGAAAAACCTGCTGCCAGTATTGATTCGCATCCTCCATAGAGAGCGGGGCAAGAAAGCCGACCGATGCGCCACCATCCACGGCATCCTTTAACAGGCTGCAAAGGCCAGGAATTAAAAAGGCATCGCCAGGCTGAACAAGGGAAATCATCGCAGATCGCTTTTAATGATGAGTTTTAATTTTGAAAATCAGAGATATATTTTTGTCTTAGCCTGTCTAAGCGGCCATCTTTACGAATTGTATTTAATGCTCTGTTCATTTTACGCAAAATAGCAGAAGGTGTGCGAAGGCTGATGCCATACCAATAGTCTGTTTGTCCTGCGACCAGCTGTACAGGCACTATTTCGTTTTTTATACCTAATTTTTCTGCATTGTATGCTGCAGCCCAATTAAGAGAAAGCAGCAGATCGAACCGGCCATGCTTTAATTTACGCATATTGTTTTCATCATCGCTTGCTAAATCAAGCTGATCAAAACCCTGTCGTATTAAACTTCTGGCTGCTGCGGATTCACGGACCACACCAATATGATAAGCGCGTGCATCATCTAATTTATTAACCACAATATCTTTACGTTTTGCCAGCTTGTAAAGCAGGATGCGCCGCGAGCTGATCGGGCCCAGCCACTGAAATTGCCCTTCACGCTCTGGCGTGCGCACCATAGAATAAATCAGCGTATTCGCTTCTTTTTGCGCCCGGCTATAGGCCCGAGGCCATGGCAGTATTTCTTTTTTTAGAGTGATGCCAGAATCAAGGGCAATTAAATCCAGTAATTCAGTTGAAAACCCGGTTACTTTTCCATCCTGTTCGTAATTAAGAGGCGGCAAATATTCGGTTAATGCATTAAGCTGTTCTGCCGCCTGAGCATAAATACTGATGTGTAAAATAATAATAAAATAATATATTTTCTTATAAATAACCATATTGACTCATAAAGTACCACCCCCTTAGCAGGGGAATGAGCCTTATTTTATTCTATAAAGATGATAAGTTAATGACTGAGTGTAGCTGTGCTAGGCTATCTGCACCATGTTCATCATAGGGATACTGAAGTCATACGAGAGTGAAGCCTCGAAAAACCAATCATTTGCCATCATATGGCATTTTTCATTAAGTAATATCATTACTTATCAAATATTTTTATTAAATGATATTTATTGTTTTTGTGTTATTTAGGTTGCATGTGTGCGGGAATGGGCTACTGCCCATGCCCGCACTTTTGCTATTAATTAACCGTATTTTTTGATGTGTTTTGTTTTGCCATAATACTCAGCACTGCAACGCTATTTACTTTTGCTCCAATTGGAATCGCGGCTAAATCAACAAAGAAATCCGGGTTGTGATTGGAATAAGGGAAGGGACGGCCCATTAATTGTGCTTCTTGAAAGAGCGCGGGGGGGGCTACACCTACCAGCATAAATACATAGGGAGTATTGAGGGGTTTAAATGCTTCCTGAAAGTCTTCTGACCCCATCACAGCAGGGAAATGATCAATCACCTTGCCCTTGCCCATCAGCGCTTCAAGTGAAGGATTAATACGGCTAACTAATAGCTTGTCATTGATCAGTGGCCCAGAGTTGCCTTTCATGACGCGGGTTGGCATTTTTTCTGCACTTACCCCTGCCGCAATTGCCACGCCTTTATTGATTTCATCAATTCGCTTTAGCATCTGTGTGCGCACTTCAGGCGTAAACCAGCGCAGATTCAGCTTCAGTACTGAGGTTTCAGGAATCACATTATTATCGCGGCCAGTGACGATAGAGCCGACTGATAATACAGCGGCAGCCTGTGGATCAAGATTGCGGCTCACAATCGTTTGATAGGCCAGCACCGCTTGTGATGCCATGACTACCGGATCGATCGTCATTTGTGGGGTGGAGCCATGGCCGCCAAGGCCATTAAAGGTGATGTCGAGTTGATCGACGCCCGCCATGCGTACCCCCGGGGAGCTGGAAATCACGCCAACTGGCCCTGGAGCGGTATGGGTACCAAAGGCGAAATCAGGCTTGGGAAAGCCGCGCTCCCAGAGTTTATCGTCCACCATGGCTTGCGCGCCTAGGCCGACTTCTTCTGCGGGCTGGGCATAAACCACCAGCGTGCCAGACCAGTCAGACTTTAGTGCCGCCATCGTTTTGGCAAGGCCTAGCATCCAAGTTACGTGCGCATCGTGGCCACAGGCATGCATGACATCGATTTCACTACCATCGGCTTGTTTTTGTTTGGCTTTGGCGGCATAGGGTAGGCCGGTGGTTTCACGTACCGCGTTGGAATCCATATCAGCACGGAACCATACCGTTGGCCCCTCACCATTTTTAAGCACGCCCACAACGCCGGTTTTTCCTATGCCCTCAGTCACGCTAAAGCCCAAGGCTTTCAGCTCCTTACTCACAATGCCTGCCGTACGGGTTTCGGTAAAGGCCAGCTCTGGGTGCTGGTGCAGGTCTTTAAAAATGTGGGTTAGCCTTGCTGTATCTGCATCTACTGCCGAATTCACTTTACTAATCAGTGCAGCGGCAATGGCTTCTTTCGCAACAGGCGCATCTGCGGCCATCAAGGGGGCTGCAGATAGTAAAACACTGATCGCAAGCGGGAGGAGCTTTTGAGTAAGGGTCATGGTGTTCCTTGGCCGGGGAGTAGACATGATTCAGCATAAGTGCTTTTTAAGGGCAAAACTTTGTCCTAGTTTAAACAAGAGCAAATTTTAATGCGAGTTTTATGAAAGAATTTGTAAGAAATTGTCGAGGAGAGTGTTTGAAGTGCCGTGTGTTATGCCTCGTTTTGGAACAGGGGCTCAGGCTTTTATGGTGTGGTTTATTTTGAGGGGGCGCGAATATAACGTTGCCAAGTGCTTAGTTTTTTGGAGGAGCGCCATAGGCCTGTTTTAGTTAAGTCTCTGATTGCTATTCCAAAATAAAAAAACCGATTCTATAAAGATGCCAAGTTAATGATTGGGCAGACCTGCGACTGGCAAATTTACTGTTAAAGCTTTTGCAAAATTATCACTCAATCTTATACACGCCATAATGTGGTTTTACATTGGGTACAGATTGTTGTCTGAGTTTTATCCATCTGCTCTCGGCACATCATAATCATGCTGAATTTAAAGTAAAGAATTGAGGTGTGGTTTTAATCAGTGTTTTTCTGAATGCCATGCAGTAATCCAGATTTTGCCACGGTTTATGGCAAAATCTGGCGGCGGATTATTTAGTAATTGCCAAGGTTGTTTCTAGAACACCTTTTTTTCCTTCTGCTTCATTCACTAAGTTCAGCTTATTGCGTGCATATAGCAGCCCCATTTTTACTTCTTGCCAAACATAAATTAAAGTACCAGGTTTTGCTTCAATTTCAAGTGTCTCTGTGTTTTCAGCTTTAGAAACAATACTATGTTTGCCTGGCTCTACTTCTTTGTACAGATATGTTTTTGCTGCTGTTTTGCCTAGTTCTTTACCATCGAGCTCAACATCCATTGTAACTGCAGCACCCATTGATTCGTTTCGGAAAATATAGAGGCCAGCTTTATCTGCAGGTACAGTAAATGTTTTTAATGCGATATCTTGCTTTGTATCACCTTTAGGAACAGAGGCACAACCAACTAAGCCAGAAAGAATCACTGCAGCAAGTAATAATTTTTTCATCAGACTTTCTCTTTAATAGGCAAATATTATTTAAATTTTAATATTTAAATAAACAAGGAGTGGTTAAATAAATATGAAACATATTCTCTACAGACTGAGTGGATATTCTATCGTCATTTTTTTCTTTCGTCGATAGAAAGATTTTTGTCTGATCAATTATTATCAATTTGTATATGCAATAGAGGCTTGGGTGGGCTTTTTGCGTCATTTTATGTTTTATTGGCGTGCTGGTATGGATACGGCTCATGGCAGCGTTAATTACTCCAAAAACAATTCGGTCAGTGCCTGCTGCTTATTCGCCATGGCCCTGTTCATGTGAGTGGCCAAAGCAGGTGGCAAGGAGGCGTAACAATTTTGTAGCCTCTGCTGCCAGTTCAATGGGTGGGACGGTCACAACAAATCGCTGGTTCAGTGTCATTTTGATATGGGAGCAACAATGCTAGAGCAGCCTGTCGGATTTGAGACTGTCGCTACTGCGAAAATACCGGATTTGGCCATATTTCGAGCTTTTTATCGTTAAATAGCCCGCTATTCGCCTCAAAAAACCTCAAAATCTGTTTCAAACCGGATGTTTTCTCGCTACGGACGCTCAAGTCCGACAGGCTGCTAATTAAATTAACTGCTGTATTTCTCTCAATTTGCAATAAAAAACTCAAACGGCACCAGTAGTTCCAGCTCATCTGGCCGATCGGCGGGGATGCGGGGTAGGGGGGCTGCTCGGTTGAGGGCTTCCATGGCGGCTTTGTCGAGTGCGGGCACGCCGGAGCTGCGCTCTAGTTTGGCACTGAGCACTTGGCCTTCTCGATTAATCATCATTCGCAAATAAGCCACGCCTTCGTCGCCTCGCATACGGGCGGCGGTGGGGTAGCGGCGAAAGCGCTCTAGGCGGGCCAGCACTTTGCCTTCCCAGCTATTGCTGCCCCCGCTGGCCTGTTGATTAGAGGCCGGTGGTGCGGGCGGGGCGGCGGCGATGGCTGCTGTTTTATTTAGCGGGCCTGTTTCTTTGCTGGCCGAAGTTTCCGTGGTTTTGGGCTGAGCGGCGGCGGCAAGCGGCGATTCAGCCTGTGTTTTGCTCACAATACTGGGTTGTGGCTGGGTTTGTGGCGTGGGTTTGCTGTCTTTTGGGGCAGGCGCCGGGGCTTGTTTCGCAGCGGCTTTGCTGACCTTTCTGGCTTCGTGTTGCTCAAGCGGAACAGCAGGCGCAGGTGCTGTGGCTTCTAAAAGCGTTACTTCTATTTGCTCACTTTCATGCTGCGGACGAGGGGGCGTGCTGGTCCAGTTGCTGACAAAATAGCTGAGCAGGCCAAGGTGTAATAAGAAGCTGATGGCCAAGCTGCGCCTGATTCCTGATGTGGGTTTTGCAGGGCAGCCAGCAGGGCTGCCCGCCTCTTCAATGGTTGAGGGGCGGCGGATCAGATAAATAGCCACGATCAGCTCGCAAACTGCCACGCCCGCCACCACCCACCTTGGGGCGGGGGTGAGGGCGAGGATGATCAGCCCCAGCATCATGCCTAGGCAGGCTGATATTTTGGCGCTTTTGGGCACAAGGCGGTTGGCCCGCCAAGCGCGCAGAGAGGCACCAAAACGCGGATGCTGCAGCAGCCATTGCTCAAACTTAGGCGACGATTTGCTAAAACAAGCCAGCGCCATCAGTAAAAAAACCGTGGTGGGCATCACGGGCAGCATCGCGCCGATAATGCCGAGCACCACCATTAGGCACCCCAGAATGGTGTAACCCCAGCGTAATGGTGCGTGCAGTCCGCCTTGATGCATTAATACACCTGATCCAAATGATTATTCATGCGTGTGAAAGCGGCTTTGGCTCCGGCCACCATACGCGCTTCTTCTTCCTCTGAGAGTAGTACACCATCAAGCACCGCAGTAAATTCGCGCCAGTTTTTAGCGCGGCCTTCTGGTGCGCCTGCCAGATGGCGGGCTCCAAATGTTTCGGACATCCCGAGCGCACCGGCCATTTTTAATAAAATCGCCGCGCCGAGTTTAGAGCCTTCGGTGACATACATCCAGCCCAAAGCAGTGGGAATATCTTGCTTATGCGCAAGCGTTGGCAAAGTATCGTGCGCTGGCAGTGCGCGTTTCAGATCGCTGATATCTGCCGCGATGCGGTCATAGCGGCGGCGCTCGGCCAGATCCGGGAAAAGGGCAGCCAGATCCGGGTTGTCGTAAAGGGGATCGCAATCTCTTAAAAAGCCGTACTGGGCAATCAGAAAACGTGCGTAGTTGTCTTCGCTGGCAAAAGGCTTATTGGCCATGATGCGCTTATCCAGCTGATCGTGTGTGTCTGTGGTTAAGGCTTTAAGTTGTTGAGTACGGCTCAGTTCGGCTACAGCATTCATAGTGGTGTATTTGCTCAGGTAATAAAAAACGGGGTTAAAAAAATCTATTTTGGGAAAAACGGTGCTGACGCGTGCGGCTAGGGCTTTGCCCGCCGCACGGGCATGCTTGTTAAAACTTCATTCCCAAAGACATCCTTACTGTGCGGCCCGGGCCCGGCATCAGGCTGAGCGAGAGCGGATCAAGGTAGTAACGATCGGTGGTGTTATCGATGGTCATATCGACTTGGGTATCGGCGTTGATTTTGTAGCTGGCAAATAGATCCACTAGGCTGTAGGGCAGGGTTTTAACCTGCACTGCGGTGCCGCTGGAATGCTGCCAAGTTGCATCTGGGTCTGAGGTATTTAAAGGGCCACTGACATAACTAGCACGCAAACCCATCGTGAGTTTCTGGTCGAGTAAACGTGTGCCAAAGGTGGCATTGCTGCTGATTTTTGGCGGAATCATATTGCTGACATAAGATGAGGTGAAGCCAACTGGCGAGCAGTCAGGCGTTGCACTCATATTGGATGTGTATTGGGCCTTGGAGCGTAAATAGCCCGCCATTTTTGAATCGCAAATCATGGCTTTATGGTTGAGCGTGGTGGCTAATTCAGCAAAGAAATCACCCCTGTCGTATGACGATTGCAGCTCAAAGCCAGAAACGCTATAGCTGTCGATATTGGCCATAGAGAAATTCTGCTCCCAAGCTTTTTTGCCGGAAATCTGGATGCGGGTGATGTATTTATCCGTGGTGTTATTAAAGTAAGCCACTTTCAGGCGCAACTTATCTTCTGCGCTAAATACACCATCTTTAATAAAGCTAATCCCTGTTTCCCAGTTTTTGCTGTGCTCAGGCTCGAGCGGCGAAGAGAATGTCGCCGAGAAGCCAACGGTAGATTCATACAGGCTAGGCATGCGCAGGCCTTCGGTGTAGCGCAGATAGCTGCTGATGTTGTCGCTCAGTTTAAAAGTCAGGCCAAATGCAGGCGCAAAGCCGCTGCCTTCACGCTCTATCGGTGCGCTGCGGCTGAATGCGCCGGGAATCTCGTTGTGAAAAACCATATCGTCGACAGTGGATTCGTGCACCTGGCTGCGACTGATTTCTACCGGGTCTTCGTCTTTGTCATGCTCCAGCACAATCGTGCTGGCTTTAAGTGGATTTGTTGCATCACTAAACTGGCCGTTCTGATCCTGATGCCATAAAACTGTACCAATCTGATTGCTCTGGTCGTCGTACAAGTACATCCGTTTCCAGCCCAGTGGTTCTTCAAGTTGGGTGGCCGTGGTATTTCTGTCCTTGCTGCGATAGCGCAAATAGCGGCCACCGGCTTCTACGGTCAGCCAGTCTGAGGGCTGCCACAGCATATTCAGAAAGGCGCTTTCTTCATGACGCGTGCCGCTGCGTAAGTTGCGGTTATGATTGATATCATCCATATCGATCTTTACACGGTCGGAAGGGGCGATATCTTCTTTTTGCAGCGAAAAGCCATAGTTCAGGCTGAAAGCACCGTAGGCACTATCAAAGCGCGAGGTATTGCTTAAATCTGCGCCATAGCGCTGCGATTGGTTTTTCGCCAGATAGAGTGTTTCTACACATTGCTCGCATTCGTGTTCCCAGCTGGTGGGCTTGCCTTCGTGCGGGTTGCGGAAAACATCGCCATTGCGGGCGGCGCTTTCCATATCGGTGTGCCACAGATTGGCTTTTAGATTAATCAGCGGATTATCAGCAGGCTGATATTTATAGCGGGCCGTCCAGGCATCGGTGCTGACTTCGCTTGGCTTCCATTGCTTGATAATGCCGGTGCTATTACGCAAAATTTGCGAAGGCATGATTTCGCCATAAGCACTTTTAAAGTAGCGGTAGCTCAGCTCTAAGGCCTGATCATTGCTCAGGTTTAGGGTGGTTTTTAACAGGGCAGAATCGGTGGTATTTGAGGTATTTAAAACCTCGTCTCCAGCATGATAGAAGCGGGTGATGCCATCATCATCGCCATTTTCATCGATATTCTGGTAGCTGCTGAAGCCATTTTTACCTGCAAAATAATTGCCGGTACGGCGATGGCTGATGGCGGCAATCAGATCAAAATCATCCTGACGTGTTGCATAGGCAAGGCTCAGAAAACCGCTGCGCGGGTCTAGGATATTGTTGCGGTCTGTGCGCGGCGTGGTTTCAAAATGAGTGGGGGCTTCTTTGCTATTGTCCTGTAGGCCCGTGCGGATTCTGAAACCGCTACGCTCACCCGGCTTTAAAATATCTTCAGTACGCAATGTTTGCATGCTGACTAGGCCGCCAATCGCGCCTGCGCCTTCAGCGCCCATGCTTGGGCCTTTGGCGATATTGATTTCGCTGATCAGCTCAGGATCGATATAACTGCGATCGGCAACTCCAGCGTAGCCTCGGTAAACGGTAGAGGATTGCAGGCTGCCATCAATCAGTACGGGCACACGGCCCTGGCCCTGCATGCCACGGATATTGACATCCACTGCGCCGCTATTGCGTGCATCGCCTACAACCACACCCGGTGTGCCTTTTAAAATATCGGCAGGGGATGTGCCACGGAAGCGATCAATGTTTTCCCGGCTGATATGGGCGGAAGAGCCCGGCTTAATATAGGGGCGGTCATGGGCTTCTATCTGCTCGTCGCTTAAAAACGCCGCTGCCGCGCCACTGACTTTAACCGCGCCAATGGCAACGGCCTTATCAGCTTGCGGCTCCTGCTTTAAAACAATGGTGCCATCGCTGTTTATTTCTGCACGCAAACCGCTGCCGCTCAGTAGTTGGCGTAGCGCATCACGCAGGCTGTAGTTGCCTTTAAGTGCCGTGCTTTGTCGCCCTGCGGTGAGCCTAGCATCCACGAGCAGCACCATGCCCGACTGGCGGGCCAGCTCGCCTAATGCGCTGCTCAGGGGCTGGGAGCTGATATTCAATTCAAACGCGGTGGGCTGGGCAGCAATGCCTTGTACTGGCATTGCAAATGCAAGGCTTAAGGCCAGAATTAATGGCCGGATCGCTGCGCGGCGGCAGAATGCTCTCATGGGATTAGGCCTCATTTGGTAGTGATTTTAAGAATCATTACCAAGTAAACGAATGAGGCTGATAAACCCTGACGTTGAAATGAAAATATTTTTTTAGCGGGCACGCGGATACGTACTGGCCCGTGTAAATAAGGACAGCTCTATGAAGGAGTGCCCTTATTTTGTTTAAGTTAAGAGGTATATTTTCAGAATTTAACGGCAAAAGACATCCGCACAGTACGCCCAGGCCCTGGCATCAGGCTGAGGGTGAGCGGGTCGAGGTAGTAGCGGTCAGTGGCGTTATCCACCGTCATATCTACGCGGGTATCGGCATTGATTTTGTAGCTGGCAAACAGATCCACCAAGGTGTAGGGCAGGGTTTTAATCTGCACTGATGTACCGGTGTAATTGGTCCAGATTTTGTCTTCAGTCACATTGAGCGGGCCACTGACATAGCTGGCGCGCAGGCCAAGCGTGAGCTTCTGATCCAAGAGGCGTGAACCAAAAGTACCATTTGCCATGAGTTTGGGCGGAATCATATTGCTGACATAAGACGTATTGAAGCCAACGGATGAGCAGTCAGGTGTTTCTCTGAATTCTGGCCAGTTTTCTCCTTTTTTCCGGTAATAGTCTGCCACTTTGGCATCGCAAATCATGCTCTTTTGATTCAGGGTGGCTGCTAACTCAGTAAAGAAATCACCTCGGTCATAGGAAGACTGGAATTCAAAGCCAGAGATGCTGTAGCTATCCATGTTAGCCATGGTGAAATTTTGCATCCCTGATTCGCCATTAAATTGGCTGCGGGTGATGTAGTTTTCGGTGTTGTTATTGAAATAGGCCACTTTAAAGCGCAGCTTATCTTCTGCTTTAAATGCGCCATCTTTTACAAAGCTAATACCGGCTTCCCAGTTTTTGCTGTGTTCAGGCTCTAGCGGCGAGGAGTAGCGTGCTGAAAATCCAACGGTGGATTCAAACATGCTGGGCATGCGCAGACCTTCGGTGTAGCGCAGATAAGTGCTGGTGGTATCGGTCAGCTTAAAGGTGGCACTGAATGCCGGGGCAAAACCGCCTCCGGAGCGTTCAATCGGTGCTGTACGGGTAAAGGCGCCTGGAATTTTGTCGTAATTCACAAGGCCGGTCGTGTCCCAATAGTCAACCTTGCTCAGATCGATTGGTTCGCCTTTTTCACCTTCGTTTTTAGGTATCAGGGTGCCCTTACCATTTTTTAATGGATTGGTCGCATCAGTAAACTCGCCATTCTCATCCTGACGCCAGATGGTGTAGCCAATTTCATTACCCTCTGCGTCCCACATATTAATATGTTGCCAGCCTGTTTTTTCCCGTATAGGGGAGGAAATCACATTGCGGTCTTTGCTGTTGTAATGGATATATCGCCCACCCGCTTCCAGTAAGAGGCGGTCGCTGGCCTGCCATTGCATATTTAAAAAAGCGCTTTGTTCATTGCGGATACCGCTGCGCAGCGTGTTGTTTTTATCGAAGTCTTCCTGAGTTTTTTTAACGCTATCGGCTGGGGCGATATCTTCTTTTTGTAAAGAAATGCCATAGTTCAATTGCACCGGCCCAAGGGACGTATCAAAGCGCGAAGTGTTGCTCAGATCCGCGCCATAGCGCTGGGCCTGGTTTTTAGCCAGATACACTACATCTACGCAAGCCTCACAATCACCATCACCAGGGTGTGGCTTGCCTTCTAGCGGGTTACTAAATACATCGCCATTGCGGGCGGCGGTTTGCATATCGGTGTACCACAGCCCCGCTTTCAGATTGACCAGCGGGTTATCAGCAGGGGCGTATTTATAACGGGCCGTCCATGCCTCGCTGCTGACTTCGCTTGCTTTAAAATCATGTAACACATTCGAGTCGCTGCGCCAGATTTGCGAGGGCATAATCTCGCCATAATTGCTCTTGTAATAGCGATAGCCCAGCTCTAAGGCTTGATCCTCGCTAAGACGGTAGGTCCCTTTGAGCAGGGCGGAGTTGCTGATATTGGAGGTGTTGAATACCTCATCCCCGGCGTTGTAAAACTGAGTTAGGCCTTCGTCTTTTCCCCACTCATTTATGTTCTGATAGCTGGTGTAGCCGTTTTTACCCGAGTAATAGTTACCGCTCTGGCGGTGGCTGATGGCTGCGACTAGATCGAAGTCATCTTCTTTCAGGGCATAGGCCAAGCTGATAAAACCATCACGCGGGTCCAGAATGCTGTTGCGATTGCTTCTTGGTGTGGCCTCATATTCATGACGCGCTTCCACACTATTGCTTTGTAAGCCGGTGCGCAGTCTGAAACCGCTGCGCTCGCCCGGCTTTAACACATCTTCAGGTTTTAGCGTGCTCATGCTTACTAAACCCCCAATCGCCCCCGTGCCTTCTGCGCCAAGGCTTGGGCCTTTGGTGATATTGATTTCGCTGATCATTTCCGGATCAATATAGCTGCGGTCTGCCACCCCAGAATAGCCACGATAAATGGTGGTGGTTTGCAAGCTGCCATCAATCAGCACGGGCACGCGGCCCTGGCCCTGCATGCCGCGAATATTGATATCCACTGCGCCGCTATTACGCGCATCGCCCACCACCACGCCGGGTGTGCCTTTGAAAATATCGGCAGGAGAAGTCCCACGGAAACGGTCAATATTTTCGCGGCTGATATGGGCGGAAGAGCCTGGCTTGAGATAGGGCCGGTCACTGGCTTCAATCTGCTCATCGTTTAAAAATCCTGCGGTCTCACCACTCACACGAACGGCCCCAATGCTCACCGTATTGCCGGTGGTGACAGGTACAGCTTTGATAATTATGGTGTCTTTGCCCTGAATATCGGCCCGTAAACCGCTGCCATTGAGTAATTGACGCAGCGCATCCCGCAGACTGTAGCTGCCTTTTAAGTCAGGGCTTTGGCGGCCCACGGTCAGCTTGGCATCGGCCAGCAATACCATGCCTGTCTGGCGGGCTAGCTCGTTAAGGGCGCTGCTCAGCGGCTGGGATGTGATATTTAATTCAATTGGGGCAGCTTGGGCTGCATAGCTGGCAGCAGGTGCTGTAAAGGCGAGGCTTAAGGCCAGTATCAAAGGGCGGATTGCCATGCGGCGGCTGGATGTTTGCATCGGGTAACACTCTCTCGCTTTAATAGTTTTAATAATCATTCTCAATTAAAACGAATGAAGCGACCTCACCCTGACGTAGCAAAAGAAAAATTTTGTATGGCCCTCAAGAGGGGCTAGTGGGGGAATGAAAGGATAGGGACCACCATTGCTTAGCATTTGATCAATTCTGTTGGCTTAATACTGACAACAAGATTTTCAACTACCCTTATGTGTGTTCTGTTTGGCTTAGCGAGTAACTGGATTTACGTTTCAGTAAAGGGGGCTGTTTGCATATGAAGTGATGCTTACTTTGAACACATAAACAGAGGCAAATTAATGGATTCCCTGAATAAAATTAAAATTGGTGTGCGATTAACGCTGGCTTTTATGGTGATGCTGGCGTTTATATTTATCCTCTTTCTGAGTGTTCGGGCCGGTTTATCCAGTATTGATCAGGCCATGCATCAAATTGTGCAGGTTGAGGCAAAAAAACAAAGCTTCACCGCTGAATTAGACCGGCATTCGCAAAATGCCGCTTTGTTATTGCTGCAAATTGTGACAACGCCCGAGCGTCTGGCTCGTGTGCCTCTCTATGCCGCGATGGATCTGGCAGGCAAGCAAGCCAGTGTTGCGTTTCAAAATTTGCAAAGTCTGCCTTGGTCTGGGGAAAGGGCTGCATCACTACAAAATTTAGTCACGCTGCGCGAAAAGTATCTTCAGGCTTTTACTGACACGGTTGATTTAATTGAGCTGGGAGATCAGGCCACGCTGGCCCAACAGTATGCCAGCCACACAGAGCCATCTTTGCATGCCTTGCTTAAAGGAACTGCTGAATTAGCCGCGATGCAGCAAACCAGCATGGCTGAAGAATTAGCTAGCGTATTGCAGCGTATGAGTGAGACGCGTTCATTACTCTGGATTTTGAGCCTGTGCGCTTTAGTGACCGGGCCCTTTTTTGCTTGGGCAGTGACGCGCAGCATTATTCGCCCGCTGGATCATGGTGTTGCAGCGATGGCGGGTATGGCCGCTGGCGATTTACGTTGCCAGCTGACCATAAATGGCCGTGATGAAACTGCCATGATGCTGATGCAAATGCAAAAAATGCAGACTAGTCTGGCCGCTATGGTGCTGGAGCTACGCGATTCGGCGAACCAAATTTCAAGCTCCGCACAGTCGGGCCAGCAGGGCGCTACAGACGTAGCGAACGGTGTAGCCAGCCAGCAGCTGGAGATTTCCCAGATTCATCGGGTGGTAGGAGATTTTGTCACTAAACTACATTTTGCTGAAAAAACGGCCTGTTCAGCCCAGCAGCAATCTCAGCACGCGGCCAGTTTAGCAGGACGGGGCCATCAGCTGATTGAAACCGCCTCGCGGGAAATTGCTGCGATTGCCGGAACTATTCAAAACAGTGCGGATGCCGTTGATGTTTTGCGGCAAAGGGCTAATTCGATGCGCACGATGATCAGTGCCGTCACCGAAATTGCCGAACAAACGAATATGCTGGCTTTAAATGCGGCGATTGAGGCAGCTCGTGCCGGTGAAGCTGGCCGAGGCTTTGCCGTTGTAGCGGACGAGGTAAGAAGGCTGGCGGATCGAACCTCTGGCGCTACCCGCGAAATCTATAGTGTGATTGAAGCGATGGATCAGCAAACCAGTGAGGCTATTTTTCAAATTGACCAAGGGAGAAATGAAATGGCGCGGGCGGTGGCAATGATCGGTGAAATTGTGGACCCCCTTACCCAATTACAGCAAGGGGCGAGCCAGGCCTCCGTGGATTTGGATCTTTTGAGTCAAAATATCTCCGAGCAAGTGGCTGAAAGCCAGGCGATTGCCAATAGTGTGGATGCAATTTCTCAATCCGCCGATAGTAATCTGCGTATTACTCAGCAAGCCAGCCAAGATAGCAGCCAGTTATTTGAAATCAGCCTGCAGTTACAAAAACAAATGCAGCGTTTTCGGCTGTCATAAATGGGGATCTTTAAATCATGGTGCTCTTGCAGGCTTAAGGTGCGCTTATTTCACCATTGTTGATTTTTACTGGCAAAACCTGCGGTAAAGCCTGAGTAAACTGTTGTAGTTTTTTAATCTCAAAGCTGCCGGATATACGCAGCCCGCCTATATCAGGATCAGAAATCCGCAGGCCGGTAGGGGTATAGCGTTCAAACTCGGCAATGGCATTGGCCAGCGTGGTGTTATCAAAGTTTAATCTGCCATGGCGCCAGCTGCCTACCGCTGCCGGAGCAATTGATTGCACAGGGCTCAATGCATTATTTGCCAGCGTGACCACTTCCCCAGCATGCAAAATCAGCCCGGGCAATGCGGCTGGTTTGGGCTGAACAGCCACCTTGCCAGACTGCACCGCAACCTGAATCTGCTTTTGGGTATTTCTGACTGAAAACTGTGTGCCCAGTACGCTGACTTTGGCTTGATCTGTGATGACATGAAAAGGCCTGCCTTTACTGACATGAAACATGGCTTGGCCTTTGATTAAACGGACTTCACGTTTATCTCGGTACAGCGCTATTTCTAGCTGGCTGTCGGTATCGAGTTCTACATGGCTGCCATCGGGCAAATATTGCTCTAGCATTTGCCCGCGTGCGGTTTGTACTTGCTGCTGGTAGCTGGGCAAGCTCAGCCACCAATAGCTACAGGCCAGTACCGATAGCGCACAGCCTGCAAGTAGGCGCGGCGTGAAATAAGCAGAAATCAGCTGCTTATAACGCTCACGCCTTGCCTTTGCGGCAAGTTGCTTGCGCTGCTTTGCAAAATGCTGGCTGCAAGAGGGGGGCATTTCACTGATCAGGCGATCGATGTTTTGCATGTCTTGCCATGCCTGCTGATGTGCCGGATGGCTGCTCAGCCATTCTTTAAAATGCAGTTTTTCAGCGGGGCAAAGCCCTTGTTCCTGACGTAACAACCATTGTGCTGCTGCGGTATCTGGATCAATCTGCGTCATCTCTGTTGAGCTGCTCATTTACCACCCCGCTCAGCCATGCCTTTTTTGCAGCTTACCATGGCGTTAATAATGTGTTTTTCCACCATATTAATCGAAATGCCCATCTGCTTAGCAATCTCCGCATGGCTTAAGCCCTCAAACTTATACAGTACAAAGGCTTCTTTGCTGCGCGGGGGCAAGCTATCAATCAGCTCCAGCAAAAGCTTCATTGACTGCCTGCCCGCAGCCCGGTGCTCCGGCTCATCGGCGCGGGAGGCGGGCAGCTCAACGTGTTCATAGTTATCATATTGGCGTGACTGATTCTGGCGGTATTGATCAATCACGATATTTTTAGCCGTGGTGTAGAGCAAAGCCCCTAAACCTGCCCCGCCATCCTGCGAAACCTGCTTACTGGCAAGCACCCGCGCATAAGCCTCCTGCACGACATCCTGTGCCTTATCGCGGCAGCCAATCGAGCGGGAAATAAACAGATGCAAATCGTGATAATAACGCTCAAACACCGAACACAACCCAAAGCAGAAAAGCGGCGAATCATACCGTTTGAAATGAAAGATAACAAGAATCATTATTGTTTATAACAATGACAAGTGGTTTGTAAGTTGGGGTAAGGCTGTGCACAAAAAAATGGTCGCTGCAAAAGGATATTTTTGAAATTGACCTCTTGACCTTGCCCCTGCGGGAAGGTTGATACTTAGGCATCTGCTTACGAGAACACCCATGCTTACAATTGGACAACTTGCCCGCTGCTATGGCCTGAGCACTAAAACGCTGAGGCATTACGACAGCATTGGTTTATTCAGCCCTGCGCTTACCGGCAGCGATAACGGCTACCGCTATTATCTGCCTGCCCAAGTCACAGAGCTGGGGCAGATTGTCCGGCTGCGCCAGTTTGGTTTGCCGCTGGAAGAAATTCGCCAGTTATGGCAAGGCGGTACAGATGATCAGGCTTTGCGCCAGCTATTACAGTCCCACTCTGAACGGCTGCAAAGTGAGATCAAAGATAAGCAGGAGCAGATCACCCAAATTCAGATTTACCTTAGCCAAGCCCAAAGGAGCCCTGCCGCTATGCAAACCCCTGAGATTATTACCCGTGCCGCTTTTCGTGTGATTGGCCTTGCATGGAGCCCTAAAGATGAAGGCAGTATCCCTGAGATGTGGGGGCGGTTTTTGCAACGTGAACATGAAATTGCTGATCTTCGCCCCGGCAGCAGCTATGGGCTTTGCCAGCCTTTAGCCGATGGGCAGTGGCGCTATCTGGCCGCACTGGAAGTAGCGGCAGATGCACCGGTTCCTGATGGCATGGTGGCGCTGGAAGTGCCAGAGCAACGCTATGCCCGCTTTGAACATATTGGCCCGGTAAGTGGCATTGCAGAGACTTTTCGATCCATTCACAGCAGCTGGCTGCCCGCTGCAGGGCTTAAAGCGCTTGATAGTATCGAGTTTGAATATATGGATCAGCGTTTTCTGGCCCCGGATCACCCGGATTCAGTGACGGAGCTATTTATTCCAATTTAATCAGATTCAGATGACTTAGCCGCGCAGGGCTGGGCTTTTTATTCAATAATCAAACCATCGTGCCCGCGTCAGTTTGCTGATAGGGTTTATTGTATTTTTCTTGCCCGAGCCCATTATGAAAACCACCCTAGATGCCGCCACCAAGCAAATGGCGAGTCAGATTATTTATCAGATTTTTCCTGAGCGTTTTGCCATCGGTGGCGCTCTTGCAAGTAGCGAGAAGCTGGCGCAGGCGGCGTATTCACATCCGGATGTGGTGAAACGGGGTTGGGACGACAGCACGCTGGATCAGCCATGGGGCATGCAGTTTTTTGGTGGTGATTTAGATGGCATTAGCGACAAGCTGGATTACCTGCAGGACTTGGGCGTCACCGGCGTGTATTTAACGCCGGTGTTCTCCGCGCCCAGTAATCATAAATACGATGCGGTGGATTTTTTTAGCATCGATCCTATGTTTGGCGGCGAGCCTGCCTTGCTGAGGCTGATTGAGGCATTACACGCCAAGGGCATGAGCCTGACGCTGGATGCGGTGCTCAATCATGTATCCGACAGCCATCCTTGGTTTTTGGCGGCTAAGGCAGGGGATGCAAGTAAGCGTGATTGGTTTAGTTTTAAAGACGATGGCAGTTATCTGTGCTGGCAGGATTATGGCCTGATGCCGGAGCTGAATCTGAGCAAGCCAAGCGTTCGCGATGTTTTATACCGCCAGCCAGATAGTTTGGTACAGCATTGGCTGGCCAAGGGCGTGGATAACTGGCGCTTTGATGTGGCGCAGGATGTGGGGATTGCCGTGGCTCAGGAAATGGCGGCCATTGTGGCACAGCGTTTCCCTCAGGCCGGCCTACTAGGCGAGCTGAATGGTTTTTCAGGCAGCTGGTTTGAGGCAGGTGGCGGCTTTAAAGGCATGATGAATTACTGGTATCGCACTGCCACGCTCGCCTGGCTGGCGGGGGAGATTGATGCGCTGCAAATGAATCATGCGCTGAAAGACGCCAGAGAAGCTTACGGCCTGAGCGGCTTGCTTTGCTCGTGGAATATGCTTTCCAGCCACGATACGCCAAGGCTGCTGACTACTGTGGGTAGCCTAGAAAAAGCGCAGCTGGCTATGATTATGCAGTTCACCTTACCCGGTATCCCGCTGATTTATTATGGCGAAGAAATCGGTATGGAAGGCGGGGCAGACCCGGATTGCCGCCGCCCCATGCGCTGGAATCAGGCCGATTGGAATCATGCACAGCGCCAGTTTGTGCAGCAGCTGATTGCGATTCGGCAGAATCATCCGGCGCTTCAGTACGGTGATGTGCAGGTATTGGGCGACAGGCTGGCAGGCAATGCGCTGGTGTTTTTGCGTGCAACTGAGGTGATTGGCGAGGCGGCTTTGGTGATTGTTAATTTATCTGATCGGCCATTACAAACCAGGCTGTTAATCCCTTACTCACACTGGTATGACGGCGTGCCTTTGCACGATGCGTTGGGTCATGCCGCGGATACCAAAGTGCAGGCAGGCAGCGTATTGCTGGATATTCCGGCGCAAGCTGCGGCGATCTATCTGCCCGGCGAGCCTTACCAGCATTACCGCTTTTTTAAAGCCAGAAATCGCTGAGTCTGGCGCTAAGTAAATACTTTAAGCGGATCAGCCAGACGCCTGATTGATCCGCCAGCACTTCAATTAAGGCAGGTTTGGTGTGTTTTCAACAAAATACTCGTGTGAATCGGCATTCATAATGGCTTTGGCCGGATCGCTGATGGCCAGCCTTTTAGCGCCGGATTGCCCATAAACATTGTCTTTTGTTGAAGCCACTGCATAAAAATGGCTCATTTCATGCACCAAAGTGCCGCCTTTAGAATCAGTTCCTGTCATCGGGGCTGTCCAGAAGGCGTTGCACACGTAAATTTTGTAAGGCTGGCTAGGGTAAACGTAGGCGAAGTAAGAATCTGTGCAGCCACAATCCACGGTCACCGGCTTATTTAAGAAAGCATCTTTAATCGCCACGTAATGCGCTTTGACTGTGGCGTAGCGTGATGAATCATATTTACCAAACCATGTGGAATAACGAGCGCTGCTCGCGCCCGTCGACATATAGTCATCACCGCTGGCCGACATGGTTTGCGCTGCGCTGAATGCTGTTTTTACCTGTGCAGATTGCGATGCGGAGCATTTATTAAAGGATAAGCTGCCTCCGGCAAGGCTGGGCTGGACGGGCTCACTGCTGATGGTGCCTCGTGGCAGGCTGCCATCTATCCATATCGAGATAGCATCTGACGGTGCAACGGCAGCTTCAGTACTTACAAAGCCTTTTGCATCGCTTGACGTACCAAGATGATATTGAATGGTGTAATTGCCCGTTACGCGCATATCGTAAAGTGCAGATAACTCCACTTTTTGCTGATAACTTGCACCGGGTTTTAATTCAAAGTAATCACTGGCTTTAGGTGCCGCGCGTTTTACCATGGGCCCAAGGTAATTGACTTTGATGCCATCACGATATACATCAAATAATTCGGTTTGTGCGGCAATAAAAGGGGTATGCCACTTTAAAATGTATTGTGGTGCTGATGAGGTGTTTTTCATCGTAACATTCACAAATACATCATCGCTTTCAACTAATGTGTTTTTGTCAGTGCTTAGGCTGACCTGTATCTCTTTAGATTCTGCACTGGCGCTAAAAGACAAAAAAGCTGCCAATATTGCGGCGCAGATCTTAAATCCATTTTTTATATTCATTCTTTACTCCAGATATTTAAATGACTGATTAAAACAAGGAATAAAACGCCGAGCACAGGCCTTTATCGCGCCAAAAATAACGCAATAGAAAGTTAATGTTTAAAAAAAGACAGGTGGCTGTGCCTGATCACATTAGCAAATAAACATGCTGGTGATGAATAAAAACAAGTAATGGTCTTAATGGAATAGAAATGATGCTTTTTATATCTTGAGGCTGGGTGATAATTTATTTTTTTGCTAATAAGTGATTGTCTTACAAGTTTTATTTTAGCCTTTGCATAGCATGGCTGGTTTTGAGTATCACAGGGATGGGTTTACGCTGAATCTCCGTTAAAGCATTTAAAGCTGGGCATTTAAGTATTTTTTAGCTTGCACCGCCCAGCAAGATGATCAGTGCGGGCAACGCTTGATTTGCTCTGCGTTTGTAAGCGGTTTAAAAGCCGTATTTATAGAATTTTCTGTCTTTTCTTCTTTAAATTTTAATGAATAATTACAATTTATGATGTTTTAAATTGTAAATAAAGAAAGCAATGGTCTAGCATTAAAAAGATATGGCCGGTTGTAGGGGAATGGGATTGCATGGCGGCGGGGAGGGCTTGCCTGAGTACTGAAATAATAAAAACAAACTGCGTTAAAGCCAAAGCTCTGCCTTCACGGAACGCCAGTCAATAAAAACGGCATGTTTTTCTTCAACTTTAAAGGGAAGAAGAGGATGGGCAAGGGGCCGCATTCTTTAGCGCGGGGGCATAGCTGGCCCATTAAGCTTTCAATCGCTACGGTGGTGGTGCTCTGCATGCTGGTGCTGGCAGTCGGGGTGATTGGCATTGGCTGGAGTGGCGCACGCAGCACCTTGCTTGATACTGCCGCCAGAACGGCAAGAGATGCCGGCCAGCTGATTACAGAAAAATCCCGCCGTATGCTGGAGCCGGCACAAGCCACATTACGCATGCTGGTGGCCGATCCCATTGCAAGTGCAACTCATTTAGAAGACCGGCTGCTCAGGCTGGGCACGCTGTCTGATGTGCTGACGGCCAATGAGCTGATGTCGTCTGTTTTTGTGGGCTATAGCGATGGCTCATTTATGCTGGTTCGTCCGCTGGACAGGGAGGAGATTCGCAAAAAGTTTAATGCGCCGCCCATGTCGAATTTTATGGTGCAATCGGTGCAAAGCCAGCCCAATGGCCAGTTTAAACGCGAGTTTTTATTTTTTAATGCAAGCCGCACCTTGCTAGAGCGCCGCAACGAGCCAGATTACCGTTTTGATCCCCGCACACGTCCCTGGTATAAAGCTTCTGAGCTAACAGCAGCACCGCAGCTTTCTGAACCGTATATTTTCTTTTCTTCCCGGCAAATAGGCGTAACACTCAGCCAGGCCAGCCAAAATGGTAAGGCGATCTTTGGTATTGATGTGGTGCTGGATGATTTGGCCAATAGTCTGGAAGGGCTGAAAATATCGCCTAATACCCAGCTGGCCTTGGTGAATGAAAAAGGCAGAGTGCTGGCTTACCCCGATATGCAAAAAGTATTGATTAAAGGCGGGGATAAATTTGAATTTAGCACGGTGGATGGTCTTGCTGTACCCAGCCTGAGCAAGCTCAATGCGCTGGGTTTGGATAAGGGCAAGGTGGCGGCTTTTGAAGTAAACGGGCAGGAATGGCTGGGGGCTTCTTTGCCCTTTGATGTGTGGCAATCGGATGGAATGCGCTTACTGGTGGCCGCGCCCAGCGATGATTTACTGGGCGGGCTGCGCGGCAAACTGCTACATCTGATCGTGGTGGTGGCGGTTCTGGCTTTGCTTTTAATGCCGCTGGGCTGGTGGGCCGGGGCAAAAATTGGCAAAAGTATGGATAAGTTAACGGCTCAGGCACAGCGCATGAGCCGTTTTGATTTCAGCCAAAGCCAGCTTAAAAATACCATGGTGCAGGAGGTGAATGATCTGTCTGGCGTGATGCACGATATGGGCCAGACCATCGAGACTTTTTTACAAATCAGCCAAGATATGGCCACCGAGCCCAAAGTAGAGCACATGCTGAATAATGTGCTGGATCAGATGGTGATGGCCACACGCTGCTTGGCAGGCGTGGTTTATTTACTGAATCACACCAGCCATAAAATGGAGCGGGCCGCAGCACATGGTGATTTGTGCGGGCATGAAGAAAAGTGTTTTATGTATACCGATCAGCAGCAGGCGATTCCTGAAACACATCAGGTGGCTGAGGGCGTGGTTGAAATGCAGATTGAGCTGCGCGGCCGCAGTGGCATGCTGGAAGGGCTGCTGATTTTGCAGTATCAGGATGATGACAGCCATGCTGATCGTGCATTTACCGGGTTTGTGCATAAGCTGTCTGGCATGCTGGCCGTATCGATAGAAACACGTCAGCTGATTGATGCACAAAAAAAACTGCTGGATGCAGTGATCAGGCTGATGGCTGATGCGATTGACGCCAAAAGCCCTTATACCGGAGGCCATTGCGAGCGCGTGCCAGAGCTGGCCGGCATGCTGGTCGATCAAATGGGGCGGGAAGAAAGCGGCCCCTATGCCGGTTTTAAAATGAGTGAAGATCAGCGCTACGAGTTTCACCTCGGCGCGTGGCTGCATGATTGTGGCAAGGTGATCAGCCCCGAGCACATTATTGATAAAGCCACCAAACTAGAAACCATTTACAACCGCATCCACGAGATACGTATGCGTTTTGAGGTGATGTGGCGCGATGCCGAGCTGGATCATTGGCGGGCAGTGGCTTTTGGCGGGGATGAAGAGGCTTCTTTTGCCATGCTGAAACAGCACCAGCAAGTCTTACAGGATGATTTTTCTTTTGTGGCCCGTTGTAATGTGGGCGGCGAATTTATGGCCGATGAGGATATACAGCGGCTTCAGCAAATAGGCCGGAAAACATGGCTGCGTTATTTTGATAAGCAGTTGGGCTTGTCTGCAGACGAAAACCGCAGGCTGGGTGACTATGTGCCCGAAAAATTGCCGATCGCAGAGCTGCTGCTGGCGGATCGCAGCGACCATGTCGTGCCATGGGGAGAGCGTAAGCCTGCAGTAGAAAAAGGCGACCCGAATAATCACCATGGCTTTGATATGGAGTTGCCAAAGCACGCGCAAAATATGGGCGAGCTGTACAACCTATCTATCCGGCGTGGCACACTGACCGAAGAAGACCGCTTTAAAATCAACGATCATATTGTGCAGACACTGATTATGCTGCGCGGGCTGCCATGGCCCGCTAGGCTGGCAAAAGTGCCGGATATTGCCGCTACTCACCATGAAAAACTCGATGGCAAGGGCTATCCGCGGCGCTTATCGGCCGATCAGCTCAGCACGGCAGACAGGGTGATGGCGCTGGCCGATGTGTTTGAAGCGCTTACTGCCGCAGACCGCCCGTATAAATCCCCGAAAACACTGACTGAATCGCTGAAAATTATGGCGTCTATGGCCAAAGATCAGCATATCGATGCTGAGCTGTTCCGGTATTTCTTACACAGCAAATTATGGCTGGTCTTTGCCGGGAAATTTATGCGTAAAGAACAGATTGATGACGTGGATATTGCAGCAATCGAAAAATTACTACCTATAAAGGAAGAGCAGGTTCCGCCCCGAAGTAAACCGGCAGAACTTAAAAATTAAGCCCATGCGAGGTTACTTTTATGCCTGTTTGCCGCGTATATCTGCTGCTGGTTTTGCTCTTTAGCTGGCCCGCGCTGGCGCTGGATGCCCCGGCAGGAAAGGTGATTCTGACTTTAAGCGGCAAGGTGGGGGAGAAAAACGCAGGCAATACCGCAGTATTTGATCTGGCCATGTTGGAAAAACTGCCGCAGCAAAGCTATCGCACCCAAACCCCGTGGGAAGCGCTGCCGGTTAAGTTTAGCGGCCCCTATTTACGCGATGTGCTGGCGGCGGCCAAGGCCAGTGGCAACGTGATTAAAGCCGTGGCGATTAATGATTACAAAACGGACATTCCTTTCAGTGACACACATCGGTTTGATATGATTTTGGCGCATAAAATGAATGGTCAGGCCATTCCTGCTCGCACTAAAGGGCCGTTATTTATTGTTTACCCTTACGATACAAAGCCAGAGCTGCAAACCAAGCCTTATTACGACCGTTCGGCGTGGCAAGTTAAATCACTGGTGATTGAATAGGCCGCCCACTGCGCGTGCTAGCAGTCTGTCGGGCTTGAGCGTCCGTAGCGAGAAAGCATTCGGTTTGAGATAGATTTTTAGGTTTTTTGAGGCGAATAGCGGGCTATTTAACGAAAAAAAGCTCGAAATATGGCCAAATCCGGCGTTTTCGCAGTAGGACAGTCTTAAGTCCGACAGGCTGCTATTTAACGATAAGCTGCTAGGACCGCCGCTTTACAATTGATATCGTCAGCCTTCCTGGCCTTCAGCCAGCGCATCTACCACCTGTCAGCTGTTAGAATTGCCGCTTTCTTCTGCCGGATCTTCTTATGCCATTTGCCCAATTTTCCGACAAACTGGCCGAGCGCCAGCAAGCGGGTTTGCTGCGCAGCCGGCGTCAGATTGATAGCCCGCAGGGCGCGCATATTCAGATCGGTGGGCGGCAGCTGATTAATTTTTGCAGCAATGATTATCTGGGTCTCGCCAATCACCCCAGCGTGGTGCAAGCCGCGCAGCAAGGTGCGGCAGACTGGGG